>NZ_OZ007030.1:0-332359 GCF_963931595.1 uncultured Subdoligranulum sp.
CTATTACATAACGGCAGAAATGACGGCAAGCGTTTATTCACTCACCTTTGTTTATGGGTGGACAATATTTGCTTTATTTTCTCCGCTTATGGGATTTTGTGTTTGGTACGCAAAAGGAAAAAGCTGGATTTCAAAGATAATTTCTATTGGCGTTATTATAGTAATGCTCGCGGCTTCAATCGTACTGTTTGACAAAATCAGAATAGCGGATATTCTATTTGCAATTATAACAGGCTTTATCCTGTTCAAAAAATAGAACTATCGGAAAGATGAAAGAAAGCGAGGTGTTGGAGTGAAAGACTTTGAAAAGATATATTCGGAATACTTTGATACAGTATTTCAATATACACTTTCCCTTTGCAAAGACGAGGCATGGGCAGAGGAACTCACTCAAGAGGCTTTCTTTAAGGCGCTCAAAAGCATTGGAAGTTTTCGTGGAGAATGTAAATTAAGCGTTTGGCTCTGTCAGATCGCAAAAAATACATTTTATACAGCGGCTAAACGACAGCAAAGACAAGTTGATTATCCATTAGATACTATCCCGGTTACTGAAAGCATAGAGCAAAAACTACTCAATAAAGAAACCGCTTTTGAACTTCACAAATTGCTTCATCGGTTAGACGACCCCTACAAAGAGGTATTTTGGATGCGTACTTTTGGTGAACTCTCCTTTGCGGAGATCGGAAGCCTTTTTGGAAAATCTGAAAGCTGGGCGAGGGTGACTTATCATAGAGCAAAATTAAAGATTAAGGAGGGCATAAAATGAAATATCCTTGTAGTTTGATACAGGACTTGTTGCCCCTATACCATGACGGGGTTTGTAGCGAAGAAAGCAGCAAAATTATTGAAAATCATTTGTCGGAATGTTCTTCTTGTAAGGACTACTACAATTCCCTTTGTGAAGCAGATGAAATCTTTACTGTTCCGCAAAATGCCGAGTTAGAGATGAAAAAAGCCGCGTCTTTTCGTTCAATAAAAAGAAGAATGCGAAAGAAGCAGATATTAGTCGTTGTACTTGCATTTGCTATATTTGCGGTTATATCATTTTCGACTGTTGGCCTTTTGAAAAAATCCGAGCAGGTAATTTCCTATGAGGACAATATCTCTGTATCAATGGTAGACGACAGCTTGATCGGCAGATTACAGAGCAATCAAGCGAATTACCTTAAAATAAAACAAGTGGAAATCGAAAATAACGGACAAACGGACACCTATTTGTTTTTCTATCTGTCGGGAACAAAATGGGACGACATTATTACGAATGATGATGTATTCTCCGAGTATGTCCTATGCGCTGCCGATAAGGGCGCAGAACACATTGATCGCGTGTTTTACTATACAGGGGACTATACCGGGATAGAAAGTATGGATATAGGTGATTTGCAGAAAATAATTGACAATTCCGTTTTGCTTTGGAGCAAATAGCAGCTTATATAAAAGATCGGAAAGTGGCGCACAAAAAATGCGCCACTTTTTTTGTAACGAATTGCAAGTTGCGTAGTCATAGAGAAAAGATGAAAGAGAGGTTTACTATGTTTCAGAAACTAAAGCGGAAGTGCCGCCCGACCACAATCTTATTAGCAATAGGCTTTTCCATTTCTATAATGTCCGTATTGGTTGGCATTAGCGCAATCAATGATATTCTGACTTCTTTAGCAGAAGCCGACCAAGAAGCACCCATATTTAATACCATGCAAAATACAGGGATTTCCCTTGCACTCTCAATTTATCTGTTTTCGATTGCGAATTGCCTTGTGGTTACAAACTATTGGATTATTACAAAGCGTCGAGATATGGCAATTCGCAAAGCGTTCGGCTGGTCAAATCGTAACCTCATTTTTGCGGTGGTATCAGAAATGGCAGAAATACTTCTTGTCAGCCTTTGCATAGGGTTTATTTTGATTGAGGTGTTTTCACGCATGACAGAGGGAGTCATATCCATTCATATAACACCTTTTTTCCTATGTGGTACGCTTCTGCTCTTGCTTCTTACATTGTTGATTTCCGTTATCATTCCTGTTATTCGCATTTTGAAAATACACCCAGCGGAGGTGATTTCTTAAATGAGGCTTTTAAGGTTATCTATCAAGGAAATTAGAAAAAAGAAGTTTTTTTCATTTTTGATATTACTTGTATGTGTTATTGCTATGCAGACGGTTCTATCTGCTATCACAAATGCGACCAGTGCAGCTTATCAGCAAAAAATATTTGAAAACAATATGGGCGTTGATATGGAACAGGTACTGCACTTGGATTACCAATATACAGAAGAAAGCCCGGAGTTTGCAAATGTGATCCGGCAATATCTTGACTATATCAAAGAACTTCCGGGCGTACAAGCAGTAGGCCAGTTTGACGCAACAGGTATGTATTTTTCCGAACTCGAAAACATGGACGAATATAGGGCAATCAATGGTGAGTTATTAAAAGGGCAAAAATACGAAGATTATCCGGGAATATCACAGCTATTAAGCATTGACGAAGAAATATTGTCATTTGTCAAAGGCGGTATTACAGAATACGCAGCTACTACAAGCGGTTTACTTCCTCTCTATGTAAGTGAGGTATTCAAGGATATTTTATCAGAAGGACAGATACTTACCGATAAACGCACAGGAGATCAGTATGAAATCGTTGGGTATATTCCCACAGGGGCAAAGTGGGTTGAAGAAGATGACTTAATCCGTTTCCCCTTGGTTTCATTAGACGGTTGGTTTATTGCTCCTTTTACGGAGCAAAGCCGTAATGATATTATGACGCAGCTTTCTTCTTTGCATAACACCTATATATTCCTTTCCGATAGTGCGGATATAAACTTTCTTAAAGAGCAGATTTCTACATATCCACTACAACATGGATTTGAAGCGTCAGCTATGCTTTTATCGGAGGAATATAAAGTATATCAATCAGAAACGGCAACATTTACTACGCGGCAAATGATACTTGCGATCTTTATTTCTATTATGGCAATTAGTTCCGTCGTTGCAGTTTTTACTACCAATACTTTGTTGAAAAAGAAACAATATGGCATTTGGATTGCAAACGGTTTTACTCTCTCCGATATAGCGACTGAAATAGCTATTGAAATATTCATCATCATTTTCTGTTCGGGTATTTTTGCTTGGGGAATGAAATGGATAGAGTTTGCTCAAAGTACAGATCTGTTCAAAACTGTTTTGCTAACAGCGCATATCAGATACACGCTTCCAATCTGTATTGTACTTACTTTTGTTTTGACGGGAATTGCAGCGTTAATCCCTATAACAAAATTATTGAAATATCAGCCTTGCGAGTTGATAGGAGGAGATACAAATGGCAACGATTGAATTAAAAGACATAACAAAAGAATACAGAAGTGATGAAATTATTACTCCGGCTTTGAAAAATATCAGCTTAAAAATAGGCACTGGTGAGTTTGTAGCAATAATGGGGGCTTCAGGCTCCGGCAAGACAACATTATTAAACATTATAGGCTGCATGGACGTTCCTACCAGTGGTACATATTTGCTTGATAACGAAGATTTAGGGGGTGTAAAGGAAAAACGCTTATCTTCTATTCGCGGTAAAAAAATATCATTTGTCTTTCAAAACTTTGCCCTTATCGGAGATTATACCGTATTTGAAAATGTAGAAATACCTTTGATAAAGCAACCGTTATCAAAAGCTGAACGAAAGAAAAAGGTCTTATCTGCATTGGAACTTGTAGGCATATCTAATTTAGCCAAAAAGAAACCGTCGAATATATCCGGCGGTCAGAAGCAACGAGTAGCAATCGCAAGGGCGATTGTATGCGGAGCCGAAACAATACTCGCGGACGAGCCAACAGGAGCATTGGACAGCAAAACAGGAAATGAAATTATGCGGGTATTTTCAGACTTAAACAATATGGGAAAGACGATCATTCTTATCACACACGATAAAAATGTTGCGTCCTACGCGAAAAGACTAATTACCATTCAAGACGGGAGGATTTTAAGTGATGAAACAATATAAAAAAATCGCGGTTTGTTTATTTGCTATTTGCTTTGCCTTTGCTCTTACAGCTTGCAATGACAGCGATCCAGACGAGTTTACTTCTCTGCAAAGTTTTGAGTATCACTTTTTCCCCGAAGAATATGAGGAAGAATATAGCGAGTACGAAAAGGTGATTACGCTTGAAGCCGATACAGATTATCAATTCAAAGTAGACGCAGCTTGCGAAAGCGGAACAATAGAAATCAGTCTTACCTATGAGAACGCGGAAGAAAAAATGTATATCGTCAATTCCTCTGCTCCATGTAATGATAAAATAAATATTCCTGCAAATACAACGGAAACAGCTTGCTTTACGATCACTATTGTTCCTGAAACCAAAGGTGATGTTGCAGTAGAAGTATTAACACGATAACGATAGATAATCAGGCAGTTTATTCACTAACCGTAGTCTGTAATTTTGGACTGAAACAAAGAAGCATAATAGTTTAATAACCTGCCGGACGACGGCAAAGAAAAAAAGCCGTCGTACAGCAGGTAATCGCCATGCCTTAAACACACCTGCGGCGGCTTTGAGAAAATCAAGGCCGCCGTTCTTTCTGCCCTTATGAGAATGACGACCCTGTACTGAATGTAGCGGCGGCTTTAGGAGGGAGCCGCCGTGAAGCAAAGACTGCTTCGACATAATTCGGCAGGGATTTACCTGCCAAAAAAATCCTGACCGCCAACCGGCCTCCATCTGCTTATGAACAGGCACTATCGAGGCTGGTTCATAAGACCTATAAGACGCATATAAAAAGCGCCAGCCACCGTACATCGGAAGCTGGCGCTTTTCCTTGTCGTTTTTTCGGGAATTTTCCCGAACGGTGTCGCTCGCCGCCTTCGTTTCGGTTCACCCGTCAACCAGTGAATTGAAACGGAGGTACATTATGCAGAAGATCAATCTTCGGGACCTGTATCCCGATACATATAAAACCGACGTCTTTGTTGACGTGGCCGAGGAAGTCCTGGCCGCGATCCGGGGCCACCAGCAGGACGATGCGGCCTATGAGCGCCGGAAATTCCGGCATAAGGCCCACTACTCTCTGAACCGGGAGGATGGCATTGAAAACGATGCCCTCAACCGGCCGCTCACCCCGGAGGAAATCCTGGAGCAGAAACAGCTACGGGAAGAAGTGTATGCTGCGCTTATGCAGCTGCCCGCCATCCAGGCCCGGCGTATCTACGCCCGCTTTTACCTGAGCATGACGGTGGCCGAGATCGCCCAGATCGAGGGCACCGACCGCCGCCGTGTGTGGGACAGCATCCGTCGCGGACTGAAGAAGTTGGCGCGTCTGCTGGACGCGGCCCAATAACCTGACCGCTGCATAGCGACAAAAAGAGAGCCGGTGGGGGATTTTTATTCCTCCACCGGCTTATTTCTCCTCTGCTTTTTTATCTTGGTCACATTCGTCTGCCTGCGTCATCTCTTTTAGTTCATCAGCCAGCGCACGGGCCGAGTTTAACAGCGCCTTTCTGGCCGCCGGAGGGCACGAAAGGTAGAGCTGCCGCATATCGTTGGCGGATTGTTCATCTTCGGGCAGATCAAGATTCATCAGGGAGTCCAAGGACAAATTCAAAACTTTGCACAGCTCGCGCAAAACCTCAAAAGAAGGGTTCTTTTTGCCCCTTTCACAGCTTTGAACGTGCTTCAGCGAAACATGACTCAAATCAGCGAGTTCCTGTTGCGTCAGTTTTTTCTCCTTACGGGCTTTTTGAATTCGCCGTCCCAGCTCTTTTAACATCTCCATAGGTACTATCGTCTCCTTAATAATATTTTATCGTTCCTATTCTCTGTCGAAAAGAACCTTACAGGAGGCTCTTTTAGGCACGATAGTACCTATTTTATTTTGTTTACCAGATGTTTGCGCTGTGTGCAGCCTTGCCCAAACGGCAAGGCTAAAAATTTTTTCAAAAAATTTGCATAACAGGCGGGACAAATCGCCTGTTTTTGTCATGGTTATCAAGAAGGGGATTTTTCCTTCGCTGATCTTTGACAACTGAATACACGGCAGAACAGGTACATAACCCGCGTATGAGCGAGTGCAGGACGCCGCGAAGATGGAGCAGCCAGGAGGTGATGGACAAGCTGTTTCGGAGCGATCAACGGCCCTGTGCCCCGGATGGTGGCAGATTCGGCGCGATGAGGACGCGGGGGCTTAAAGATACTTCCTCACGGCCCGCCAAAGACTTGGGGGGAACCCTGCGGCGCACGTTATGAACGACGCTGCGGAGTTATGACAGCCGCGCCAGCGGAGACCTGTTCAGTCCCCAGCGTCAGGGATGCGTGGCAAATGTGGCGTGATAACCAAATTTGTTTCGTGGCGATCCCCGTTCGGCGCATGAGCGCCGGTGGGGATGCCTTTCAAAGTTAGATACCATGCGCTGGCAGTTTCGACTGCCAGCGTATTCATGTAACTTTGAATACGACCACAAAGAAAGGAGTACCCTTATGAGCCAGTTGATGCAAGCCTGTTCACCAACCACAACCGATGAATTGGTTGACATCCGTGAGGTTGCGGTAGATAAAGCACTGCCCAAAGAGGAACGGATTGCAGCATTTCTCCACCAAATCAAAAATCCATATCGTTTCCGCTGCGGCGATTTTGTGGTAAACGCTGCTTTTGCCAACAACGGAGTCACATTGGAGGAATGCCTGCAAGGGATTTTAAGGTGATCGACATCCTCGCTTTTTTCCAAATGCCATGTTACGATGGCCTTGGAAAAGGATGAAAACTGAAAACCTCAAAATCCACTCTTTTCTTGCGGGAACTTCCGGGAGGAAAGGAGTGCTTTTTCATGCCAAAATACCAGGCAACCTCTTACATTCGTCTGTCTTACACAGATGACCGCTCCAGCGAGAGCGACAGCGTTACCAATCAGCGAAAGCTGATTGAGAATTTTATTGAGCGAAACCCGGACATTGAAATCATATCCGAAAAAATCGACGATGGTTACAGCGGTATCATTTTTGACCGTCCGGCGTTTAAGGAAATGATGCAGGATATTACTGATGGCAAGATTAACTGCGTCATAGTCAAAGACCTTTCCCGCCTGGGGCGAGAATACATCGAAACCGGGCGCTACCTGCGGCGGGTGTTTCCCGCTTATGGGGTCCGCTTTATTGCAATTACAGACAATATCGACACCGCCCATGAGAACAGCGGGGACGATCTGACTGTATCTGTCAAGAACATTATGAACGAAGCCTACTGCCGGGACATTTCCATCAAAACCCGAACCTCTTTGGATATAAAGCGGCGGAACGGAGATTTTGTTGGGGCCTTCCCCGTTTACGGCTATATGAAGTCGGAGGAAAACAAAAACCTGCTTGTACCAGACCCTTATGCGGCCCGTGTTGTCCAGGACATTTTTCGTATGCGCCTGGATGGGACAAGCGCACTGCGGATCGCCACTATCTTAAATGATATGGGCATCCTGTCGCCACTGGCCTATAAGAAAAACAACGGTTTCCCTTATGCTAAACATGGGTACACGGACAAAGAGGATTGTAAATGGTCTGCTACAACAGTTATCCGCATTTTGCAGGACGAAACCTATACTGGCACGCTGGTACAGGGAAAACAGGGTACGCCGCACTATAAAATCAAACAGATGGAGCAGCGGCCATCCTCTGAATGGATTCGCGTTCCCGATGCTCATGAGCCACTGATCCCCAAGCAGGATTTTGAACTGGTTCAGCGTATCCGCAGGCTGGATACCCGCACGTCACCAAAGAAAGATACGGTATATTTGTTCTCCGGCATCTTGATCTGCGGCTGCTGCGGGGCGCGCATGACGCGGAAAACGAACCGGGTCAAGGGCAAGGAATACCACTATTATTACTGCCCCACCGGGAAAAAGCATGGCTGTACCAATCCTGTGATGCTCAAGGAGAGTGATCTGGTGGAGTGTGTCAAGGACAGCCTGAAGGGGTACATAGACAATGTGACCTGCCTGCAAGCCATTCTGGACGGTATTGATCAGAACAGCATCAACCAGGCGCTGGCGAATGAATACGCTTCCCACATTGCAGCCAATGAGCGGCAGTTGGCGCAGGCGTTGGAGTTTAAGGCCCGCCTTTACGAAAACCTTGTTACCGGCACGATCAACAAAGAAGAATATACCGACTACAAAGCCAAATACACAAGGGTTGCGGAAAATGCGAAAGAAGCAATCCGCACTCTGAAAGATAAGCTGTCCGATGTGTTGGAAAACCGAAGTGAGCGAAACCGTTGGATTTCTCATTTCACGCAGTTTTCCACGATGGAGACCCTGGACCGCAAAGCTGTGGTCCACATGATACAAAGCATCAAGGTGATTGGGAAAAAAGAGCTGGAGATCACCTTCACATATCAGGATGAATACCAGAAAGCAATTCAGCTGATTCAGCTGGCGGAGCAAACAAGCCAAAGAAAGGTGGGATGATTTGTGGCAAGAAAAAGCAGAAAAGAAACTGCGGTGCTTCCTGCGCCGGAGATAGATACAACTTGCCGTGCAGGAGTTTATGTGCGGCTTTCCGTTGAGGATAAGCATACCCGAACCGCCTCTATTGAAACCCAGCAGCTGATTATCGCCCGGTATCTGGAGCAGAACCCGGAAATCATCGTGATTCAAACCTACATTGACAACGGTGCAACGGGCACGAATTTTCACCGGCCCGGCTTCCAGCAGATGCTCTCCGATATTGAAGCGGGCCTTATCAACTGTGTCATTGTCAAAGATCTTTCCCGCCTGGGGCGGAATGTCATCGACACTGGCTACTATATCGAGCGGTATTTTCCCACACAGGGGGTCCGATTTATCGCTGTGAACGACCGCTATGATTCTTCTTCCCCGGATAATGCCCACGATGGTATCATCATTCCGCTGCGGAACATGATTAACGAAGCCTACGCGCTGGATATAGCGAAAAAGATCAAAGCGCAGCAACGGCAGGCTATGAAAGATGGCAAATACGTTGGCGGGCGTACACCCTATGGATATTTGAAAGCCCCCGATGATTGCCACCAGCTGATCGTTGACCCGGTGGCGGCTGAGGTGGTCAAAACTATGTTTCAATGGGCCGCAGAAGGCGATGGTCTGAACACCATTGCGGTTCGATTAAACGAGGCCGGGGTTCTCTCCCCAAGTCACTATAAGAAAAGGCTGGGCGAGATTACCCATGAGAATTTGATCGGAAATGGAAATTGGCAGACGCGCACGGTTGCCAAAATTCTCCGGGCAGGCGTTTATGCCGGCGATCTTGTGCAGGGCGTTTCCAAGGTCATCGACCACAAACAGGTCAGGGCCAGCGCCGATGAATGGACGGTTGTTCGTGATACCCATGAGGCCATTGTGAGCAGAGAGCTGTTCGATGCTGTACAAAAAGCCTTAGACCATGCTGCACAACAGGCCAAGGACAGGGAAATACATTCCTGGTCCCCCAATCTTCTGAGAGGGAAAATCTTTTGCGCCCACTGTGGGCACAGCCTTCACCGGCAAAAATGCGTCCGCAAAAAGACCCCGGATGTATATGTCTACCACTGCATCAGCAACAACCGCATCAAGAAAGGCGCTTGCCCTGGCACGTTTATCTTTGAAAAAGAGCTGTTGGATGCCCTGGCCGATATGATACAGGAGCAGCTTGATACCACGCTGGGGCAATACTCAATCGGCCTGGAAAGCCTCTCCAAAGAAGCTGAGGAGCAGAAAAGCATTCAGGCTAAAATTACCAGCCGGAAACAGGAAATCCAACAGCTACGTACCTTCCAGTGCGGATTGTATGAGGGTCTGATCCAGAACCATCTGTCACAAGACGAGTATTTTGCTTTCAAAGAGAAGTACGAAGCCAAAATCGAGGCAATCAGCAAGGAAATTGAGCAGCTGAAAGCAGGGCTTACGATTATCGCCAGGCAGCTGGAACAGTATAAAATGCTATCCCAGGATGCACAGCATATCAAGGAAGATCGCCAGCTGACAGCAGCCCTGATTGACCGGCTGATTGAACGTGTGGAGGTTTCCAAGGAGAAACAGATTACAGTTCATTTCCGTTTTCAAAGTGAATTTGAGCATGGTGAGGAGGTGCTGAACCAATGCAGAAATATGTAATTGCCCTATATATCCGCCTTTCCTTGGAGGATTACAAATACGACAGCATGAGCATTGAGAACCAGCACCTTGTGCTGAACGAGTTCGTCTCTTCCATGCCGGAATTCACTGACGCAGAGGTTCTGGAATTTATCGACAACGGATATAGCGGGACAAATTTTGAACGTCCCAAAGTCCAAGAGCTGATTGAATTGGTGCGGGCCAATCAGATTGACTGCATCATTGTCAAAGATTTTTCCCGGTTTGGGCGAAACAGCATCGAAACCGGCTACTTCATCGAGCGTGTATTCCCATTGTTTCACACCCGGTTTATCTCCATCAATGACGATTTTGACAGCAATCAGCACAAAGGTGATACCGGCGGGATGGATGTGGCATTCAAGTATCTGATCAGCGAGTATTACAGCCGTGATATGTCCATGAAAACCAAAAGTGCCAAGTACGCCAAAATGCAGCGGGGAGAATATCAGAGTAAAATTTGTCCTTATGGGTATCGCAAAAGCGCCGATGGCAGAATGGAGCCAAACCCGGAAACCGCTGTTGTGGTGCAGCTCATTTTCCAGCTTGCGGCAACCGGCATTGGGGCGGCAGCCATTACCAGGGAATTATTTAAGCGGGGCATCCCAACCCCAGGAGAATATAAAGCCGCTCATGGACAGCAGTACCACGATGTCTCACGCTCCCGTGGCCGCTGGAGCGGTTCTACGGTTCTCCGTATCCTGGGGGACGAACGCTATATCGGCTCCTATGTCATCGGGCGTCGTGCGGTCATTGAAGTGGGTGGTACGCGGAGCCGCAGGAAGGACCGTGACAAATGGTTCATTATTTCCGACCATCATCCGGCAATCATTGAGAAGGAGCTGTTTGAGAAGGTGCAGGCTGTGCAGCGCCGGTTTTCCTTACCGGCCCGGAAAACCAGAGAGTACCCACTGAAAGGCAAGGTCTACTGTGGCTGCTGTGACCATGCACTTTCCCGCATTGCTCAAAAGAAACCGTTTTATATGTGCCGCCATTCGACTGCCGATGCAAACAGCCGCTGCCATACTATACGGGCGGATGCTGCCGGGCTGGAAGAAGCGGTGCTTATCACATTGAAAAAACAGCTGGAAATCCTGCTGCCTGCACATGAGGACGGCACCCTTCACCTGGATGCCGCTGCCGCCAAATGCTCCGAGTATGAGAAACAGTTGGAAGATTTGAAAGGCCAGAAGCAAGCTCTCTTTGAACAGTATCTCCTGGGGCAGACTGAGCTGGACACTTATAAATCGCAGAAAGCAGTTTATGACGCAGAAATTCTGAAAGTCAAAAACGCCTATGCTGCTGTCACCGCTCAGGCAAAGCTGAAGCGGGAAGAACAGGCCCGCCAAAGCAGCCGACAAGAGATTGCTCACTCGATTGCGGAAGCAGATGTGCTAACCTCCGAGCTGACCGATCTGCTGATTGAAAAGGTGTATGTCTTTCCCGACAACCGCATTGAGATTGTTTACAAGGTCCATGACTTCTTTTGAATAACTGATGATACAAAAACAGAAAACCCAGGCTATCAAATCTATCTTGGTAGCTTGGGTTTTCTGCTTTTCAGAATTATATTTTTTTTGTCGTGTGCTTGACATACGGGTGGCGCAGATCGTGGAAGCGTATCTTCCGCAGGCCGTGGTCGGCCAGCAGCTTGGCGAAGCCGTCGGTCACCGCGTTGGGCAGGATGAGATTACCCATCTCGTCCACGAACAGGTAGCCCTTGTACTTCTGGTTGTAGCAGTTGCCGCAGAGTTTCTCGTTGTAGGCCTGCTGCTCCTTCAGCGCCCGCAGCCGCTGTGCAAAGCTGGCCACCAGCGGCAGGGTGCGCAGGCTGGACTTGGTCTTGGCCCGGTCGGCCTCCACCAGAACGTGTTTGCCCTCCAGGTTGGTGCTGGTCACGATGTGGCGGATGGTCAGGGTACCCGCCTCAAAGTCTACGGCATCCCACCGCAGGCCCAGCACCTCGCCCCGGCGCAGCCCGTAGAAGGCCGCAAACTGGATGATCAGTTCCAGCCGATGGCCCCGGGCGGCTTCGAATAGCTGCTCCATCTCCTCGGCGGTGTAGTAGGCGGCCAGGTACTTCTCGGGCTTGGGACGCTCCACCTTGTCCACCGGGTTGCCGGGGATCAGATCCAGCTTCACGGCGTATTTCAGCGCCTTGTGCAGGTTGGCGTGCTGCCGCAGTACGCTGGTGGCTTTCAGCGTTTCCAGCTCGTGGAGGTAGAAACTCTGGATATGCCGCGCCTGCAGCCCGCCCAGCGTGATGCCGGTGGGCTCGAAGTAGGGGACGATGTGGTTCTTCACATTGAAGTTGTAGGAGGACCAGGTGGTCTCCTGCACAGCGGGGCGGATGATTTTCAGCCAGTAGAGCATATAGTCACTGAACAGCATATCAGGGCTCAGTTCCTCTTTGCAGTTGGGTTTGGGCGGCGTGAAACTGCGGCGCAGTTCCCGCAGCATCTCCTCCGCCCGTTTTTTGTTGCCCTTCACAGGTAGTCCGGTGGCGTGCCAGGGCTGTTTGCGCTTGCCGTCGGCACCGGTATAGCTGAGCACCATGTAGTAATATCCGTTTTTCTCTTGCAGTCGGCCTGCTACCATAGGCATTTCTCCTTTCATACTCGTTTGTACGGGTTTCCGGGTCCAACACAACAATACCCGGAATCCCTGGTAAAAGCCAGTCACAAATCTACACAAGGATACGCCCTTGTTTTGGGTACGAATCTACCAAAGCGCCCGCGTCGGGAACTCCCCGGCGCGGGCTTTTGGTATGGTTGTGGTTCAGCGCTCCAGACCGCGGCGGCGTTTGCGGTGGCGGGCTTTTTCCTCGGCCCGCTGGCGGGCCTGCTCCTCCAATGCCTGGCGGCAGGCGGTGGTGGCTCGTACCCTTCGGAGAATCCTGTCACAGACTTCATCCTCGTGCCGCAGCGCCTTGATCTGGCGGGTCAGTGCGGCCCGGCGTTCGGCGGTACCGGGCGGCGGGACCTTGTGCCGCATCAGCCGGGCACAGTCGGCACGCTCCTTGCAGAGAGCGTCGATCTGCGCCGCCAGTTTCCGGCGGTGGGCCTCCACCTCGTCGGTGGTGTGGAAATCCCGGTCAAAGCAGAGGTGCATCTCCTCCAGCGTGCGCTCCACGTTGCGCCAGATCGCTTCGATCTCAGGCCAGTTGATGGCCGCCCGGGGATTCGGCTTGGCCTGCACCTTGTACCGGAAGTAGAGATACTGCCGGCCCAGGTGGGGCTTGCGGAAGAGTTCGTCCAGCAGCCCCTTGTACCGCACCTTGGCCCAGGAACGGCAGGGGGGACGCCTGGGACGGTCATACCCGCCGAACAGGCTGTAATAGTGAGGGCCGAACTGGTAGTAGTGGGCGTCCAGTACCCGGGCCAGCGCTGGCCAGTCGAACTCCGGGCCCAGGCGATGCACCCGCACCGGACGGGGCCGTCCCCCTTGACGGCGGAAAGATTTTACGTTATAATACAAAACTGTACAGCAGCGACTGCTGCAGAAAGGAAACGAGTCAGCATATGAACGCCGACGGCGACGCCGAACCGGACCGACCCACTTTCGATCACGAACTTAGTATAAGAGCATAGCCCCGCCGGGAACTCTGGCGCAGGGCTGTGCTTTTTTGCGTTTTTGCCGCTGCGCAGAAATTCTGCGTCCCCTCTGCACACAAAGGAGCGTTTATTTCCGTGGAAAACTTACCCGCACAAATTTTACTGCAGGTCGTCTTTATCCTGCTCAACGCCTTCTTCGCCGGGTCGGAGATCGCGTTTTTGTCCCTCAACCCGGTCAAACTGGATAAACAGGCCGACAACGGCGACAAGACAGCCGCCCGGCTGCTGGCCCTGGTCGAAAACCCCAACCGCTTTTTGTCGGCCATCCAGGTAGCCATCACGCTGTCAGGCTTCCTCGGCGCCGCCTTCGGTACCGAGAACTTCTCCGGCTATCTGGCGGATTTCCTCAGCGGCCTGGGCCTGCCGCTGCCGGCCGGGGTGGTGTCGGTGTTCTCGATGGTGGTGGTCACCATCGTCATCTCCTTCTTCTCCATCGCCTTCGGCGAGATGGTGCCCAAACGCATCGCCATGCAGCAGCCCGAGGCCTGGGCCCGCATGGCCCTGGGCGTCATGCACGGCATCAGCGTGGTCTTTGCGCCCATGATGGCCCTGCTGAACGTGACCACCAACGGCACGCTGCATCTGCTGGGCCTCAAGACCGAGGCCGAGGAGGCCGCCGCCAGCGAGGAGGACATCCGCCTGATGGTGGAGAACAGCGGCGAGCAGGGCGCCATCGCCCAGGAAGAACAGAAGTGGATCGAGAACGTGTTCGACTTCGGCGACCGGGTGGCCAGCGATGTGATGACGCCGGAACCCGACGTGTCGGCTTTCAGCCTGGATGAAGAGAACGACGTTATTCTGGAGACCATCCAGAAGACCGGCCTGAGCCGCTACCCCGTCTATGAGGACAACATCAACGACGTGCGCGGCGTGCTCAACGCGCGGGACTTCCTGCTCAACCTCCAGCGGCAGAACCCCTGCCCGCTGGAAAGCCTGCTGCGCCCCGCCTACTTCGTGCCGGAGAACGTGCACGCGGACCGCCTGTTCCGCGATATGCAGGCCCAGAAACATCATCTGGCCATCGTGGTGGATGAGTACGGCGGCACGGCGGGCATCGTGACCATCGAGGACCTGCTGGAAGAGATCGTCGGCAACATCTACGATGAATTCGACCCTGAGGAACCCATGCCGATCCAGCAGATCTCGGACGGCGTCTGGCGGGTGGAAGGCGGCCTGCGGGTGGAGGAACTGGCCGACGTGCTGGACGTCGACCTGCCGGAAGATGCCGACTACGATACCGTCAGCGGCATGGTCATGAGCTGCCTGCCCTCCATCCCGGAGGACGGCGCCCAGTTCACGGTGGAGACCAACGGCCTGCGCATCCGCGTGGAGAACGTGCAGGACCGTAAGGTGGACAGCGCGCTGGTGGAAAAACTTCAGCCGGAACCCGCGGCGGAGGATGAGCGGGACGAGGGCGACAAGGCCGAGCCCTCGAAGGACCGCAAGGACAAAGAGAAAAAAGACAAAAAGGAAAAGAAAGAAGACTGACCTGCAGCGCCCCGCCGCATCTGCCGCGGCGGGGCGCTGTGCGCGGCAGGAGAAAACAGAATGCAACAACTTACATTGCGGCAGCGGCTGCTGGTGGCCAGTATGCTGTTCGGTATGTTTTTCGGCGCAGGGAACCTGATCTTCCCTGCTTCCATGGGGCAGCTGGCGGGGCGCAGCATCTGGCAGGCGTCGGCCGGCTTCCTGATCACCGGCGTGGGCCTGCCGCTGCTGGGCGTGGCGGCGCTGGGCATCAGCCGGGAGGAGGGCCTGCTGCAGCTCAGCAGCCGGGTGGGCCGGGCCTACGGGCTGTTTTTTACCTGTGTGCTGTACCTGACCATCGGGCCGTTCTTTGCCATTCCCCGCTGCGCCACGGTCTCCTTTACCGTGGGCATCCAGCGCCTGATCCCGGCAGAGCGGCAGCCGCTGGTGCTGGCGGCCTTCTCGCTGGCGTTCTTTGCGGCGGTGCTGTTCTTCTCGCTGCGGCCGGGGCAGATCCTGACCTGGATCGGCAAACTGCTGAACCCGCTGTTCCTGTGTTTCCTGGCGGTGCTGGTGCTGCGGGCGCTCGCCGCGCCGATGAGGGACGCGGCGGCGGTGGAACCCGCGGGCAATTATGCCGCGGCGCCCTTTGCCACCGGCCTGCTGGAAGGCTACAACACCATGGACGCGCTGGCGGGGCTGGCCTTCGGCATCATCGTGGTGCAGGCCATCCGCCGTCTGGGCGTGGAGGAACCCGGCCAGGTGGCCCGCAACACGGTGCTGGCGGGGCTGCTCAGCTCGCTGCCGGAAGCCGCCCGCGGCGCGCTGCACCTGCAGCCGCTGATCGACGCCGCGGTGCGGTGGCTGCCGCTGTACGCCCAGGGCTTCGGCTGGGTCTGCCCGGCGCTGGCCGGGCTGGCCGCCGGCCTGGCGGTGCGCCGCCTGCGCCCCCGCAGCTGAAAGCCGGCCCCCGGCAGCGCCTTGCGGCGCTGCCGGGGGCTTTTGCATGCTTGCTACCGTGATGCGGCCCCGGTGACGGTGATGACGATGATGACGGTACGGGGGCCGCACCCTCTTCACCAGCCGGTACCGTACCAGACGGTAAAGGGGATCTGCCGGGATCATCGTCACTGCCGTCATGACCGTCATTCCTGTCACAGGTGAAGCACAGCAGCCGGGTGTTGGAGGTGCGCCGGGACTGGTAGCGGATGCCCTGCGGGGCAAACACCGTGTAGAAGTGCTCCACCAGTTTGCGGGTGAACTGGTTGGGCTGCACCCCGGTGATAGCCGCGGCAGTCAGCAGTTCGGTGGCGGTGCCTGTCCAGCTGCCGGTGCGCTGGATAAAGTCCGCCGCCCGCCACAGATAGTCCGGAACGGCCTTTCGGACCTGCGCCTCGGCGGTTTCCTCCTCCAACAGCTGCCAGATACAATCCCGGGTCTGCAGGTGAAGGGTGCAGCTGTCCATGTCACGGCCTGTCACCAGAAGCCGGGCTGTGTCGCTCATTCGCTGGCGCTGCAGCAGCCAGATGGTGTCGGCGGCACCCATCAGGCCATTGGACCCGGAAATCTGCTGAAACGGGTCGGATGCGCCCTGTTTGCGCAGATGATGCACCAGCAGCAACCCGATGCCGCGGCGGTCCGCCAGGGATTTCAGCGCGCTCATATCCTGGTAATCGCTGGCGTAAGCGCCGTTGTTCGGGTCGGCGGTGCGGACCTTCTGTAAGGTGTCGATGACCACCAGCCCGGTTTCGGGGTGTTGGGACAGGAATTTCTCGATCTGGAGTTCCAGTCCGTCCCCGATGGCGCAGCTTCCGGTCTGGAAGTACAACCGACTGGGAACGGAATCCTCGGTCAGGCGGAACAAACGCCCCTGGATGCGGGCGTAGGTGTCCTCCAGACAGAGGTACAGTACAGTCTGTGGCTGAGTGGTGCGGCCCCAGATCTCGCCGCCCCGGGCCAGCTGCAGGCAAAGCCACAGGCACAGCCAAATCGGGATAGTCGGCAAACAGCAGGCCATAGCAGGCTTTCAGCTCTTTTTCCGGGATGAGGCGTTTCGCAGACATGCGACCCTCGTAGAATGGAAGTGTACGGATTGGATAATCATAGGCAAATCTCCTTTCTGTAATCATTTGCGGATGTTCTATTAAACTTTCGCAAATTTGATAAGAATATTATAATTCGCAAAAAAGCGAACGTCAATATATTTCGCAAATTTGTTACAATTTCCTTGTAAAACAGGGAAGGGTAGGGTACAATGAATACAAAAAGACGCGCCCACGGGAAATCCGTGGACGCGATAACGGCTTGGAGAGGAGCAAAACCGTGACAACCGGCGAAAAAATCAAGCGGATACGCCGCCATCGGCAGATGACGCAGAAGGAACTGGGAGAGAAGATCGGGCTGGGCGCAGGCGGCGCCAACCGCATCGCCCAGTATGAGATGGGGTATCGGATTCCCAAAAAGCCGCTGCTGGAGAAGATGGCCGAAGCGATGAATGTGTCTGCGATGGCCTTGTCGGAAGGCGGAAACGGTGCGGCTGCCGATATGATGGAACAACTGTTCTGGCTGGATGAGGAAGTGCCCGGTATTATCAACCTGGTCCGGACACAGCGGTCCGAGACCCGGCACAACGCCAATCCGGATTTTTCGTTGCACTATGATGATAACGATGACTGGCCGCCGGACAGCCCTGTGGCCATGTGGTTCAATTCGACGATCCTGAATGATTTCCTTAAAGACTGGGCGGAAGTGCAGCGGAAGCTTCGCCAAGGAGAAATTACCGAAGCGGAATACTTTGAGTGGAAGATTTGTTGGCCGGAGAGTGCGGATAAATAATCTGAAAACAGTGAACGTTGTGGTTTGATAAGCAAGAAGACCTTTTCTCCCAAAGGATAGTAAATGATTTTGATAATATAAAAGGGCAGAATATAGAATTGTACAGATACAACATCGTAGATTAAATAATAATAAACAATAAGTATCCAAAAAGAGCTATATAGCCGATTTCGTAAAAATATTTTCTTAAAACGCATATAAAGCGTTGAAATCTGAGTTTATAATCTTTATAATATTACTTAAAGGAGGTGTGCAAATGCTTTGCCAGTTTTCGTTTCACAATTTTAGATCCTATAAGAGCGAAACTACCTTCGATTTTCAGGCGGCGACATTGCCGGAGTTTAAGGATACTTTGATTACACAGGATAAGGCATCCGACTTGCTACCAGTAGCGGTTGTGTACGGACCAAACGGTGGAGGTAAGTCTAACCTTCTGGAAGCACTTGCCTGCTTAATTTCGACTGTTGCAAGACCGGTCCATGAGTTGGGAAAAAATCGCCAGCAGTATATCTTCCAGCAGAAAACGGAAGCGGTTCCATTTTTATATGATCACGAATCAGCGTCTAGTCCTACTGAATTCAGAATTTATTTTAGAATAGAAAACAACGAATATTGCTATTATATTTCCTTGAAAGATGAAGAAGTTATATCGGAAAGCCTATACCGAAAGATAATTGGTGCGAAAAGGAGCGCAACGATTTTTGAACGTGAAGGAAGCACCATAGAACTTGGGTACACCTTATCGAAGGAAAGAGGAATTAATACTGCCGTAAATCCCAAGATGCCATATGTGTCTTTTCTGGCTATCAACTATGATATTCCCGAAATCAATGAAGTGCTATACTGGTTTGAAAGCTGTATCGTACAGAATTATGCGCACCCCATGGTGGAGCATCGGATCATGTTGAGCGATGATGATAAGTTTAAGCAAAATTTGCTAAAGGCTCTGCATGATATGGACATTGATATCGTGGATTATCGGTACGATGAAGAAACAAAGCGGCTATTTACACAGCGGCAGATCGGTGAGCAAAAGGTTGAACTTCCGTTTCAGGAAGAATCCGAAGGAACCCGCAAAATTATTGCAGCTTTACCCATCTTGCTTATGGCTCTTGCACAGGGGCGCTTAGTTATTATTGATGAATTGGACGCAAAACTGCACCCAAAGCTGTTGCGATATGTGATCTTTTTGTTTAAGGATAAGAAAATCAACCAGCATGGTGCGCAGCTGCTGTTCACATCTCACGATATGTACACTTTAAAAAATACCGTTTTTCGCAGAGATGAGATTTGGTTCGCTGCAGAAAATGCGAAGCATGAGAGCGAAATTTATTCCCTGTATGAAATCCGCAATGAGGATAATGAGAGAGTAAAGAACACCGCTGCATATGACAAGCAGTATATGGAAGGCCGATATGGAGCAGATCCGTATCTTTCCAATATGCTTGGGGGTGAATTCGAGTGAGCTTGAAGCCACCCAAAAAGAGCGATATGGGCAAAAGCTGGATGAAAGGCCGACAGGATCGAGTGAAAAGGATTCAGCCGGAATATCATCTGATTGTCACAGAAGGCACAAAAACTGAACCAGCCTATTTCGAAGCAATAAAAAATGAAATCAACCGACGCCATCCTCAAAAAATCCAATTGCAAATTGAAGGGGCGGGTCTTAATACCGTTTCACTGTTTGAGAAAGCAAAGGCCCTCGTTGCAATATCGCCAAACGTGTATAAGCATGTATGGATTGTATATGACACGGATGATTTCCCTGCGAACACATCAATGAAGTGCAGAATTTGTGCGAAATCAATTCCAACGAGGAAACAGAATATCATGCGCTTTGGTCCAATTAGTGTATTGAGTTATGGTTTCTTTTGCATTTTTGCTACTTTCAATCTGATGTTTCCAGAAATGAATATTTCCCGAAGTTAAGCCAGTTGATGTGTGCACAGGGATTGGATGCGTACCGGAAAAATCGAGAGGATATGTATCAGGTGTTATTTCCCTATATGGAGACTGCTATTGCCAATGCCAAAAGGTTGGCGGCGAAAAACGAAGGGAAAACGCCGGCAGAATCCGCTCCGGGAACAGAGGTATATAGGTTGGTTGAAAAATTAAAACCGTATCTTCTGGAAGAATAGGCTTTTGCCGAAAAAATTTAAAAGCCAAAAAATGAGCCGTATGAACGAAATCTCCGGGAAGGTCCGAAGATGGGTTCATACGGCTCTTATGGTTTATTGTGCAAAGGCGTTTCCCTTGGTAAAGGGGGCTGCCTATTGCTTTTAGGATTATTTGCTTTGCAGTGCGTTCAGCAGCTCGCTAGCGGATTACTGCCTTACAAAAGGCGTTGTGCTTGCGCTGGATGTACTCCTGATAGGCTTCAAAGTCGGTCATGGAAATTCCCCCTCTCTGAATAATAGTGCGGGGCGGCAGCACTCCTTGCTGTCGCCCCTTGATTGCCTATCTGCAAAGGCGGGCGGGGCTGCGGGCGGCGGCGCGTATGCGCCGTTCATCTTGACCGCCCGCTGGCTCGGCTGGCTTTGCTATTACCTTGCGGTAAACGTACATGGATATGATCGCAGTAATCACTTCCGTGATCCAAAACGCATTCCAGACGCCAACCGCTCCGAGAAACCTGCTGAGTAAAAACGCAGCCGGGATGAGTACCACTACATACCGGCAAAGAGAAATCAGTAAGGAGGGCGTGCCTTTCCCCAGCCCCTCCAATGCGCCGGAAGAAGTAACAGAAACCGCCGAGACGATAAATCCGGCCCCGATGATGCGCAAGGCAGTTTCCCCGGCCTGGATCGTCGCTTCCGTGTGGGTAAACAGCCCTATCAGCTGGCCGGGGATCAGCAGACATATCGCGGTTCCAAGCACCATAATGATACCGCTCATGCACAAAACAATCTGATAAATCTGGCTGACTCGTTTGTGCTCCCCTGCACCGTAGTTATAGCCGATCAGGGGGCGCATCCCCTGCACAATGCCATTCGCCGGAAGATAGATGAAGGTCTGCAATTTGTAATAGATCCCCAAAACCAGAATATACACTTCGGAATAGGCAGCTAAAATCGCATTGAGCGCCGAAATCAAAAGAGACGGAAGTGCAAGATTCAGGGTTGCGGGAATGCCGATAGAATACAGCTTGATGACCATCTTTTTGCTGGGCAAAATGTACTGCCTGCGGATATGCACGCGAATTGGCCGCAAAAGATAGACTACAAGGTAAATCGCCAGTGTCAGAGCCTGTCCGATGCCGGTTGCCAGCGCAGCGCCTTCCATTCCCATTTCCGGGAATGGGCCATAGCCAAAAATCAGAACGGGGTCTAAGACGATGTTTGTGATGCACCCGCACATCAGGCTGATCATGGTTGTCTTCATGTTTCCTACTGCCTGGAACAGTTTCTCAAACGCCATGCTGACGGTAACAATGAGCGTAAAGGCGAACGCAACGATAGAATAGCGGACGCCAAGTTCAATGACCGCTTCGGATGAAGTGAACATCCGCAGGAAAACCGGCATGATGGCGATACAGCAGACTGTCATAACAACGCCATGAATGATAGCAAACACAAGCCCCTGTGTAGCGGCTTGATCCGCTTTGCTGTTATCGCCCGCGCCCAGATGGAAAGCGATCACTGCGTTGATTCCAACACCAAATCCAATTCCGACAGCATTGATAAAATTTTGAACCGGGTAAACCAGTGATAACGCCGTCATAGCTTCCTCGCTGATCTGTGCGACAAAAAAGCTGTCTACAATGTTGTAGAGGGAATTGACCAGCATGGATAACACCATCGGCAGGGACATGGATAAAATCAGCGGTAATACCGGCTTCTCTTTCATGAAAGTATCGTTCATAATTCCTCCTTCGCAGAACACGCTATGATTTTTTTACGGTGATACCAAGCCATCATTATGAGAGCAACGAGCAAGGTGCCGGTTTCCGCGACAGGGAATGCAAGCCAGATTCCGTTCAGATGGAACCATTTGTCCAGACACCATAGGGATGGAATAAGGAAAAGCAGTTGCCTGCATAATTGAATCGCCATGCTGGAACCTACTTTTTCTGTGGCCTGAAAATAGGTGGAAATCATAGTAGAAAGACCGCAAAACAGATAGCTTGTCGCCATAATCCGCATAGCGGATATTCCAAAGGAGCGCATGGCTTCCGATGCCGTAAACAATCCCAAAATCTGCGCCGGAAAAAGGATGACAGCCAACGTCCCCAGTATCATCATGCCGGTGACCAAAGCAGTTCCGTATCGGAAAGCGGAATGCAGCCGTTCGCTGTTCCCTGCGCCATAGTTAAACCGCATGACTGGCAGGCAACCCTGGATCAAGCCATTTACCGTCATAACAATCAACTGCTGCACCTTAAAATATGCACCGAAGAATGCAATCGCCGTATCAGAATACGCCACCAGAAACAGATTGACGAACGTCACCATAAACGAACTGAGGGCGTTCATAATAAAAGATGGCAGGCCAAAGGCAAAAATACGGCGGATCATCTGTTTCTGCAAATGAAAGCCTTTGATTTTTACCTGCACTTTTTGCTTTTTGCCCAGCAGCAAAGCAAACGCCAAAATCATGGACAACAAATAACCCGCAACAGTAGCCACCGCAGCACCGCGGATTCCCATAGCCGGAAAAATACCAATACCAAAAATCAGGATAGGGTCGAATACAAAATTAACGACCACGCCCGCAATCTGGAACCACATGGGAGCAACCATATTCCCGGTGGCCTGTATCATCTTTTGGATTGCGATATGCACCATATTGGGGATTTGCATGAACGAACATACACCCATATAGGCAATACTCAACTGATAGATTTCTTCATTACTGGTGAATGCCCGAAAATAGGGTTTCATAATCAGTAATGACAGAAGATTGAGCAAAGCACCAATTCCAAAGGCCAGCAATAATCCATGTGTGACGGTGGCATTCGCCTCATCCTGCTTTTTCTGTCCAAGATACCCCGCAATCAACACATTCACACCAACGCCGATCCAAATAGAAGCTGCGTTCATCAGAGTTGTAATGGGAAACGACAGGGAAACCGCCGTCAACGCATTCTCACTCAGCCGCGCTACAAACGCGCTGTCTATCAGGTTATAGGAATATTGCAGAAACATGGAGATCAGCGGCGGTATCGACATTTGCCAGATGAGTTTTCCAACGGGCGCAACCGCCATTTTGTTATTGGTCTGCATACTTTCCCTCCTCTCCACAAAGTGTCCGGCGCAAAAAAAATTGCGCCGGACAGCAGGTTATTAAATCCGAACAATATAGTTTTGTTTGCGTGCTGCGGGCTGACCGGCTTCCTTAGCTGGATAACCCAATGCAATCGCTCCGACGCCACGCAAGGTTTCCGGCAGCTTCCACTCCCGCAGGAGAGCCTTACCGCTTTCACTGTCGAAAATCTCACGTTCCCGATGTACCCATACGGTTCCCAGCCCAAGAGCATGGGCGGCGAGCATCATATTTTCAAGGACGCAGCTTCCATCCTCTACAAAGGTGTTTGCGGAGCCATCTGCCAGAACCAAAATCACGACAGGCGCGCCATAATAAGGGTCTGTATTGTTCCCCATCACTTCTGCGTTTAACCTGGCGATTTCCTGCCGGTATTTAGGGTCTGTGATTGCAATGATGGTAGGGGATTGACGTCCTCCGCCGGTAGGTGCATAAGTCCCGGCTTCCAGTACAGCGTCCAACGCCTCGGAAGGGACAGGTTGCGGTTTGTAAGCCCGTACACTACGGCGCGTCTTGATCAGAGATAAGAAGTTGTTTTCCATAAAAAATCATCCTCCATTCTGTCAACATTTCCGAGATGCAGGCAACAAAAAAGCCACACAACTATCATAAGACAGTTGTGTGGCAAAAAGATGACCGAATCCGGAAAAGTCCACTCAAATTTTACGTCTATTATTATAGCGAGCTTTCGGGAGACCGTCAAGCATCAATCTTTACGGAATTGTGGCGGCTGTCTGTTGCTTTTTGTGTTACTTTATGGCACATGAGCATTTGCTCTGGGGTCATCACAAACACCTCCGACGTGCCTTTCAATTTGCTTTATTATAGCATGCCGAACCGGGAAAAGGCTATTGGTAGCAGGAAAGACTTCTGAAAAAATTGAATAGAGCGATAATTTTGGAGCGACCCGGAATGCGGGATGGAGTAATTTGTCCGCTTGTTGCTTCAAAAGTGCTCAAAGTTGTGTAATGGCGGGAAGTGCGCATCTATTTCTACAGGATATCAACCGATTTTTTCGGCTTCTAATTATTTGCTAATTTTTGCTAAGGTACCGTCAAGAGTTATGCGCAAATTTGTTTGCAGGGTCTGGCATGAGTGAAGTCAGCCAGCAATGGAGGCATCTTCAAGGGCGGCCTCCAGGTGCTTCATGTTCATGTACTTCTTGTTGCCCCACTGGGTGCCGGCCACATGGCGCAGCCGGGCACAGACCAGCATAAGGGCGGAATTGCCGTCCGGGAAACTGCCCACCACACGGGTACGGCGGCGGATCTCCCGGTTGAGTCGTTCAATAACGTTATTGGTACGGATGCGAGTCCAGTGCTCGCTGGGAAAATCGCAGTAGGTCAGCGTCTCCTCAATGCCATCCTCTACCTTCTTGGCCGCCTCTTTCAGTTTCATGGAGCGCAGTTCTTCCACCACAGCTTTGGCCTTTTCCCGGGCTGCTTTCTTGCTTTCCTGGGCGTGGATCGCCTTGAGCATTTTGGCTACCAGTTTTACCTTGGAACGAGGAGTGACTGAGAACACATTGCGGTAGAAATGGACAGTACACCGCTGGTACTTGGCTTCAGGGAATACTTCTTCTACAGCCTCCAGCATACCAAGGCACTTGTCGCCAACAATGAGTTTCACACCGTCCAGACCTCGGCCACGCAGCCACTGGAAGAAGCTGACCCAGCTGGACTTGTCCTCCTTCATGCCCTCGGCGGCACCCAGAACCTCACGGTATCCGTCCTCATTGACCGCAATTGCCACAAGAATGGCTACGTTTTCAAATTCGCCGCCCCAGTTACGGCGCAGATAGATCCCATCCACATAGACATACGGATATCGTCCGCCTTGCAGAGGACGGTTCCGCCAATCCTCGATGTGGACATACGCTTTCTTGTTTAACTCACTTATAGTGGAGGGAGAGACTTTGCTGCCCCAGAGGGCCTCGGTAATATCCTCCACACGCCGAACGGATACGCCTGCCAGGTACATCTCAATGAGGGCTTCTTCCACGCTGCTCTCCCGGCGGCGATACCGCTCAATGATGGCGGTTTCAAAGGAGATCCCCTTGAGCTTGGGCACCTTCAGGGTAACGTTCCCGGATGTAGTGGTGAGATTTCGGTTGTAGTGGCCGCTGCGATAGCCCTGACGCTGCTCATTGCGCTCGTACCGGGCCGCCTGGGTCAGCTTCTCCGCCTCGGCCTCCAGCAGTTCGTTGAGGGTTTCCTCTACGCTGCCTCGTACCAGTTCTTTGATTTGACCCTTGATTACTTCCTCGTTAAGCTGTACAATCTTTTCGGACATGGTTTGCTGTCTCCTTTCAGAATGGTGTGTCGTGACTTCATTCTACCAGAGGGCTGCAAACCATGTCTCTTTTTATCTACTTTTCAATTTGCGAAACTTATTGTACCTTATCTTTGCTAATTATGATTATTAGAATAATGATTAGAAAAAACGGGGCCGTGTTATACAGACTTCGTCAATCATTCAAAGTGTGCTTATACTAGAACAGGGGAGCCGGGCAAATACCCGGCTCCCCGTTTTTATCATTGTTTTGGCATGCCACGCTCTGCACCGGAGTTTACTCCACGGTGGAACTGAGCGGCTTGGGGCGCAATGGCAGAAAGAGTTTATCGGATTTGTTCCAAGATGGGAGTTAATGCATTGTAGTCTACAAAGTCTACCTTGGTGTTATAGGTTTCGATCATGGCCCTGACTTCAGCGGTTTTCTTCTCGTCCGGTAGACGTTTCGCTTTGTTATACAAAAGCGTCATCATGGTTTTGTGTAAAACGCTTAGTTTGCTGTAGTCAATCCCGCCTCGCAGATGAAACAGGACTGTGTTTTGCAAGAGGTTTGCCGGAACTTGTTTAGAGACGGATTGGCGAATGTTGCGGATGTTTTCCGGATCGGTTACATCCGCGAGCCCTACAGTCACCAAAAGCAATTTTGCCGCAGGCGGGATGAGCTTCACGGTGCGTTTTAATCCCTTGACACCGCCTGCGTACAGACCACCCAAATAGATAATTCTGCTGTAATTCTGCAGTGTTTTTACATCTTCATAGCCTATGGCGTCAATACCACTTAATTGCGACAGCTTTTCAGCATACCTTTTCGTTGTGCCGTATTCACTGCCATACACAATGATCTGGTTCATAGGTTTCCTCCGAATTTGATTGTGAGACACAAGGGGACAGTTAACGATACTCTCTGTGTTACGACGTATCATCAGTTACGGATTTGCAGTTCTTTTTCAGCTAAAAATGCTAACTGACATTGAAGGATATATCGATTGTCCATTTCTGTAATCGCGCAAGACGGTTTACTGGTCGTGGTCGGCAAAGTGGTGACCTTAACGGCTATATCCGGGTGGCTGATTGCATTTGATAGGATTTGTCTTTGGGAAGAATCCATATCAAACGGAGTTTTCTGTAACTCGTTCCAAGTATCCAAAATGTCTTTCTCCAAAGGGGTGACAATCTGCTTTGTACGTAAGAGGTTGATCAAAATACTATAATCCATCGTTAGGTACCTCTCCCAAAAGGATATGATATCAAAATTGTGAAGCTTAGATAGACTCTTCACAGGAATAGCACCCAAAGACCAAGAGAATGCGATAGAGGGCCGTTCCGTTTCTTTAAAAATGAACATCGGTTTGCAAGGGCTTGACGCCGGTTTCTTGTATACACTGAAAGATACTGTCTCCATTATAGACAAAACGATTTGGATATACAAGAATTTGAATCTGCTGGTAAGGAAGAGGCGACATTTGCACGTTGCAACGAAAGCCTTGCACGTTTATACTGTAAGTAAAAGAAAAACGAGGAGGCACCCTCATGGCGGACGTGGAAAAACTGCGTAAGGTCAAACAGTGTATTGATAGCCTGGCGGAAGGACTGCACCCTTTTACCGGACAGCCTTTGCCAGAGGAGGATATTGTCAACGATGTGCGGGTGTCACGGAGCCTGTTTTTGGCATCAGCGTTTCTGCAGGAGCAGATGCAAGGAACAACGGCCAAGAAAACCGGCAAAAAACAGGCTTTCCGGTTGAGCCTGGAGGAACGGGAACGGGTGGAGTTTTCTTCCCGGCCCATTCCTGCCAGCGAGCTGGCCCGGCGGATGAACGAGGCTGTCGGTACACAGGACTGCAAGAAGATCAGCTATCGCCAGATCACCGATTGGCTGGTGGAAGTAGGGATGCTCAAGCTGGTGGAAAATGTGGCGGGTACACAGCGTCGCCGTCCTACCAATAGCGGGGAAAAGTTGGGAATCTCGGTGGATAACCGAATGGGACAGTACGGCCCGTACCAAGTTGTTCTGTACAGCGAGGATGCCCAGCATTTTATTGTGGATAATGTGGATGCCATTGTGGCCTTTGCATCACACAAAGAAAAAGGCGCACAGCGCTAGAAGAAAAAAGAGCAATTTGACGGTCTATCATATAAAGATCGGATGGGATGGAATAAGTCTCACAAATTGAAAGGTAGATAAAAAGGAACATGGTTTGCTATATCTTTTCAGATGATGTGTCACAACTTCATTGAACCAGAAATCTGAAAACCATGTCTTCTCATTTTTGCTTACTGCTTTCCTGAGTAGTTATAAACCATTTTGTGTGTCCATCTGCCTTTTTGTTTTCAATGGAGTGATCAACCCTTCGCATATCCTGAAGGAGGGAAGAGACGTATTTAGAATTGACGAACGGAAAACAAATACCGAGTTCGCCTAACATATGAATTATTTGGCTATTTGTTAGACTGCCCTGCTCCTCTAAAATCAGCAAGATCCATTCTTTCATCAGGGGGCGAAGAACTTTCCCCTGTTTGGCTTCAGCGATAAAAAATCCTTTATTTCGCTCAAATTTTAAGGTGCCTTCAAATGACTTTATAAAACCCTGCAGTGATAATAATTCGTTCAAGGAATTTATCAGCATGAGGGTATCCACTTTTTTGTTGGAGTATTTAAAACCATGTACGGAGGGATGCCTTCTGGCCTTCTTATTGGTGTCAATTGTAATCTTTTCATTAAACGAAAAATTTTGAAAAATAAAATCGATATTATGAGATAACATCATCAGTTGGAATGCTTCTACCGTTAGACAAGAAGTGGAAATATCTGAATAAAGGACCACTAAAGGTTTGAAAATTCCATTCCTTTTTGTCTGCCCTTTATTTTCAAGATACTTAGACAGAAGATTATCCAATATGGACATTAACGCATTATTTGCTATTGCATAGTCATGATTATTGTATGCGGTGGCTACTTGCCTGAAGAGCAACTTTTGACTTTTGGGCAATTTGTTTTCAGTAGCTGCAATTAACTCGTTGTCTTTGCCTGCTGAAAAATATTTGACCATATATTTGTCAAAATCTTTCTCATCATTAACTGTCTCGGTAAGTTCCTTGATGGTCGATGCATCAAACTGAAATGGCCAGGCCCAGTGAAAATTGTCCAGCTTATTCTCATAATTGGTATAATTTATAACACTGTTTGGATTGTTGAGAATTTCCTGCCACGCCGTTATTATATCTTGGAAATAATCGGTTGGAATAATATTCGTAAGGATTTGCTTGATTTTGTACGCAGCATTTACCAGTACATTGGCAGTGTTTAGAATTGCTTCACAGGTGCTTTGCAGTGTTTGAGCTATTGTATCAATGTTTAGCTGTGTTTTAATTATACTTTCTCTTATGCTTTCTCCAAGAGCCTCGTATGGCGAGTAATCTATACCAATCGAAAGTCTATCTGTGTCACAACTATTTGAAGAAGTTCTAGAGACATTCTCTTCGTTGGAATCCAAGTCATAAAATTCACTGTCCATCGTGGTAGCCCTCAAAATATCCGATTTTTTCTATTTTAACATAAAATGGAATGGGTGCATATCCTGGTTGGGGATATGCACTCTTTGTCTGCACTTTAAGTTTTCTTCTTTGACTGCTAGGGCTTCAATATCATCTCCTGTATCATCCCGTAATGTTTCCCGCTCTTCCTCGTGATCTTGTTATAATCATCCGATACCAGATAATCCAGCAGCCACGTTTTCGGCACCATGAACCGTGGGCGGCGCTGGATGGTGCGCAGGCGGCCCTCGGTGCACCAGCGGGAGACCGTGTGGGGCGTATAGCCGGTGAAGCGGGCGATCTGCTCTACGGTCAGCACGTCGGGGGCGTCGGCCAGCTGCTGTTCCAGATGGCGGCGAAGCAGCAGGCGGCTGACGATCTCGTAGTCAAGGGTACGGGTCAGGGATACGGCGGGCGGTTTGCGCTGCGGATAGTTCTTGTACCACCCGCTGGGAGGAGCGTAATGCTCCGGTTCGGTGAGACGGCGGCGCAGGTAGGCGGCCACGTCCACCTTGGCGATCTTGTAGCAGCGGGTGCGTTTGCCGGTGTGGAGGCAGGGCACCAGACCGCTCTGCAGAAGATACAGGGAAGTGCGGGTGCCGATGTGGCAGGCGATGCGGAAGTCGTTGCGGCTCATGGGATCGGGATAGGGCGCCAGCAGCGCGTCGATCTCCTCTGCCAGCCGGTCTTGCGTAACGGTCTGTTCGTTCATGGTCGGATTCTCCTTTGATGAAATTCGGACCCGGAGAAACCGTATCTGTATGACAAGATTCTTGGATTTTGGGGTGATTTTCTCGCCTGCGGGAAAATTCTGCGCCGGGACAAACTGGCCAGAACCTGCCCCGGCGGGCCAGATGCCCTGTCGGTTATCTTGCACGGCATCTTGCATTTTTCCCGGAAGGCGTTGCTTTTCGCCCCAAAGGGTGGTAGTATACTTTTACTTGTACCCACGCGGTTTTGTGGGCGGATGCGCCGGAAATCCACGTGGCGTGGTCAAAATAGACCGGACGAAACGGCCTGTTTTGACCCTGGGGGAGCACAGACGGCATTCGGGACACAAAACTCGAAATGCGATAGGGCGTTAACAGCGCCGCCAGAGTTCAAATCTCTGATGCTCCGCCAGAAGGCCGTCCTGTCAGTCGTGACAGGGCGGCCTTTTTCTTTTCCGGGGAAGAGGGGCTGGGCCCCGGTGGAAAATCCTACCCGGGGGCTGGAAATGGCGCAGGGTCCGTGCTATGATGGATGTGTTGCACAAAACGGGAAAAAACGTCTTTTGGGCGCTCCCGGCGACAGGAAGTTTGCTGTGCGGTGGGGAAAACTGCACACAAGACAAAGGATGTTACATACAAAAGGAGACCTATACATGCCCTGTACAACGATTCTGGTGGGCAAAAACGCAAGCCATGACGGCTCCACGATCATTGCCCGCAACGACGATGGCCAGTTTGAGGCCAAGCGGCTGTTGAGCCACCCGGCCCGGGAGAAGGCTTCCACCTACAAGACGGTGATCTCTCACCTGACGGTGGAGCTGCCCGGCGGCGCCCTGCGCTACACCGACTGCCCCAACGTGACCAAGACCAACGGCGTGTGGCCCGCCTGCGGCATCAATGAGGCCAACGTGGCCATGACCGCCACCGAGACCATCACCAGCAATGCCCGGGTCATCGGCGCCGACCCCTATGTGCGGTATCAGCCCAAAAAGGGCCGGGGCACCAAAGAGATCCCCGGCGGCATCGGCGAGGAGGACCTGGTGACGCTGGTGCTGCCCTACATCCGCTCCGCCCGGGAGGGTGTGCTGCGCACCGGCGCGCTGCTGGAGCAGTACGGCACCTACGAGCCCAACGGCATGGCCTTCGCCGACGCCGATGAGGTGTGGTGGCTGGAGACCATCGGCGGCCACCACTGGATCGCCCGGCGGGTGCCCGACGACCGGGTGGTGGTCATGCCCAACCAGTTTGGGCTCGACCACTTCGATTTTGCAGATGCCTGCGGCGAACAGAGGGAAAACCTCTGCTCGGCGGACCTGCAGGAATTCGTGGAAAAATACCACCTGGCGCTGGATACCGGCGACGGGTTCAACCCGCGGCTGGCCTTCGGCTCCCACTCCGACGCCGACCACATCTACAACACCCCCCGCGCCTGGTTCATGGCCCGGTATTTCCTGCCCCGCACCTACCAGTGGGACGGCGAGAACGCCCACTTCACCCCGGAAAGCAACGACATCCCCTGGTCCTTTGTGCCGGAGCGCAAGGTGACGGTGGAGGATGTGCGGTATCTGCTGGGGTCCTACTACCAGGGCACGCCCTACAACCCCTACGACAAAAACGCCGCCTGCAAGGGCAAGTACCGCACCATCGGGGTGCCCAACAGCGATGTGTGCGGCATTCTGCAGATCCGCGGCTACCTGCCCGAGGCCATCCGCGGCGTGGAGTGGCTCTCCATGGGCGGCAGCGGCTTCACGGCCTGCTTCCCGGTGTATGCCAACGTATCGGCCTTCCCCAAATACCTCAGCGGCACCACCGACACTGTCTCCACCGACAGCATCTACTGGCAGAGCCGGCTCATCGCCGCCCTCACCGACGCCCAGTTCGGCAGTTCCCTGATCCTGGACGAGCGCTACCAGAACGCCGTGATGAACCGCGGCCAGCAGCTCCTCTACGAGTATGACGAAAAGATCCGCCAGGGGGCACCGGCCGCCATCCTGGAGGAGGCCAACGGCAGAATCGCCGACATGGTGAAGGAGGAATCCGACAAGGCCCTGGGCCAGATCCTGGGGAATGCCTCGGAACATATGAAGATCCGCTACCACAGAGGGGACAACTGATCGGAACCGTATAATACAAAAGCAGCCCCGCCGCCTGCCCGAAAGGGCAGGCGGCGGGGTTTTTGCGTGACGGGAGCGCTTGCTGTACAGCTTGATCGGAAATAATACACACTGTATATTGCGAGAAAACAATACAAAATGGCAAATAAGGCCGCGGATCACCCCTTGCCCCGTTGGTTTGCCACCAGGACCATGGCGACCCCCAGCACGGCCAGCAGGCCGCAGACGGCGGTGCCGGTGAGCAGGTTCATGAACTGCCGGGTCTCGGGGGGCGTATCCTGGCCGAAGGAGGCAAACATGGCGGTCTGCAGGGACAGCATGGACACCAGGGAAGTGGCAAGGCTGATGTACTTGATGGCGGCGATGGCCGGTGTGTGGATCTTCCGTTTTCGGATGAGGTAGACAAGGGCGGCCGTCAGGCAAGAAAAGTCGTAGAGGGCCACCGCAAAGATCAGATACCCGTGATAGCGGAACCCCTGGCCTTCCTTCACGATCAGGATGGCCACCCCCTGCAGCGCAAAGGAAAGCACCACCAGCAGGCAGCCGCACAGGCGGTAGGTCTTCCATTCCCGGGCGAGCCGGGATTCTCCCTTTTTGGGCGGCCTGCCGGACCGGGTGCTGCGCAGGATGAGAAATCTGGTGACGCACAAAACCAGGTAGTAACCCGCCAGAGCCATCAGCCACCGGGAGGAAAACCACCAGCCCGCCAGCATCTTGGAGAGGGCCAGGACGCTGTTGCCCGCCAGGGACCCGTACCCCACGGCGACAATGCGGAAGGCGTCGTCCTCCATCCAGCGGGAGAGAAGGCGGTGGCGGCGGATTTTGTGCCGCAGTTTTGCGGGCAGGTGTTTGTGGTTGCGCTCCATAGGCCTCCCAACTTTCACAGACAAAAGCACCCAGGCAACACCGCAAGGAGTGCCCGGGTGCTCTGGTTTACTCCAGACCTTTCACCACCGGGAACAGGCAGAGCAGCAGCACAATGCCCGCAAGCCCCACCAGAATGCCGGGCACCAGCAGATCCCAGAGCATCGTCATGCACATGCCCAGCCCCAGCCCCAGCGCCCCGACCACACCCAGCAGGGTGATGCCCACCGTTCTGGCGTTCCAGAGGATGGCGGGCTTGCCGTCCATTTTGCGGCGCACGACCAGCATCGCCGCCAGAACGAGGGTACCGGCGGCACCCACCGCGACACCCTGGCGGAAGACGCCCCACGCCGGCAACAGCGCCATACACATGCCCAGGGCAAACAGAATCCCGCCGATGGTGCCCAGAATCAGCGTGACAAAATCTTTCTTCTTCATGGATCAATTCCTCCTGTAAGGGTCCCGGCGGCGGGGCCGCCCGGGATTGGTTCTCCTGCTGTCAAAAGCGGTCACTTTTCGCCGTGGCGCCCTTTGACGGCGTCCCCGTCGTCTTCCTTCTCCAGAAAGGCGTTCACAAAGGCATCTTCCACCTTCTTGTAACCGCCCACCACGGCATCCTCCACCTTCTGGCAGGCGCCGGTGACCTTCTCGGCCATGCCGCCGGTTTTCAGGCTGCCGTCCTCCTCAAGAAAGGTGTCCACAAACTTCTCTTCCACCTTCTGGTAGGCGCCGATGGCGGCCTTGCCGATCTTGCCGGGCTTCATTTTATACGTACTCATGGGATAACCTCCTTGTCTGCATCCCCGTTCTCCGTGGATGTGCCCTTAGTATAGAGAAGGTTTGTTTCCCCATTGCTTCGGTTTTGTTTGGGGAATGTTAAAAGCCGGCGGTGCGTTTTTTCGCACCACCGGCTTTGTCACAGCAGGGAATGACCCTTTTCACACAGCTGGTCGATCTCGTTGTACTTGGCGTCAATAAAGGGCTGCAGCTTGCGTCGCTGCCGCCGGAATACCCGGCGGTAGACCGGCAGGGCCAGCAGCCACCCCGCAAAACCCGGAACGGCCAGAAGAATCATGGCGAGATACCGGGGCGGCTCGCCGGTGACCGCAAAGACCGACCCGGCCATGAAGGCCGTGCCCAGAAGTGCTGTGCCCAGCGCCCAGACGGTGGCCGTCTGCCCGGGGGCGCGCTTCATCTGGTGGATCTCCTCCATGCAGGATTCAAAATTCCGCTGCAGACGGGTCAGCTCCATCTTGTTGATGATCTTCCGGTTGCGCTTGAGATGCAAGGTCACCGTGCCCCGGCCGGGGTCGGCAGGGCTGGGATTTTCCGGCAGCCAGCCGAAGTTTTCGTAGGCGTCCCGGCAGAGGGAAAGGTCTTTGGCGGCCACCTGGATTTCCTTGTATTCATACCCGACATAGGGGTTTTCAGGCTGGGAATTCATACTGGCTGCGCCTCCCGGGGAAGGGATCGGGGAATCTTCACCGTGAACCTGCTGCCCCGACCGGGGGTGCTGGTCACCGCGATGGTGCCGTCCGACAGTTCCAGAATGCGCCGCACCAGCGCCAGACCCAGGCCGTTGCCCTCGGTGGCGTGGGAGGTATCCCCCTGGTAGAATTTGTCAAAGATTTTCTGCATCGTGGCCTCGTCCATGCCGCAGCCCGTGTCGGCCACCGTGACGGTGATCTCCCGGTCGTCGGAGGTCTGGGTCAGCGTGACCCGTCCCCCCTCCGGCGTGAATTTCAGGGCGTTGGACAAAAGATTGGTCCACACCAGTTCCAGCAGCCCTTCGTCGGCACAGAGCAGCGCCCGGTCCTCCAGGTCCGCCTCAAAATCGATCTGCTTTTTCTCCCAGACGTTTTCAAACTGCAGGGCACAGTTGCAGAGCTGGCTGCAGACATCGTACTCCCGGGGCAGCGGCTGGATCACCTGCTTCTCCAGCTTGTTCAGCTTGAGCATGTTGGTGATCAGGCTGGACAGCCGCCGGGTGGCCTGCAGGATGGTGTCGAGGCACTCCTGCCGCTGGGCTTCGGTCAGCTGCTTTTTCTGCAACAACTCGGCGTTATTCTGGATCACCGCCAGTGGGGTCTTGATCTCGTGGGAGACGTTGGAGAAAAAGTCGGTTTTCAGCGTTTCGATGCTGCCCAGCTCCTCCACCATCTTGTTGAAATCCATGAAGAGAACATCCAGGTGGGTGGTCTTGTCCAGGGGGTGCAGGGGCGGCAGATACACCGAAAAATCCCCGGCGGCCACTTTCCGGGCCGCTTCGGAAAATTCCTCGATGGGCTTCTGGTAATGCCGGCGGATGGTCAGCCCGGTGAGCAGGGTGAGGCAGACCGCCGCCGCCACCCAGAACACCAGCACCGCCAGGACGTTCCGGGCGGGCAGGCTCTTGTAGTCGATGGCCTGGCCGATCATCACCATCTGCAAAGTGGTGAGCAGGGCGAACAGCAGAAAAAACAGCACAAAGGTGGAAAGGGGAAAGAGCCCTTTTTTCACCCGCTGGTCGGAAAATTTGCCGTTGGTTTTCATGCCAGCACCGCCTTGTACCCCAGCCCGCGCACCGTTTTGATGGCGAAACCGTCGCAGCCGGAAAACTTGTCCCGCAGCTTGGTGATGTAGACATCCACCGCCCGCAAACTGGTCTCGGAGTCCACATCCCAGAATTCGTCCATCAGCTGCGCCCGGGAAAAGGTCTTGTTGGGGTAGGACAGCAGCTTGTAAAGGATGTTGAACTCCCGGGTGGTCACCGGGATCTCCTGCCCCGCCACCGTGGCCGTGACGGCGTCGGCGTCCAGGGTCAGGTTGCCCACCGTGAGTTTGCGCTCCATCTCGATGTGGGCGCGGCGCAGCAGCGCCCGGATGCGCAGAATCAGCTCGTCCAGCTCGATGGGCTTGACCATGTAGTCGTCGATGCCCAGCCGGAACCCCCGCTGCTTGGCGGGCAGATCGTCCCGGGCCGACATGAACAGGATGGGAATGGCCTTGTTTACCCGCCGCACCGTCTCCGCAAACTCAAAACCGTCCACCTCCGGCATCATGATGTCCGATACGATGAGATCATACAGATGGTTGTACAGCTCGTCGTAGGCCGCCCGGGCCGACAGGCAGCCTGTGGCGGAAAAACCGCTGTCGTTCAGATAGGTGCACACCGCCCGGTTCAGCCTGGCGTCGTCCTCCACCACCAGAATGTGGACCATACAGATTCCTCCCCGCTGGTTTTCATATGGGATCATTATATACCCTGCCTTTTCCCGGACGCAATCCGGGACAGTCCCAAAATACAAAGACAATTGTAGCGGGGATTTGTTTCGGTCGGGTTTGCGGATTGTTTGAGAATTGTTAATGGGCGGGGAAAAGGGGCTGCGGCGGCGGAAACCGCCGCAGAGGGAACCCTTCCATATTTTTTTTCTGATCGGCCGCTTGCAACGCACAGGCGGACATGCCGTGCAGAACGCCGCCCTTTTTGCCCCCGCCCGGCTCCCATCAGGGCGTTCCCGGAATCCCGCGGCCGCGGCAAGGTAAACTTTTTATTATACCAGATTCTGCGGCGGATTGCCAACGGATTGACAAAACAGGCAGGATTTCCTGCAAAACTGACAGGAAGGCGCGGCAGCCGGCCGTTCCGCGGCAGAACCGCCCCCCGCGCCGCGGGGCGGACAGGAAAACGGAACGCCCTTTTGCAGGGCAGACGGGGCAGCTGCCGGAAACCCGCCGCAGCCGACGGACGGCGGTTTTCCGGCGGCGGAGTTGCGCCATTTTGGATTGACACAATGTGACCAAGAATATATAATTTCCTTATATACTTCAAATTTTCACCATCCTGTCAACCGGAAACGTGGAAGCCGCTTATGCTTGGCAAAGATATGAGGAACCGTTATGATTGTTTGTCTGGGCTTTTTGGATCAGGACGAGAGATATCTGGATAAAATCGCTGCCTATATTTCAGCGCATCCGGACGACACCATGCGTCTGGAACTCTGCCTGTTTACCAGCGTGGAAGATTGCAATGCCTATCTGGCGACCAATGCGCGGATGGACATTCTTCTGGCCACACCGGAAATGCTTCCCGATCCCTCCGTGCTGGTGCGTCAGCCGATCCTTGCCTATCTGAGCGACGACAAAACCATGACCGCATGGGCCGATCATCCGGCCATCTGCAAGTACCAGAAGGCATCGCTGCTTCTGCGCTCTGTCCAGGGACTGGCGGCGAACATCCGCAATGCCGGTGGCAGCTACACGCTGGGCGGCAGCGGTACGGCCCTGCTCTTCATGGGCGCCTGCGGCGGCGTGGGATGCTCCACGGCGGCCATGGCCTGCGCCGTGCAGCAGGCCGCCCGCGGAAAAAGGGTGGTCTATTTCAGCTTGCAGCAGAATGCGATGCCCGAGCTGTTTTTCGGCGATCAGGGAAGGTCCATGTCCGATGTGCACTATGCCTACCAGGAATGGCAGCATCTTCTGCCCCAGGACAACGGCCAGGACAACATCCGCGGCCTGCAGCTGAAACTGAAGAGCTTGCTGGTTACCGATGCGCGCACAGGGGTGGACTTCTTCGCCGGCTTTACGCTGCCTGTGGATGCGATGGACTTTACCGGCCGCGAGGCGGCGGACCTGGTCAGGGCGCTGGCGGCACAGTATGAGTGCTGCATTGTGGACGCGGACAGCCAGCTCAACGGGATGCTGACAGAGATTCTGCCCTGTGTGCAGTGGCTGACCGTGGTGAGCGACGGCACCTCCAAGAGCAATCAGGCCATGGTGCGGCTGCTGGAATCGCTGAAGGTGCTGGGCGGGTCACAGGAAACCAACATGAACTGCGAGGTGGCGGTCCTGTACAGCCGTTTCGGAAGCCAGGCCGGCCCGGCGGAAAATGTGCCTGCCTATGTGAGGAAGCTGGGGCAGATCCCGCGGTACGGCAACGCACTGCAGAAGGATATCGTGACGGAAATTTCCAAAGGTACTTTTTTTGACGCACTGGACAAGTAAAGGAAGATTGCCATGACACCGGATCGTTTGGCGGCTTTGCAGCAAGCAGTGGCGGATTCTGTCGGCCGGGAGCTGAAAGTTGCCCACATGAAAGATGAGGACCTGCGCAAGGGAATTGAGGACCTGGTGCGCAGCAAGGCCGCCGGCGAGTACATCACCCCTACCCAGCGGCTGGATATTGTGGAGCATATCTTCAGTTCGTACCGCGGCCTGGGCGGCCTGCTGGATGAAATCCTGCAGGATGAAGAGATCACCGAAGTGATGATCAACGGGTCCCAGAATATATTCGTGGAAAAAAAGGGCCGGCTGCAGCGCCTGGACCGCCATTTCCGGGACGAAAAGGAACTGCGGGATATCATTGACCGCATTGCCAAGATCGCCAAGCGGGAAATCACCGACGCGGAGCCGATTCTGGATGCGCGGCTGAAGGACGGAAGCCGCGTGAATGTTGTCTTGAACGGCATCTCCCTGGATGGCTCCACCGTCACCATCCGCAAATTCACCAAGGACCCCATGACGATGCAGATGCTCATGGATTTCGGCTCCATCACGCCGGAGGTGGACGCCTTTCTGCACAAGCTGGTCCACGCCCGGTACAACATCTTCATTGCGGGGGGCACGGGCTCCGGCAAGACCACCTTTCTCAACGCCCTGTCCAATTATATCCCCAAGGATGAGCGCATCATCACCATCGAGGATTCGGCGGAACTGCAGATCAAGGAAGTGCCCAACATCGTCCGGCTGGAAACCCGCAATAAGACCGCCTCGTCCGACGAAAATACCGAGATCACCATCCGCGACCTGATCCGCTCCAGCCTGCGCATGCGGCCGGACCGGATCATTGTGGGCGAGGTCCGCGGCGCCGAGGCACTGGACATGCTGCAGGCCATGAATACAGGCCATGACGGCAGCCTTTCCACCGGCCACGCGAACTCCGCGGAGGATATGATCAGCCGGCTGGAAACCATGGTGCTGCAGGGCGCCGCCAACCTGCCTTTGAAGGCGGTCCGCCAGCAAATCGTGAGTGCGGTGGACATCATCATTCATCTGTCCCGCCTGCGGGATCACAGCCGCAAGACGATGACCATCTCGGAAGTGCTGCCCGGCCTGGACGCCGAGGGCAATGTGCGGCTGAATCCCCTTTACAAGTTCTACGAGGACGAGACCTCCACCGTCAAAAAGGTCTCCGGCAGACTGATCCGCACCCACTACCCCATGACCCAGGTGGATAAACTGCTGCGCGCCGGCTATACCCCGCGGGACATTCCTGCCCCCAACCCGGCGGAAAAGCAGTGGGAAGAGAAAGAACATCAGCTGTTTGTTCAGGAGGAAGGTGCTGCCCGATGAATAAGAAGCCGCAAAGCAAAAACAGGAACGGGAAAAAACCGGCCAAGGCCAAAAAGCACCGGGAACCCCAGTGGGTCCAGAACCCCGCGCAGGAGAGGGTGCTGAACTACCGCGTCTACCGGATGACGCCCGGTGAGACGCTGCTCTATACGGCACTGGCCTTCATCCTGGGCGGCGCGGCGGGGCTGGTGTTTTACGGCGGGCTGTTCAGCCGGGACGGAAAACCCACGGCCCTGACCCTGATTGCCAACGTGGTGGTATTCGTGGTGGCGGGCGCCGTGGCCAGCCGCGTCTTTCTTCCCCTCCGGGAAGAACAGCTCAGGAACCGCCGGCAGCTGGCCCTGCGGTCCCAGTTCCGCAGCCTGATGGAGTCGCTGGCCACGTCCATGACGGTGGATACCGTGGAACAGTCCTTCCGCACGGCCTACCAGGACATGATCATCCAGTACGGGGACGAGGCCTACATCACAAAGGAGATGCGGGAAATCGTGGCGGCCGGCAACAACGAAATCGGGCTGGAAATCATGCTGGAGGACTTTGCAAAGCGCAGCGGATGCGAGGACATCCAGGATTTCAGCAATGTTTTCAGCGCGTCCCGGCGCCGGGGCGGAAAGATTGCCCAGATCGTCCGGCAGACGCATGACATCATCGGCGAAAAGATGGAAATCGAGGATGAAATCACCAGCAAGATGAGCTCCAATCAGGTGGAACTCAACGTCATTACCGTGGCGCCTCTCGCCATCGTGCTGATGCTGCGGGTGACCAACCAGTCCTTCTCGGAAAACTTTGCCACCCCGTTGGGCGTGGTGGTGATGACCATCGCCCTGTGCCTGTTTTATATGGCCTACAGGATGGGACAGAAAATCGTCACCAGCGCTAAGAAAGGAGAGTGAGCACCATGATGATCAAAGTGATTTTCCTGGCCATCGGCACGGTCATCTCGGTGTTCTACATTCTGCTCCTCCTGCTGGGAAGCCGCTATGACAGCAAGATCGAAGGCCTGCCCCAGGAGGGGTACAGCGACAAGGAACTGTTTTCGGCGGGATACCTTTTGCAGTACCGGGTCCCGTGGCTGAGCATGAAGTCCAAGATGGGACAGAAACTGATGGCACAGGCACAGATCCTGCACCCGGAAAATCAGGGGCGCTTCGCAGAGTACTGGGCGCGGCTGTACTGGGCGCGCACACTGTCCCTGTCCATACTGGTCATGGCCTTCGTCTTTTGTGCGGCGGCCTGGATGGAGGGCATCATGGTATACGCCACCCTGCTGGTGGGCGTGGTGGGCGTCTATGCGGTGTACAATCAGGGCGCCAACGAGATGGCCAACCAGATCAAGAAACGCAGTACGGCCTGTCTGCTGGAATTCTCCAATGTGGTGTCCAAACTGGCGCTGCTGCTGAACTGCAATGAAACCATCATCGAGGCCTGGCGCACCGTGGCGTACAGCAAGACAGGCCCCATTTATGATCTGATGCAGGACGCTTCCGTGGATATGGACAACAACGTGCCGCTGGAAAGCGCAATCTATAATTTCGGCGTCCGGACGGCTTCGCCGGAAATCCGCAAGTTTGCAAGCATCATCATCCAGAACGCCGCCCGGGGCGGCTCCGACATGACCGTCTTCATGCGCCAGCAGGCCCAGGAAATGGGGGCCCGGCGCCGGCAGCTGATGCTGCAGCGCGGTGACGAGGCTGCCGCCCGGCTGCTGATTCCCACAACACTGATTCTGATCGGCATCATGGCCATCATCCTGGTGGCGGCTTTGGCCAATATGAATCTGAGCCTGTGAGGGGCTCGTATCCGTTGGTTTCCTTTGCGGTTTGCATAGAAAACAAAATGTTCGTTGTAAAGGAGGAACATGTAAATGGTACATCTCAAAGAAAAAGCAATGCTCGGGGCGATGAAGCTCCGCGCCGGCCTGATGGAGGTCAAGAAGGAAGAGTCCGGTATGGAAATCATCCAGGTTCTCATTCTGCTGGCCGTGGGTCTGGGCCTCATTGCAACCTTTATTGGTTTTGGCGACAGCATCACCGCGGCGGTCACCACGAAGGTGGAGGATTTCTTGGGCACCTTCGGCGCCTGAGAAGCCTAAACGGACAAACGGAAAGGCACTGACGGCAGGGCCTGCCAGAAAAGGCAGGCCCTGCTTCCCAAGGGCTGTACGGCGGCAAACGGTACAGCCCCTGGGAAGCGGATGTCTGCTGCAGAAAGGGGCTGCTTGTGATGTACCTTTGGACGATCCTCACCGCGGTGGCCGTGGCGGGCGGGGTATGCTTTTCCCGCAGGCAATTCCTGGCCCTGCCCTGCCGGGGCCGGGGCTTCTGGCTGGAACTGGCCGGCGCCCTGGCGGCCGGCGCCCTGATCGGCTGGTTCGGCTGGCTGCGGGTGGACGGCAACCCCCTGTCCTGCCTGCGCCTGCTCCTGGCGGCCGGCGCGGTGGCCGGTGCGGCCCGCTGTGATGTGAAAACCCGTACCATCCCCAATCTGTATCCGGCCCTTGTGCTGGCGGGCTTTGTGCTGTGCACGGCACTGGATATCCTGTGGCAGCGCGCCCAGTGGACGGCCTTCCTGGGCGGCGCGCTGGGCGGCGCCGTGGTGTTCGGCTTTCTGCGCCTTTGCAGCCGGCTGTCCCACGGCGGGATCGGCGGCGGCGACATCAAGCTGATCGCGGCGCTGACCTGCCTGATCGGCCTGTACGGCGGCTTCAGCGTCCTGCTGTTCGCGCAGCTCAGCGCCGTGGCGTTTGTGCTTGTCCTGCTGGCGCTGCGCCGCATCACCATGAAGAGCAGCATTGCCTTCGCCCCCTTTTTTTACCTTGGATTGCTGATTACCGTCTTTCTGGGAAGTTTTTGACGGCGCCCTGCCCTTGCTTGCGGCAACTGGAAAGGCGACCATCGCGGAGGAATCGATATGAAACAAACACGTCTGGCTGTCATTGTCATGCTGATTGCTGTGTGCGCTTTCAGCTGGTTCCTGCTCGGCCGGCAGCTGGCGGAGGGAATCAGCAGCGTCCGGAACCTGATGGAACAGGGCGATTCCTACCAGGAACGGGGACTGTACCAGAAAGCCATTGAATCCTACAACGATGCCATTGCCCAGCGCCCCAGCCGGGATCTGTATCATTCGCTGGTGCAGGCCTGTGAATCCTACTACCAGGAAGAGCCCACCAACACGGTGAAAAAGACCCTGCTGGCCGCTTACCAGGACGCCACCGCCGCCTACCCTGACGAGGTCTCCTACTGGGAGCGCGCTGCGCAGATCTATCTGGAGGAGGAAGAGTTCTCCCAGGCGGTGGATACCCTGCGCCAGGCACAGCGCGCGGAGGTGAGCAGCGATACCCTCTCGGTACAGTGGCGCCAGGCGTATTACAGCGTGAAAGAGCGCTATCAGAAGTACGAGAACATCACCCCGCTGGAGCATGAAAACGCCTATACGGTGGAGACAGGGGACCTGTACGGGGCGGTGGACCCCTCCGGCAATGAGGTTGTGGACATGAAGTACCGGTATACCGGCCCCGTGGGGGAGGAGGGCGTCGTGCTCTGCTCCACCGAGGAGGGCGAAGTCCGGCTGTTTGACGCCGAGGGCGTGATGATCGGGCGCTTCCCGGGGACTGTGGAACAGGCCCACGCCTACAGCGAGGGTCTGGTCCCGGTGCGGCTGCAGGGACGGGAAGACTGGTGCTATCTGGACAGCAACGGCCAGGAGGTCCTGGGCGGCTATCTGCAGGCGGGCTGCTTCCAGGACGGGACCGCCGCGGTCCAGCTGGATAGCGGCGCATGGTGCCTGATCGGCACGGACGGAACCCAGGTCGGGGACGCCACCTGGGAGGATGTCCGCCTGGACCCGCTGGGACGCTGGCTCCAGGATGACGTGATGCTGGTCAAGACGGAGGGAAGCTGGAAAATTGCCGGCAGCGACGGCGCGCCGGTGGAAGGCTTCTCCTGTGAGGATATAGACATCTGCACGGCGGGGGAGGCCATCGCCTTCTGCCAGGATGGCAAGTGGGGCTTCGTCCAGAAGGACGGCACGGTGCTGCTGCCGCCCGCCTATGAGGCGGCGCACAGCTTTTCCGGCGGTGTGGCGGCCGTCTGTACCGGGGGCAGCTGGGACTTCATTGACCCGCAGGGCAATGTGGTCATTGACGGCGATTTTGCGGGAGCGGGGTATTTCTCGCCCGATTCCGGCACCTGCCCGGTGATGGAGCACGCGGATGCGCCGGAGTGGTATCTGATCGCCTGGAATGTGACCCATTGACGGCGCAAAATCGGAGGACGGGGATGGAAATACAGGCAGCCTTGTGTGCATGGTTTGCCGCGCTGGCGGTGTCGGTGCCGGTGATCGTGGCGGCATGCCGGCGGGGCCTGTCCACGGCGGGCGAACGGACCGTCCGCCAGGCCAGGCAGGCGGGCAGGGTGGTGACGGCCACCCTGCAATCCAGCCGCTTTCTGGTGGGGGACCCTTCCGGCAACCTGGAACAGAGAAAAAACCAGTACCGGGTGGTCTACGAGTATCAGGTGGACGGCATCGGCTATACCTACCGCGCGCGGTTCCGCTCGGTGCCGCCCCGGTGTATCCTGCTGTACTATCCGCAGGGCAGGCCGGACAAAGCGGTGCCGGAAAATGACCGCAACCCCGGCATTCCCTACACCCTTGCGGCCCTTTTGCCCCTGGCGCTGTGGGTTGCATTCTACTATCTGGTTTTCCGATAACACAAAGGAGGGATGGCAATGGGACGGCTCAGGACGTGCCTGCTCCGGCGGGAGCGGGGCATGGAGATCGTGGAAGGCATGATCGTGATGACCCTCATGGTTTTTGTGCTCACGATGTTCCTGTCGTTCGGCTTTTTGCTGTACCAGCAGCTGGTTGTGTCCAGTGTGGCCAACGACACGGCCTCCCGCCTGGCCCAGAGCTACGCCTACCCCGATTCCGACCCGGTGATGGGATTCATCACCCGGACGATGAAATGTTCGGTCAGCCCCTTTCGCTACCTTACCGGCCATTTGTCGGACAAGAATGCCGAAAAGGGAGAAAAGTATGCCAGGTGGAGCCTGGAACAGATCAGCTTCGCCAACGAGGTCTCGCCCCCCGACATTGAAGTGCGTACGCTGAGCGACTCCTTTGCCCAGCGCCATGTGGAGGTGGAAATTTCGGCCACCTATGAGATTCCCTTCGGCGGTGCGCTGGTCTATTTCGGACTGCCGGAGACGGTGACCTACCATGCGGTGGGGTATGGTTCCTGCGTGGACCTGAGCAATTACATCCACTCGGTGGATACGCTGAACAATCTGTTCACCCTGGTGGACAGCAAAGCCGTGGGCGCAATCGACAGCATCTTCTCTGCGATTCATAAAATGGCCGGTCTGTTCGGGTCCTGACCCATACGTCAAAACAACTGTATCGTTCCCTTCCGTGCGGTGCGTGACAGGAGGAAGAGCAAATCATGCGGCATACAAAACGTTTTTGGGAAAAACTGCGGAAAGGTTCCAAGGGCGCCATCTCCATTTTGCTGGCGGTGGTGCTGCTGCCCTTCTATTCGCTGGCCGCGGTGCTGGTGGAGGCCGGCCGCTACCAGAACGCTGTAAAATCCCTGGACACGGCGCTGGGCAGCAGCGCCATTTCCACACTGGCAGAATATGAAAGCTACCTGCAGGAACGTTTTGGACTGCTGGCCGTGCGCCAGACGGAGGATGTCGGGCTGATCGATGAAGAGGTGAACAAATACCTGGGCTTGCAGGACACGGTGGATGTGCGCGGCGTGGATGTGAGCAAGGTGGAAGCCCAGGGGCTCTACCCGCTGTCCGACGTGGATGTCCTGCAGCAGCAGGTGCTGGACTCGGCGTCGGTGATGGCGCCGGCAAAATTCGCCGTGGAAGTGATGGAAATCGACAACATCGTCTCCCAGCTGGAAAAGGGCCTGGGCATCTCGAAGATTGCGTCGCAGCTTTCGGCGGGGTCCAAGCTGGTCTCTTCCGAGGCGGACCTGATCAGCGAACTGGATTCCGCCGACGAAAAGCTGGACGGTGTGAAGGAAAAAAAGTCCGCGTATGATTCCCGGTACACCGAGTTCTCGGAAAAGGTCAGCGCCCTGGTCAGCCATCTGGCCACCGAGAAACCCGACCCTGCCCAGGATGAGGCGGGGGCCGACGAATGGGAATCCACCGCCGAGAAACTCCGGAAGGAGGCGGCCGAGGCCCAGCAGGCCTATGAGGAGGCCATCCAGGATACCATCGACGAACTGCAGGACCTGCACGACAGCATGTCCGGCGTGGTGGAAAAATCCAACGCCATGGAAGCACAGATGGTTTATTTTACCACCGCCTCCGAAGCCGCCCTCCTCGAACCGGAAGAGAATGCCTCGGATGAGGAAAAGACCGCCTACAGCAACATGTCGGCCATCAACAGTTCTCTGAACAGCGCCGCAAAGGATGTCTCCAACGTGGTCTCCACCGTCTCCGATACCTTCACGGACGACAGCTTTACCCAGGCGATCGGCGACCTGCAGAAGGAACTGGAGGCCACGGAAAAACTGGACGTCAACGCCCTTACGGATGCCTCCCCCGCACTGGGGGATTCTGTCTACCATGCCGCCGATCTGAACCGGTTCACAGACTCGGAGGCCATGAAGACCCTTCTGACGGAGATGGAGTCCGGCATAGAGGATGAGTCCAGCACGGGTTCCCTCTTTGCCCTCTTTGACGTGCTGACCGAACTGTTCAGCACCGAGCTGGTCTGGGATGGACGGCTGAATTCCCGGCTGAACCTCACCTATTATCAGAGCGCCTACGGCGGTCTGCCCAGCAGCAAGGGCGCCCCTGCCGACCCGGATTTCCTGGCGGAGGATGAACAGCGGGCAAAAGAATATCTGGCGGCCATCGACCCGGACTACGACCCCGACGACCCCTTCGGCTATGACAGCACCGGCATGTCCAAGATGGAACAGTTTATCCAGACGCTGGAAAATTTCGTCAACAGCCTGGACGCCATTCAATCTTCCCCCAACCTGTTCGACAAGATGAAGGCCTGCGCCAATACCATGGCCTATGGAGCCGATCTCTGCCTGCAGATGTCGGGGCTGGGAACGCTGATTGTGGACGCGCTGGAAAGCTTCGCCCAGCGGGAGGTGCTGATGGGGTATCTGGCCTACAATCTGCCCAACCGTACAAACTTTACCAGCGGCACCACCCTGACCGGGTATTCCTTCTCCAAAATCGCGCTGGCTCCCTGTGCCGACGGCAGCAATGCCCCCATCTACGGCGGCAGCCTCCCGGAGCAGGAAAACTACTGCTTCAACGGCGCAGAACTGGAATACATCCTGTGCGGCAACCCCTCGGAGTCCTACAACCAGACGATGGTGTTTACCTATCTGTGGGGAACCCGCATCCTGCTGGACCTGGTGCCGGTGCTCAGCAATGCGGAATTGCAGCAGATCCTGAGCTCGCTGCAGAGCGTCCCCTATGTGGGACCCATCCTGTGGCTGATTGGCGAGATCACCGCCGTGCTGTTCGAGCCGCTTCTGGATTGCTACGTCCTGGTCAACGGGGAGTCCGTGCCGCTGTACAAAACCAGCATTTATCTGTCGCCCTCCGGCGTGTTCGATCTGGTGGATGTCATCACCAGCATCGCCATAACGGACAGTAAAAAAACGGAACTGACCCAAAAGCTCCAGAAATGGTCCGGCGTGGAGGTCTCGAAGGAGAGCTCCCAGACATCCACCGACAAACCGTCCACAGGCGGCAGCACAGACGGCAGCACAAAGAAACCGATCATTGATGTGAGCAAATGGGGCAAAGAAATCCTGTCCCTGGATTATACAGAGCATCTGCTGCTGCTCATGTCGCTGTTTGGCAGCGATGATACCTATCTGGAACGGCTGGCGGATCTGATCCAGTGCGAGATGACACAGCGGAACCTGGTGAGCAATGTGACCATCCAGCAGGGCATCACCGGGGAATATTACGATTTCAATATCGACGAAGCCTATACGGCGCTGCGGGTCCACGCAACCGGCTCCACCGTACAGGTGCTGCCGGTGCCGTCGCTGTCCACCAACAGCATGTTCCGCTTTGACCGTGTGGTATACCGGGGCTATTAAGGAGCCCCGTACAGGGAGGTGCAGTATGCGTCATAACGATACCAGCGGCGTGATGGCCATTGAGGCATGCATCAGTCTGACCCTTTTCATGATCATCATGTATGCGCTGTACAGCATGGTTACGCTGTTTTCCGCACAGAGCATCATCGGTCATGCGCTGAGCGAGAGCTGCCAGAGTCTGGCGCTGGAAAACTACAGCGCCAGCAAATCGGACGGCGCATGGAGCGTCTCCCAGCTACCGGCCTCGCTGGTACGGCTCTTCAGCACCAGCCCCGAGCGGGACGACCTGTTCACAAGTGATGAGAATATCGGCAAGGCGGACGATACCACGGTGCAGAACCTTTCCAAAACCCGCTTCGCGGCATTCCTGGGCGGGGATGTGGAAAATGCAGATACCATACTCAGAGCGCTGGGCGTCCAGGGCGGACTGGACGGCATGGATTTCAGCAAAACGGCGGTGAAAGGGTCCGACCTTACCATGAACGTCACCTATAAGATTGCCCTGCTGATCCGGGCGGATGCCTTCCATCTGGGGGTGTACACGACGACACAGAGCGTGTGCTCCCGCCTGTGGGGCAGTGCAGACTGACAGACCGGGGCCGCATCTTGGCCGAGAGGAGAGGGAATGATGTACGATTTTACCACAGAAACCCAGGGGAATGTGACCTATCTGGTATTGCGCCTGCAGCCCGACGACGCCATGGATCCCACAGCATGGGGAATGATGAACAATAACAGGATCCAGGGCATCCTGCCGGTGGCCAGGCGCTGGGAAAAACAGAGCTTTGCCCTGTATTATACCATCTCGTCGCTGACGCCGCTGCTTCATTGCGCGGGCCTGTTCGGGGATGAACGGCGGGTGACCCGGCTGCTGCGCAGTTTCTGCCAGATGCTGGTGGAAAGCGAGGAATACCTGCTGGAGCGGAGCAGCATGCTGCTGGACCCGGAGCACGCGTTTGTCCGGGCCGCCACCGGGGAGCTCTCGGTGATCTGCCTGCCGATTCTGGATTGCAAGACCGGTACGGACGCCAAGCAGTTCCTCAACCAGCTGATCCGCAGCGCGGTGCAGGAACTGCCCCAGGACAGTCCGCTGGTCAACCTGCTACTGCGGGAAAATTTCCGGGAGGATTTTGTCCCGGCAGAACTTCTCCAGCGCCTGGACGGTCTGCAACCGCAGCCGGTCCCCCAGCCTTCCCGGCCGCCCCAGGCGGCCATGCCGGAAAATCCGCCCCGGCCGCCCCGGCAGGAGAGCCGCCCGCCGGTGGCGCCTGCCGCCGTGCGGGTGCCGCCGGCCCCCAAGCAGCCGGAAAAACGGACGGAGGAAGCGGCGGAAAAGCACGGACTGTTTGGCTTTGGCGCCAAGAAGGACAACGGCAAGAAGAAAAAAACCAAAAAGAAGGAAGTCCGGCTGACGGAGGAGGAAAACTTCGACAACCCCTTCGCCACAAACGGCAAAATCCCGCCCCGCGGTCCGGTGACCCCGCCGCCGGAGCCGGAGGAGGAACCGCAGGACGCCGAGCGCCGCCAGGAAGTGGCCCTGGGCGTGCTCTTCGGGTTCGGGGAAAACAAGGCGCAGGGCAAGAAAGGGGAGAATCCCCGGGAAGACGGGGAGGACAATCCGTTCGCGCAGAAAGCAAACGCGGCCCCGGGGGAAAAGGCCGCCCGGCAACCTGCCCCGCAGCCGCCCCAGAGCGGCGGCATGTACCAGGCACCGGCCGGAAGCGGGTATACGGTCAATTTGCAGTCGCCCGCCGGTGCATCCCCCCAGGCCACGGTGGCGATGGACCTGCGCTCCGCCCCGGAGGGAGCGCACCAGCCGTCCGGCTTCCCGGTGGTGTGGCTCGAGGAAAAAAAGAGCGGCAACCGGGTTCAAATCACCCACGACAACTTCCATGTGGGCCGCAAACTGGATACCGATGACATTGTGGATTACGCGGTGCTTACCGCCACACCCTACATGGGGTCCGACCACTGTTACTTTGTGTGCCACGGTGGCCGGATGTTTGTGGTGGACAACAACTCTTTCAACGGCACCTGGGTCAACGGGCAGCGGATCACACCCGGCAGGGAGGTCCCCATTGAGCAGGGAACCGTCATCCGCATGGCCGACGTGACCTTCGTTGTGCGATAGGCGGAGGACCCGCTTATGGCTATACAACTGATCCACTTTTCTGACTGCGGCCCGGTACGCACCGCCAATCAGGATGCCTACTGCGCTTTCTCGGCCAACACGGCGGCGGGGACCTATTCCCTGCTGGCTGTCTGTGACGGCATGGGAGGGCTGAGCCAGGGGGAAGTGGCCAGCGCCACGGTGGTGCAGGACTTCGCAGACTGGTTTGTACAGCAGCTGCCGGTCGGGCTGCGGGAGAGCGGCCTGGCGCCGGAAGCGGTGTTTGCCTCCTGGAACCAGACGCTGCAGGGGTGCCACCAGCGCCTGAAGCGCGCCGCCGAGGCCCGGCAAATCCGCTGGGGCACGACGCTGTCGATGATTCTGCTCACGCCGGACAGCTATTATGTGCTGCATATCGGCGATTCCCGGATCTACCTGGAAAACGGCACCGAACTGCAGATGCTGACCAAAGACCAGACACTGGCCATGCGGGAACTGGAGGCGGGGCGCCTGTGCGCCGAACAGTATGCGCAGGACCCCAGAAAAAATGTGCTGCTCCAGTGTATCGGCGACCGGTCCGTCACGCCGGCTTTCCGCATAGGCGCGCGGCCCGCCCGCGGCGCCGTGCTGCTGTGCAGCGACGGTTTTTACCATACCGCTGCCCAGGAGGAACTGCACCGGATCCTGGTCCAGGCCGGGGACCGCGCCGCGCTGCAGCAGCAGGTCTTCCGGCTGGCAGACAGGGCCCGCCGGTGGGGAGAGACGGACAATATGACCGCCGTCATTCTGCGCTGGGACGAGGCGCCTTCCTGCAGGCAAAGCACGCTGTCCTTGTCCGTGCCGGAGGCCGCCCATGAAATGGACTGTGTGGCGAAGGTTGTGTCCATCCATGCAAAGCCGCTTCAGGCGGGAAGATGATGCAGCAGGGGGAGAGAAAGAATGGAGCAAATGAATCAGACGGAAGTGCTGGCCCCGATCCCGGCTGAAGTTTTGGGAAACGATATTGTGGATATCAAGCCGCTGAAACAGCAGGGCGGATTCAGCAATTTGTTTTCGGGGCATAAGGTCGGCCTGGATACCGATGTGGTCATCAAGCGGGTGCGCAAAGTTTACCATGGCCACATGGATGATAAAAGCGAGGCAAAAATCCTGACGGCCCTGCGCCACCAGTATCTTCCCAGGGTGTTTGACGTCAAGCTGGCCAGCGACGGCTACAACTATACCATCATGGAAAAAATCCCCGGCTGCACCCTGCGGGAGTATGTGGAAATGCACGGGGCCCTGCGGCAGCAGCTCGTGCTCAAGTGGACGCGGCAGCTGTGCGAGGTGATTTCCTACATGCACGGGCATAAGCCCCGGGGAATCGTCCACAGCGACCTGAAGCCGGAAAATGTGATGATTACGCCGGAAAATGATATCTGCGTCATCGATTTCAACGCCTCGCTGGAGGTGGAGGAGGAAGGCGAGGGCAGGGACGCCCTGGGCGCTACGCCGGGCTATGCCGCGCCTGAACAGTTCAACCTGCCGCCGGAGCGCTTCCCGCCGGACGATCCGCTGCTGCCGGCCGTCCGGGCGGCACAGGGCTACGGCAAGGTCGGCTACCGAACGGATATCTATGCCATCGGGGCGCTGGCCTATTTCATGCTCACGGGCTATGACCCGAAACTCTGGTGCGACGGCGTCATTCCGCTGACCCGGTTCCAGATCGTGCTGGGCGACGCTTTCCGCACGGTCATTGAAAAGGCCATGCAGGTCAACCCCAGGGAGCGCTATGCCACGGCGGCCGCCATGCTGAAGGCGCTGCAGAATCTGACGGTGATTGACCGCCGCTATCGCCGCTGGCGAAGACAGGCCAATCTCATGACCTTCATCGTGGGCATCGGCCTGGCCGCGAGCATCTTTACGGTGTTCCTCGGCTACCAGTCGCTGCGCGAGGAGCACAGCTCCGCCTATCTGGATACCGTGGAACAGGCCCGGAGGCTGCAGGAGGAAGGACAGTACGACCAGTCCACAGAGCTTTTGATGGAAGCGGTGGCCATGGAGCCGGAGCGCATCGACGCATACCTGACCCTGGGCACATTGCTCTACCAGGAGGGAGAATACCAGCAGGCCGTGGACCTGATGGACGGCGTGGAGTTTGAAGCGTCCGACGCGCTGGATACCAAGGCGTTCGAGGAGGCGGAAGGACAGGTCGCCTACATACTGGCAAACTGCTACTACGAACTGGAAGACTACGCCAGCGCCCTGACCAACTACCAGCTGGCGGTCCATTTCATCCCCGACCAGCAGCAGTATCAATGTGAGCTGGCCATCTGCTACGCCAAAACCGGAAACCGCGACATGGCCGAGGATATGCTGACGCAGCTGCAGGCGGAAAACTGCCCCCAGGAGCTGCTTTCCATGGTGACCGGTGAAATCGAGTTTGCCTATGGCAATTATGAGACGGCCTATGACAGTCTGTGCCAGGCCGCCGAACTCACCACCGACAATACGGTGGCTTCCCGGTGCTACATCCAGGCGGCGCGCTGCTGCCAGCAGCTGGGAACCGGCTGGATTGACACCGAGATCTCCCTGCTGGAAACGGCCTGCGGCCGGTTGGATGCCGCCACAAGCAGCGTGCCCTGTCAGATGCTGGCGGAGGCCTATATCAACAAGGCCGCACAGCCCAATACCGACACGGCTGCGTACTACAACAAAGCGCTGAGCTGCCTGGAACAGCTGGAGAGCAGGGGCTATGCCACCTTCGCCGTCCGGCAGAACCGGGCCGTCGTACTGGAGTATCTGGACCGCTTCGAGGAGGCGGAGGCCGTGCTGACCGATATGCTGGCGGATTATCCTTACGATTACCGGGTCCCCATGCGGCTGGCCCTGCTCTATGCGGATGAGGCGGGGGAACTTTCGGACGACAGTGCCCGCAGGGAATTGTACCAGAAGGTGGCCGCAAACTATGACGCGGCCCAGCAGCTGTACGACAAGGCAGCCGCCCAGGACGGGGAAATGATCCGCCTGAGCGACCTGGTTGTGCAGCTGCAGAACGCAGGCTGGATGTGAAAAAAGGAGGCCCTCGGTCATGACTTACCAGATGCTGATTTTGGCCGGTGCGGCAGGCATCGTGCTGTTCCTGCTCATCGGCCTGATCTCCTTTGTGGTGCTGCGCAGCAAGCGCAAAAAAATTGAGGCTCAGATCCACAGTGAATATACAGACACTGGGGTTTGACAAATATAAAAACTAACGTGTTGGAGGAACAAAAAATGAAAATTGAACAATTTTGCCAGTCCCTGAAGGAATACCTCTCCCAGTTCTCCGTCGTGCGGATCCTCATGCCGCTGGCGGCCATCATCCTGTACGTCTGCGGCGCGCTGTACGCACTGAACGCGCTGATCTCCCTCGGCTCGCTGGTCATGGCGCTGGCTTTCTGGCTGGGCATCGTAATGGCGGTCCTGGTCCTGGCCCAGTGCCAGTTCCTGTCCCTGGCCATCGGGTTTGCCCTGTATGCCCTGTATGAACTGATCAGCTTCCTGAGCTCCCTGATCCAGTTCCGCTATGTCTCCTACGGCGCCCTGGTCTATCTGGTGTGCTACGGTCTGCTGGCCTTCCTGTCCTATCGCAAATCGCTGTCTCTGCACTAAATGGACAGTCCGGTGCGTTGCTTTGGCTTACGGCAATGCATCCCCCTGCTTTAGTGCCATAACAGAGAGACGGAAAGGAACCATCTGATGAAAAAGATCGTCAAACGGATATTTCTGGTTCTTCTGGTCGTGGTAACTGCCTATACGGCGGCGGCAACTGTGCTGGTGCACGGGGTGAGCGTTTACCGCCTGAACTCGCGCCTGGGAGCGGTGCTGGCCATCAGCAGGCAGGTGACGCTGCTGGCGGCGGTGGTGCTGTGGATCGCTGCGCTGATCCTGCTCGGACGCTGGATCGCTGCCCGCAGGAAAAACCGGGCGCAGGCCAAGTTCCCGGCGGGGGCAGCCGTGCAGGCCGGCCCCGCAAAGGGCAGGAAGAACCGGAAAAAACTCATGGGGAAACCGGCGGCTGCGGCAGACAAAATTCCCCCCAGGGGCGTTGCGGCACCTCAGCCCGCTCCCTCTGCGGAGGAGGGCATTCCGCCCAGGAGAGGAACCATGCCCATGCCCGCCGGTGCGCCGGCCGGTTCCCCCGACGGCCCGACGATGCCCATGCCGGTCGGTTCCCCCACCGGCCCCACCATGCCCATGCCTGCCGGTGAGCCCGGCGGTCCCACCATGCCCATGCCTGCCGGTGAGCCCGGCGGTCCCACCATGCCCATGCCTGCCGGTGAGCCCGGCGGTCCCACCATGCCCATGCCTGCCGGTGCGCCGGCCGGTTCCCCGGCGGGGGCCACGGTGCCCATGCCCGGGCAGGAGGAACAATCGCCCGCCCCGGTTTCCGCACCCGGCGGGGAGGCCGCTCCCCGGACCGGCGCGGATGTGACCCCGGCAAAGAAGAAAGCGCCGGACGCCGCGGCCGGGAACGCCGGGCCTAAACTGCCGGCTTCGGGCTCCATCTGCCCCCGGTGCGGCAGCATGGTCCGCGCCGGTGCCAAGTTCTGCACAAAGTGCGGCTGCAGATTGGAGGTGCAGGTATGATTGCAAGGCTTGCCATTGTGGCGGCAGGGGTTCTTCTTGTCCTTGTGACGGTCCTGCTGTGGAAAAAGCTCTCCGCCGCCTGGAGGGCCGGCATGCTCGCCGGCGCCATCCTGGTGGCTGGTATCGGAGGCGCCTTCACCTATGGCCTGTGGCAGCAGGAGCAAAGAGACCGGGAATATGTCTACCTGTCGCTGCGCTATCTGCAGAACTCCGATACGGACACGGCCTCCTACTATCTGAAGAAGGTCGGAACGGATACCTTCCAGTCCCTTTCCGCCGAGGCCCTTCTGGAAACGATGCGCAGCAACGATGTGCTGGCGCGGATGAAACTGGACGGGGCTAACGCCCTGGCGGAGGATTCCTCCCAGGAAGCGCTGGCCGTGAAGCTGGGCGCCCTGGGCACCGATTCCCAGGCCTGGCAGGAGATGGCTCAGTCCCTGCTGGACGCCGCCGACTTGCCGGAGAAGGAAGCCCAGGCACTGAACTCCCGCTTTGTGTCGGAGAGCGGCTATTATCTGGACGGCGTGGATGTGGTGATCCAGGATGACGCCGGAAACCACGAGGAAAACATCCGGCAGCTGGTCAGCCGCAACCTGGGCAGCTCCAACTTCGGCGGCGCCCTGCAGGAGGCTGTCTCGCTGGTGCAGGAAAACGCCTCCGCGAAGAACCGGCTGCTGCTGGCGGAAAGCATCGCCGAAGCCACCTACAGCGGCTACGAACTGAGCGGTTCCGAATTCGCCGCGGACGATACGGCCGGAACGCCGGAAGAGGACCCCGAGCGCGAAGAACTGTCGGAACAGCTGGAAGAGATTTCCGGCCAGGTGGCCGACCTGGATACGCTGCTGCAAAGCGAAACCGAGGAAGAATCCATCGCCGACCTGACCCGGCAGAAGGAAGAACTGACCACCCGGCAGCAGTCCCTTCAGAATGACTACGATTACATCTATATCCACCGGGCCTTCAATTCCATTGCGGATATCCACAGCCTGGATGCGGCCATCGTTCGCGCGCGCCTGTACTTCGCCATGAACGATTATGCCCGGGCGGTGGACGTTCTGCAGCAGGCCAGCACCTCGCTGCCTGCGCGGCTGACGCCCAATACCTCGCTGCGCAATGCACTCCAGGTCCTGAATGCCAGCTATACCGAAGGGGATACGCTGGGAGCACAGTCGGAGGAATTCCGCGGGGCCGTCCATACGGTGCTGACTTCCGGCGCCATGGACTACGCGGGCATCAGCGCCACGCCCCTGACCGAGGGATTCACCAATTACATCATCAGCGAACTGCGCAACTATGGCCGGGATCTGTATGCCACCGGCATCGACCTGACCAACTATCCCGATGTGGTGGTTTCGCTGTCGGGCCGGGACACCCTTGTGCAAAAGATTGTGGCAGGCAGCCAGCCCATTGTCCGGGATACCCGCCAGGATGTGGACTACACCGTGGAAGCGGTGGATGCGGAAAATGCCCAGCGCAACGTGATCTGCATTGTGGATGAGAGCGGCAGTATGTCCGGCACACCGCTTCGGGACGCACAGACCGCCCTGCGGGGATTCATCTCCTCCCTGGATGACAACCTGCAGATGGCACTGGTGAGCTTTGACGATATGGCGGACACCCTCACCGAAATGGGGGATGACAAGGCGGCGCAGCTGGCGGCGGTGGATCTGCTGGGAAGCGGCGGCGGAACCAACATCACGGCCGGCATTCAGGCCGGCCTGGATGTGGCGGAAGGCCAGGAAGGCAGCACAACGGTGCTGCTGATGACCGACGGCCAGAGCTCCCTGGATATGAATGTGGTTCAGGAGGCGGCCGACCGGGGCATGGTGATCCATACCATCGGCTTCGGCAGTGTGGACGACAATTTGCTGCAGCAGATCGCAGACGCCACAGGCGGCCAGTATATCCGCGCGGACAGCTCCTCTGAGCTGACCAGCGTGTATCTGAGCCTGGTGGGCATGATCGGCAACCAGTTCCGCGTTCATTACACGGCGCCGGATCTGCCGGAGGAAAGTCAGCGGTATTTCTTCCTGAGAGACGAGGAGGAAAATGTCAGCGTCCGTGTGGATTACACCCTGCCCACCGAGGAGGGCCCCGAACTCACCGGTGTGAGCCGGGCCAGACTTACCCCGGATGACCTGACCTACGCCCAGGAAAACGGACAGACCATCCAGCTGACCCTGTTCGGAGAGAAACTGCAGGAGGTCGCCGGCGTGACCATTGGCGGACAGACCGCCCAGATCGACGAGGACAACCGCACAGAGACTTCGCTGAATGTGGAATTCTCCCCGCAGCTGAGCGCCGGCTGGCAGGCCATCGTGCTGACCCAGGAGGACGGCGCAACCCAGACCTATGAGCACATGCTTGTGGTGGGCGAGCCGCTGTCCAGCTACAACTACCAGTTCGGCCGCCTGCGCATCCGCGCCAATGGCGTGCTGCTGGATGACGGCACCCTGGTCCTGACGGACGGCAGCATCGATGATTCTTCCGTCGGCCCGGATGCGGCCGATACGCCGGTCACGCTGTCCATGTACTTCAACGGAACACTGTTCACCCAGGTGGATCACGACAGCTTCCTGGCTTCCCTGGAGGCGCTGTCCTACGACGACGCTGCGGTCCTGGATGCCGGTACGCCGCTGCAGGGCTGCGGCTCCGCCTCCCTGAACTACAGCGACAGCGGCTACGACAGCTCGGTTTCCAGCATGGTGGTGGCAGGCAATTACCTGCTGCAGACCGATGGAGATCAGGTCAAACTGATTCAGCAGTAAAGCGGAGGAGGACGAAACATGGAACAATTCAAACGGTATCGGCTTCCCGTGCTTTTTTGCGTGATCCTTGTGCTGCTGGCGCTGGGGGCCGGGATTGCCATCAATCTGATGTCCGGTATGGGGTCCGCGGCGGAACATGTGTCCATGGGCCAGCGGTATCTGAACGATCTGAACTACTCGGAAGCAATTCTGGAATTTACCAACGCCATCGAAATGAACCCCAGCAGCCGTGAAGCGCGTCAGGGCCTGTCCACCGCCTATATGGCCACAGGCAACTACAGCTTTGCCGCCGATGTGCTGGAAGATGTGCAGGACCCCTATCAGCCGGACGAGGAGATCTCGTCCTCGCTGGCGGATATCTACTATCAGGCCGGCAATATCGGCAAAGCGGTTCAGCTTGTCAATCAGCTGGTGGACCTGACGGATGACGATCAATACTACGACCAGCGTGACGAACTGATGCGCGAATGGCATGGCGCCGCCCGCACCCGGGCGGCTGGCACGGACCAGGAACTGGCCATTTCCAATGGCAGCGTGGTCAGCCGCGGCCGCAACACGCTGGGCCAGCTGGGAACGGACAACGGCCTGGGCGATCCGGAATACGAGCAGACGGAGTTCGCTTCGGCACAGTTTGACGGCACGCCCCGCAGCGTGTACTGCGCCGGACGCACCAGCTATGTGCTGGATACCTCGGGCAATCTGTGGGCGGCCGGCGAAAACCGCTGGGGGCAGATGGGAGACAGCTATGCAACCACCCTGCCGGAAAGCGGCTGGATACAGCTGACCGACACAGGGGATGTGCTGGATGCCGCCGGGATCCCCGGCCGCATGCTGGTGCTGAAAGCGGACTGCAGCCTGTGGGAAGCGGGCGCCGGCGCGGGCCAGACCATGCGCCGTATATCCGATCTGGGCGCCGTCGTGCAGATTGCCTCCTACGGGCAGGCGCTGTACGTGCTTACCGCCGACGGCGGCCTGTATGAGAGCGGTTACGGCAGCTACTACTATTCGGCAGGCAATGCATGGAATTCGGTGGCCAATGACGTGGTGGCCTTCCAGGTGTGCAGCGCCGGAGCCGTCTGGCTGACCAGTGAAAACACCATCGGCAGCAACTTCGGCGTGCCTGTGCCGGAAGGCTGGACACAGCAGGAGGACGGAACGGTCCTTCCCGACCTGGAAGTCGTTTCGGTGGCCAGTGACGGCAGCGATTTCTTGCTTTTGTGCTCGGACGGCAGTCTGTATCTGCTGGACGGCAACACCGTTACCTCTGCCGGGGACATCGGCAAGGTGACAGATATGTATTATACCGACAATATGCTCTGCGTTGCCCTGGAGGACGGAAGCACGCTTGCCCTGCAAGACGGGCAGCTGCAGCCTGTCACAGGGTGACACCACAACAACGGAAGACCGACAAACAAGGAGGAAATTGAAATGGCTGGATGGGCTGAAAAATTATCGAAATTTACGCAGAATGCGGTGACCAAGAGCAAATATATGGCGGAGATTACCCGCATCAACATCGAGATCAGCAATTATGAAAGCAACGTCAAACAGCTGGTAGGCGAGATCGGCCAGTATGTGGTGGACAACGGTCTGCTGCAGGATGTGCAGGAAATTCAGGAAAAGGTGGCCCGCGTCCGCGAGCTGAACGCCACCATCAGCGCCAACCAGGCAACGGTGGAAGCGCTGCGCAAGGCCAATATCTGCCCCAACTGCGGCGCCACCCTGGACGTGGATGTGAACTTCTGCCCCAAGTGCGGTGCCACCCGCAACCCGGTGCCGCTGCCCGACCTGCAGCCCAACCGTCCGGCGGCGGTCTGCCCCAAGTGCGGCACGAAGCTGGAAAACAATGAGGTCTTCTGCCCCAACTGCGGTACCCGCGTGGCAGAGGAAGGCTGACAGATTCTCCAGGTAGATCCTGGGATACGCCCTTCACGGTGCACGGCAAAAGGCCGGCGCCCCGGAGGGCGTATTTCTGCCATTCCGGACAGGCAGCAATATCCCGGTATCCGTCGCCCCAAAAGGAGGAACTTTCATGTCTTTGACCAGTAAGATTGTCTGTGCCATGTTCCGGCATTCCGACGAAAAGCGGGATGCGGGATGCACCACCCCGGCGGATGTGCGCCGGTTCGACGATATCGCCTACGGGCCGGACCCCCGGTGGAACCTGCTGGACGTCTACCGTCCCCGGGATGCCCGGGGCAAACTGCCGGTGATCGTCAGCGTGCATGGCGGGGGCTGGGTCTACGGCGACAAGGATCGCTACCAGTTTTATTGCATGAGCCTGGCACAGCAGGGGTTCGCGGTGGTGAATTTCAGCTACCGGCTGGCCCCCCAATCCAAGTTCCCCGCCCCGCTGGAGGACACGAACCGGGTCTTCGGCTGGCTGCTGGACCAGGCCGACCAGTACGGCTTTGACACCCGCAACGTCTTCGCGGTGGGGGACAGCGCCGGGGCCCATCTGCTGGCCCTCTACAGCGCCCTGTGCACCAACCCCGCCTACGCCGCCCTCTTCACGGTGCGCCCGCCGCAAGGCTTCGCCCCCCGGGCGGTGGCGCTGAACTGCGGGGTCTACCGCATTGAGCTGGACGGCAAAAAGGACCTGACCACCCGGCTGATGGGGGACTACCTGCCCGGCAAGGGCACCCCGGCGGAGCTGGAGCAGATGGACGTATTCTCCCACCTGACGGCGGACTTCCCGCCCGCCTTCGTCATGACCGCCGAAGGGGATTTCCTGGTATCCCATGCAAAGCCCCTGGTGCAGCGGCTGCAGGCCCTGGGCGGGCAGGCGGAATACCACTACTACGGCGACGCCGACCATGTGCTGGGCCATGTGTTCCACTGCAATGTCCGCTCGGAGTTCGCCCGGCAGTGCAACCGGGAGGAGTGCGACTTCTTCCGGGCCCACCAGATCCCGTAACGAAAATACGCCCCCGGGCGGCAGACCCCATCGTCTGCCGCCCGTTTTCTGTGACAAAAGGGGTACTTCCCCGCGGGTGCGTACTTGCTTTTTGGCTGATTTGGAGTATGATGGAAACAGTGCGTCCCTGCGGGGACAAAAGGGGAGGGAACTGCGGGCGAAGGGTGGACAGCCGTCCTGTGCCCCGAAGCTATGAAGGAATATACCACAACCCGGCAGCTGATGGAACGGTACTCGGTGCCCGGCCTTGTGCTGCGGCTGGGCGTGCCCGCCATGGTGGGCCAGGTGTTCAACCTGCTGTACAGCATCGTGGACCGCATCTTTGTGGGGCGCATCCCCGGCACCGGGGAACAGGCCCTGGCCGCCATCGGCATCTGCGCCCCCGCCCTCACCGCCGTCAGCGCCTTCGCCTACATGGTGGGCATCGGCGGCGCCTCCCTCATGAGCATCAGCCTGGGCCAGGGCAACCAGCGCCGGGCCCAGCAGGCCCTGGGCAACGCCTTCTGGCTGGTCATCGCCATTGCGGTGGCCGTCACGGCGGTGCTGCTGCCTTTGCACCGGCCGCTGCTCTATCTGCTGGGCTGCAGCGACGCCCTCTACCCCTATGCCGGGGCCTACTTCACCATCTATCTGCTGGGCACCGTGGCCTCGCTGCTGGGGGTGGGGATGAACCAGTTCCTGCTGGCCCAGGGCTATGCCCGCCAGGGAATGATCGCCGTGGTGCTGGGCGCCCTGGCCAACCTGGTGCTGGACCCGCTGCTCATCTTCGGCTTCGGGCTGGGCGTGCGGGGCGCCGCGACGGCCACCGTCCTCTCCCAGTGCGCCATGGCCGTCTATGTGCTCTACCAGCTGCGTCGCCCCGGGATGCCGGTGCGGCTGCGCCCCTGCCGCCCCCAGAGTGCCCTCTGCCGCCGCATCGTGGCCATCGGGTCCATGTCCTTCCTCATCACATTGCTGGATAACCTCATCATCATCCTGCTAAACATCGTTCTGCGCCGCTACGGCGGCGCCCAAGGCGACGCCTGGATCACCGGCGCCACCGTGGTGCAGAGCTTCCTCACCATCGTCTTCTGCCCCTCCCAGGGTATCACCACCGGCTGTGGCACCCTCTTCAGCTACAACTACGGCGCCGGAAACGTCAAAAAGGTCCGCCAGTCCTTTTTGTGGGTCTTCGTGCTCTGCGCCGCCTACATCGGCCTGATGGAACTGGCTGTCCAGACCGCCCCCGCCTGGTTCGCCGGGCTGTTCCTCCAGGACGAAACCCTGCTCACGATGGCCTCCCTCTGCCTGCGCCGCTACACCCTGGTGCTGCTGGGGGTGGCCGTCCAGTACGCCCTGGTGGACGGCCTTACCGCCATGGGCAAGGTGCGGTTTGCCTTCCCGCTGTCGGTCTTCCGCAAGCTGGTCTATCTGGGCTGCCTCTTTTTGCTGCCCCGTCTGGGCGGCGTGGAGGCAGTCTTCTACGCGGGCAGCCTTTCCGACCTCATCGGCGCGGGATTCAGCGCCGTGGCCTTCTTTACGGTGGTGTGGCCCCGCCTGCGCCGGGAACTGGAGGCCATGAAGCCGGACCCCGCTTGTCAAAACCGCCCGGAAAGGGTATAATTTTCCCAGAGAAAGAGACGCCGGGACACACTTTCCGGCGCCGGGAAAGGATCGACAGCGATGGGACGACAGATCTCCTGGTTCGGATTCACCACCAGAAAACAGCGCCGCCGGCGGGAGGAACATGACCGCCGCCAGATCTTCCCCTTCGGGGAGGCACAGCGGGAGGCCGAACTGGCCCTGCTGCGCCAGCTCATCGAGCTGCGGGGCGTGCGGGACAACGACCTGCTCTACCAGCTGGTGGAGGCCAAGGACTGTCTGGTATGCCAGGAGGATGAGGACGAGGAGGACCGCCTGCAGCGGCTGCAGCAGTGGCTGCAAAGCCCGCTGGCCAGCCGGTTCCCGCCCCGGCAGCTGCTCTGCTTTCTGGCCCTGGCCGAGCTGGAACAGGGCATGGAGGACCTGACCGCGCTGCCCGACGCCGACGCCGTGCGCCGCCGGGCCGAGGAGCTCCGCGCCCGGTGGGGCGAGGTGCTGGGGTGAGACCCCGCCGCCCGATTCTCATTGGCAAGGGGCTTTGCCCCGGGAAGGAAGAAACACCATGAACATCGCAATTGCAGGCACCGGGTATGTGGGGCTTTCCATCGCCACGCTGCTGGCCCAGCATCACCACGTGACGGCGGTGGATATCCTGCCGGAAAAGGTGGACAAGATCAACCGGCGGGAATCCCCCATCCAGGACGAATATATCGAAAAATACCTGGCGGAGAAGGACCTGGACCTTACCGCCACCCTGGACGCCGAGGCCGCCTACCGGGAGGCCGAGTTCGTCGTCATCGCGGCGCCCACCAACTACGACAGCAAGAAGAACTTCTTCGATACCTCGGCGGTGGAGACCGTCATCGACCTGGTGATGAAGGCCAACCCCGACGCCATCATGGTCATCAAGTCCACGATCCCGGTGGGCTACACCGAGCATATCCGAAAAGTCACGGGCAGCAAAAACATCCTGTTCAGCCCGGAATTTCTGCGGGAGAGCAAGGCTCTCTACGACAACCTCTACCCCAGCCGCATCATCGTGGGCACCGACAAGAACGACCCGCGCCTCGTGGAGAAGGCCCGCATCTTTGCGGGGCTTTTGCAGGAAGGGGCCCTCAAGGAGAACATCGACACGCTGTTCATGGGCTTCACCGAGGCGGAGGCCGTCAAGCTGTTTGCCAACACCTACCTGGCGCTGCGGGTGAGCTACTTCAACGAGCTGGACACCTACGCCGAATCCAAGGGCCTCAACACCCGGGACATCATCGACGGCGTCTGCCTGGACCCCCGCATCGGCAACCACTACAACAACCCCAGTTTCGGCTACGGCGGCTACTGCCTGCCCAAGGACACCAAACAGCTGCTGGCCAACTACGCCGATGTGCCGGAAAACCTGATCCAGGCCATTGTGGAATCCAACCGCACCCGCAAGGACTTCATCGCCGAGCGGGTGCTGGAACTGACCGGCGCCTATACCGGCAGCAGCGACTACGACCCCGCCAGGGAGCACCGGGTGGTGGTGGGCGTCTACCGCCTGACGATGAAGTCCCATTCCGACAACTTCCGCCAGTCCTCCATCCAGGGGGTCATGAAGCGGATCAAGGCCAAGGGGGCCGAGGTCATCATCTACGAACCCACCCTGGAGGACGGCACCACCTTCTTCGGCAGCCGGGTGGTGAACGACCTGGACGCCTTCAAGGCGGAAAGCCAGGCCATCCTGGCCAACCGCTATGACAGCTGCCTGGACGACGTGAAAAACAAAGTCTATACCCGGGACCTGTTCCGCCGCGACTGAGCGGCCCCGAGCCCTTCCGGCGCTGCCTTCCCAGGCGGCGCCTTTTTTGCGGGCCATCCCCTTGCGGCAGACGCCGTTTTGTCCTATCATAGAAAAAGCGGCGGTCCGCCGCCCATCACAGGGAGGAATCATACCCATGCAGACCGGTTCACTGACCCGGGGGCCCATCACCCCCACGCTGCTGCGCTTCGCCCTGCCCATGATGCTGGGCAACCTTCTGCAGCAACTCTACAACATCGCCGACACCCTCATCGTGGGGCGGTATGTGGGCGCCGACGCCCTGGCCGCCGTGGGCTCCGCCTACACCCTCATGACCTTCCTCACCTCCATCCTGCTGGGGCTCTCCATGGGCAGCGGCGTGGCGGTCTCCCTCTCCTTCGGCCGGGGAGATACCTCCCGCATGCGGCGGGAGATCTTCCTCTCCTTCCTGCTGGTGGGCGGCACCGCCCTGGTGCTGAATCTCGCCGTCTATCTGCTGCTGGACCCCATCCTCTGGCTGCTCCAGGTGCCCGGCCAGGTGCGCGGCCTCATGGCCACCTACCTGCTGGTGATCTTCGCGGGCATCGGCGGCACCTTCCTCTACAACTACTGCGCCTGCCTGCTGCGGGCCGTGGGAGATTCGGTGCGGCCGCTGGTCTTCCTGGGGGCGTCGGCCCTGCTCAACATCGTCCTGGACCTGGCCTTCGTGCTGGGACTGGGCTGGGGCGTGGCCGGGGCCGCCGGGGCCACCGTGCTGGCCCAGTGGCTCTCCGGCGTGGGGCTCTGCATCTACGCCCTGGCCACCCGGCCTGACCTGCGCCTGACCCGGGCCGACGCCCGGTGGGACCGCTCCTGCGCCGCCCATGTCTTCCGCCTCTCCTTCATCACCGGCGCCCAGCAGTCCATCATGAACTTCGGCATCCTCATGGTCCAGGGCCGGGTCAACAGCTTCGGCCCCGCCGTCATGGCCGCCTTCGCCGCCGCCGTAAAAATCGACTCCTTCGCCTACATGCCGGTGCAGGATTTCGGCAACGCCTTCTCCACCTTCATCGCCCAGAACTTCGGCGCCGGTCAGTACGACCGCATCCGCCGCGGCACCCGCAGCGCCGTGGCGGTGAGCATGCTGTTCGGCGCGGCGGTCTCCGCCGTCGTCTTTGTGCTGGCCCGGCCCCTTATGCTGATCTTTGTGCAGCCGGAAGAAACGGAAATTCTCGCCGTGGGGGTGCAGTACCTGCGCACCGAGGGCGCCTTCTACTGCCTCACCGCTTTGCTGTTTTTGCTCTACGGCTTCTACCGCGCCATCGAGCGCCCCGGCATGTCGGTGGTGCTCACCGTCATCTCCCTGGGCCTGCGGGTGGTGCTGGCCTACGCCCTCTCCGCCATCCCGGCTCTCGGTGCCAGCGGCATCTGGGTGTCCATCCCCATCGGCTGGGCCATCGCCGACCTGACGGGCTGCATCCCCATGGCAAAATTCTTCCGCACCCTGCCCCGGAAATCTTGACAGCGGGGGACTCCTGTGGTATACTGCGGTAAGTTAGATACAACTAACAAAAGAACGCCGGCGAAACGCCGGTTTCTTTTGAGACTGGAAGTTAGCAAAAACTAACTGCCGACGGGAGAAAGGAGCCACCCATGTGCGAGGAACTGATGGTCCGCCACGCGTCGCCCACGCTGGCCGGACTGAAAACCGGCAGTCTGTTCAGCTGTCCCTTTGCGGGGGAGCAGGCCATGCAGGACTGCGTGCGGGACTGCAACCGGCGGCTGACCGCCAAGGGACTGCGGCTGCTGCCGCTGCGCTGGCAGGGGGGACGGGCGCTGCTCTACCTCTACCGGCCGGCGCGGCTGGCAAAGGACCTGCAGCACCCCGAGGCCCGGGCGCTGCTGGCCTCCCGGGGCTACCCCTGCGGGGAGCCCACCCACTGTGTGGGGCGGCTCATGCGGCGGCTGCGGGAGGAGCAGGCCTTCCCCCACGAGATCGGTCTCTTTTTGAGCTACCCGCCGGAGGATGTGCAGGGATTCATCCGCAGCCCCGCCTGCGGCTACAAATGCGTGGGCTGCTGGAAGGTGTACGGCGATGTCTGCGCGGCCCGGCGCACCTTCGGGGTCTACCGCCGCTGCACCGCCCGCTACGAGGCCCGCCATGCCCGGGGCACCCCGCTGGAAAAGCTGGCGGTGGCCGGATAAAAGACAAAAAAGACCGCCCCGGCGCCGCAAGGCGCCGGGGCGGTTACGTATTCGGTTACTGGTTGCTGCTGCTGTTGTTGTCGTCAGCGGTGTGGTCGGGACGGACGATCTCCCGCACGGCGGCGGCGATGGCCTCGGCCGACAGGCCGTAGTCACGCAGCACCTCGGCGGCGGGGCCGGAGTGGCCGTACTGGTCCTGCACGCCCATGCGGCGGACGTAGCAGGGCAGCTTCTCGCTCAGGACGCCGCAGACCGCTTCGCCCAGACCGCCCAGCACGTTATGTTCCTCCACCGTGATGATGCGGCGGCACTCCCGGGCGGCGGTGAGGATGATCTCCTCGTCCAGCGGCTTGATGGTGGGCATGTTGATGACCCGCACGCTGATGCCCTGGCGCTTGGCCAGCACCGCGGCGCGCAGCGCCTCGCTGGTCATCAGGCCGGTGGCGATGACGGCGATGTCATAGCCGTCGGTGAGCTTCTCGCCCTTGCCGATCTGGAACTCGTAGGTGTCGGGGTCATGGAAGACCGGCGAAGCCAGGCGGGAGAACCGCAGGTAGACCGGGCCGTTGTAGTTGTAGGCGGCAATGACGGCGGCGCGGGCTTCCACGTCATCGGCGGGGCTCAGGATCACCATGCCGGGAATCGTGCGCATGAGGGCGATATCCTCGCAGCACTGGTGGGAGGCGCCGTCCTCGCCCACCGACAGGCCGGCGTGGGTGGCGGCGATCTTCACGTTCAGGTGCGGGTAGCCCACCGTGTTGCGGATCTGCTCGAAGGCACGGCCCGCGGCAAACATGGCGAAGCTGGACACAAAGGGCACATAGCCCATGGTGCTCATGCCGGCGGCCGCGCCGATCATGTTCTGCTCGGCGATGCCGCAGTCAAAGTGGCGGTCGGGGTATTCCTTGCGGAAAATTTCGGTTTTGGTGGCGGCGGCCAGGTCGGCGTCAAACACGACCAGATTGTCGGCGCCCTGCCGGGCCAGTTCCACCAGCGCGTTGCCGTAGCTCACGCGGGTAGCAATTTTCTTCATCTCAGCCATTGTTGAGCTCGATCTCCTTTTCCAGCGAAGCATGGGCCGCGCGCAGCTCTTCCATCGCTTTCTCGTATTCCTCGTCGTTGGGGGCCTTGCCGTGCCAGTCCACGGCGTTCTGCATGAAGCTGACGCCCTGGCCCTTGATGGTGCGCAGCAGGAAGCAGGTGGGCTTGCCGCTGCCGTGGGACAGATCAAACATCTTGAAGGCCTGCTCCAGCTCCGCGAAGGAGTTGCCGTTGCAGACGATGGTGTTGAAGCCGAAGGCATCCATCTTGCGGTCCAGCGGCTCGGTGTTCATCACATCCCGGGTGGCGCCGTCGATCTGCAGGCCGTTGACATCGATCATGATGCACAGGTTATCCAGCTTGTAGTGGTTGGCGAACATGAACGCCTCCCAGCACTGGCCCTCGTCGATCTCGCCGTCGCCCAGCAGGGTGTAGACGTTGATGTCGCTGCCCATCTGCTTGGCGCCCAGCGCCATGCCGGCCGCCGCCGAAACACCCTGGCCCAGGCTGCCGGTGGACATATCCACGCCGGGCACCGTGTTCATGTTGGGATGACCCTGCAGGTAGCTGTTGGAGTGACGCAGGGTGGGCAGGTCCGCCACCGGGAAAAATCCCCGCTCCGCCAGTGCCGCGTACAGTCCGGGTGCGCAGTGGCCTTTGCTGAGCACGAAGCGGTCCCGGTTGGGATCCTGGGGCTGTTCGGGGTCGATGCGCATCTCACGGAAGTACAGATATGTCAGAACATCCGCAGCGGACAGGCTGCCGCCCGGATGGCCGGACCCCGCTCCATGGGTCGCTTCGATCACGCCCATCCGCACGCGGGTCGCAGTCAGCTTTAACTGCAGCGTTTCCAGTTTCGTCATAGTCAAGTTCCTCCGGTCCGTATCAAAAGTCCGACGGTACACACCGCCACGCAATATACTACCTTATATTATACACAAACCGACGCGGCTGGCAAGATTTTTTTACAAATTCCGCGGCCTTTCGCCCAAACACCGCCCCAAATCCCGCGTTGGGCCGTCCCCTTTGTGCGTTGTGCCGAAAATCCGGGCGGTTTCGGCGCAAAGTACGGCGAATTGGTACTTGCACCCGGCGCCGATCTGTGGCATAATTTTACACAGAGCATGTCGCGGCCAACCCCTATCTGGGGCAGCCATCCGGCTGTTGCACAATATCTGGGGGAGGTAGCCTTATGCCCAACGGAATTTACATTCAGACCGAATACCATGGAAAACTGATCCGCAAGATCGTGTGCAATGGGGAAGAACGGTGGTTCATCGGTTCAGACTGCGCCGTGACCTTCCTGTCTATGGACGACTGCATGGCGGCCATCGACGCCCGCCGCGCCTGATTCTGCCCTTGCGCACACCCCGCCCGCTGCCCTGCGGACGGGGTGTGCTTTTTTTCCTTTTTATCAGCAATCGAGGTTTTTATGTCCAGGCATCCCTTTACATGGCGCCATGTGGTGCGCAAAGTTCTCTCCTTTGTGTTCAGCCGTCTGGTGGTCACCGGCGTGCTGCTGCTGGTCCAGATCGTCTGGCTGTTTTTGCTCTTCAACCGCCTCAGCGAGTACGCCGCCTGGATCAACGGCGTGGGGCTGACGGTCAGCGTCATCATGTGTCTGGCGCTCATCCGCAAGGATTCCACCGTGCCGGAGTTCAAGATCAGCTGGCTGATCCTCTTCACCATCATGCCGGTGCAGGGCGGGCTGCTTTATCTTTTGTGGGGCGACAAACGCCCCGCCATCCGGCTGCGCCGCCGCATGGAGCGGGCCGAGGAACGGTTCGCCCCGCTGCGCACCGCCGACCCCGCCGCCCAGGCCGCCCTGGAAGCGAAGGACCCCCGGGCCGCCGAGACCGCCCGCTATGTGCGGGACTTCGCCCCGGCGCCGGTTTTCGGGGACACCGCCGCCAGATACTACCCCAGCGGCGAGGCGATGTTCGCCGACATGCTGCCCGCTTTGCAGGGGGCGAAACAGAGCATCTATGTGGAGAGCTTCATCATCGGCATGGGGGAGATGTGGGGGCAGATCCATGAGATCCTGCGCCAGAAGGCCGCCGCCGGGCTGGACGTGCGGGTCATCTACGACGACGCGGGCTGCCTGAGCCTTTTGCCCCACAACTACGACGAGACCCTGCAGGCGGAGGGCATCCGGGCCTTCTCCTTCAACCGGTGCGTGCCGCTGCTCAATCTGGTCATGAACAACCGGGACCACCGCAAGATCATGGTCATCGACGGGCGCATCGCCTTCACGGGGGGCGTCAACCTGGCCGACGAGTACATCAACAAGCTGGTGCGGTTCGGCTACTGGAAGGACAGCGGCGTCCGGCTGGAGGGCCCCGCCGCCCGCAGCTTTGCCAACATCTTCCTCACCTTCTGGCAGGCCCACTACCCCAAGGAGGAGATCGACTTCGCCGCCCTGCCCGCCGCCGCGCCGGTGGCCAGCGACAGCCTGGTGCAGCCCTTCGCCGACAGCCCGGTGGACCGGGAATCGGTGGCGAAGAACGTATACCTGGACCTCATCAGCCAGGCCCAGAAACGGCTCTACATCTGCACGCCCTACTTAATTCTCGACAACGACCTGCTCAGCGCTCTGCGGCTGGCCGCCAAGCGGGGGGTGGATGTGCGGATCTACACCCCCGGCATCCCCGACAAACCCACCATCTACCTGCTGACCAGGAGCTACTTCCCCTCGCTGCTCCAGGCCGGGGTGAAGATCTACCGCTATGTGCCGGGGTTCCTCCACGCCAAGACCTGGCTGTGCGACGACCGGGTGGCCGCCGTGGGCACCGTCAACCTGGACTACCGCAGCCTCTACCTCCACTTCGAGTGCAGCGCCCTGCTCTACGGCGGCAAGGTGCTGGAGGATATCCGCGCCGACTTCGCCGCCATCGAGGCGGAGTGCGAACCGGTGGGGCTGGAGGACTGCCGCACCGGCTTCCTGGGCACTTTGCACAGCGCCATCCTGCGGTTGCTGGCGCCCCTCTGCTGACAATTTCAATAGACCTTATAACGGGACTGCTTTGCGGCAGTCCCGTTTTTTGTATTGACAACTTACGGTTGTTAGATTAAGATGGAAGGAAACCAACAAAGTTCTTTTGGACAGCAGCCGGACACAGGCCGAGAAGGAGGAGTGCCAATGACCTATCAGGAAAAAATCGCCTGGCTGGGACAGTACCGGGCTTCGGTGCGCCGGGAGCGTATGCTGGAGGGCGAGCTGGAGATGATGCGGGACGCGGCCGAGCGGGTGACCGCCTGCCTGAGCGGTATGCCGGGGGCGGGCAGCGACCCCGACCGGCTGCCTAAGGCGGTGGAACGCATCGATGAGACGCGGAAAAAGCTGGAACAGCAGATCGAGGACTGCGTGGAGCGCCGCTTTGCGGTGATGCAGGTGGTGGCCGAGGTCCAGGCCCCCGACGTGCAGGAGGTGCTGCGCCGCCGCTACATTCTGGGGCAGAGCTACGGCGACATTGCCGACGCCATGGGGGTGGTATTGCGCCGGGTGTACCAGATCCACCGCGCCGGGGTGCTGGAGCTGGACATCCAGGAAACGGGCCGGAATGCTTCCTGATCTTTCGTGAAGTTTTCCCTGCATTTCATTGAAGTTCACAACTTAAAGTAGTAATATGGTACCGTTGAAACTCGTGGAAGGGCGAAGGCCCGGCCGCGGGTTTTCTTTTTTGCCCCAAGCCGGAAAGGAGGGATGCCCCATGCACCCGGAATCTCCCCCCACCGCCCCGGTCCGCGGCGCGGCGGCGGGGGGAAGCCCACCCAACACCCTGCGGGAAAGGAGAATTTTTTGCAAAGCTATCTGGAACAAGCCTTTGGCAAGCACGATGTGACCTCGGCCAAGATGCGCGGGGCCCTGCGGGAATGGCTGGACCTCTACTACGGTGCGCCCCGCCCCGGCGAGGACCCCGCCCCGCGGCTGGCCGCCCTCATCGTGGCCAAGCTCTGCCGCACCGTCTTTGCCGAGTACGACACCCGGCTGGACGGCGGGGCGGACGAGCTGACCCGGGGCAGTCTGACGGCGCTGAACGCCGTGGCCAGACTGGCCATGCAGTATGCCCTCATGGGCGGGGAATGCCTGCTCAAACCGGTACTCGCCGGCGGGGCGCTGGACTTCGTGCCCATCCGGCGGGACTGCTATGTGCCCCTGGCCCGGGACGCCCACGGCAATCTGCTGGCGGTGGGCACCATGGAATGCCACAGCCGGGGCGCCACCCGCTACGCCCTGCTGGAACGCCGGGTGGCCGGGGCGGACGGCCTCACCATCGAGACGCGGCTCTTTGAGCTCAACGGCCAGGCCCTGGGCCGCTGCGTGCCGCTGGCCACCCTGGACGCCTGCGCCGACCTGGTGCCCCAGCTCTTCCTGCCCGGCGTGCCGGGGGTGGGGCTGGCCGTGCTGCGCACCCCGCTGGCCAACTGTGTGGACGGCTCCGCCGACGCCGTGAGCATCTACGCCCCGGCGGTGGGACTGCTCCACGCCGTGGCCCGCTGCGAGGAACAGCTCAACCGGGAATTCGCCAACGGCGCCTCCCGGGTGTTCGCCTCGGAGGACCTGCTGCGCCCCGACCTCCACGGCCGCCGCGCCCTCCAGGACGACCTCTTTGTGGGCCTGCCCGACGACCCGTCCAACCTGGGGGTCACGGTGTACAGTCCGGCCCTGCGGGAGGAGAGCTACCTCGCCCGCAAGCAGGACCTGCTGCGGGGATGCGAGAGCCTCATCGGTCTGCGCCGGGGCATTCTGAGCGAGACCGAGGCGGAGGCCGAGCCCCGCACCGCCACCGAGATCGCCGCCACCTCGGTGGACTACGACCTGACCATCCGGGACCTGCAGGCCGTCTGGGAAGCTGCCGCCCGGAAGGCGCTGACCATCTGCCAGGCGCTGGGCGGTCTCTACGGCCTGCGGGCCGCCGACGCCGCCCCCGTCACCCTGACCATCGACTGGGGCGACGGCGTGCTCTACGACCGCAGCCGCGTCTGGGAGGAGCAGCGCCAGATGGTGGCGGACGGGCTGCTGCGCCCCGAACTGGCCCTGGCCTGGTACTACGGCCTGCCCCATGAGACCGAGGCGGACCTGCGCCGCATCCGGGACCGCTTTATGCCGAAAGGAGGAACTCTCTGATGGAAGAACACAACAACCCCACCCCGGCGCCCTACGCCGCCGGAACCGGCAGCGTGCCGGTGACCCCCGACCGGGCCGCCTTTGACCGCATGGGCTACCGGGAACGGCTGGCCCTCAAGCGGGAGGACCCTGCGGGCTACGCCGCCCTGCGCCAGAACCCCGGCAACGACCGCTGACACTCTGCAACAGAAAGGAAACTGATTTATGGCTGATCTGAATACCAAACTCTCCGACCTGATCGACCCCGAAGTCATGGGCGATATGGTGTCGGCCCGCATCCCCAAAAAGCTGCGGGTGGCCCCCTTTGCCAAGATCGACGATACCCTGGCCGGCGTGCCCGGCGACACCATCACGGTGCCCGCCTACACCTACATCGGCGACGCCGCCGACGTGGCCGAGGGCGGCGAGGTGGCCATCGAAAAGATGACCACCTCCACCCGCAAGGCCACCATCAAGAAGGCCATGAAGGGCATCGGCCTCACCGACGAGGCGGTGCTCTCGGGCTACGGCAACCCGGTGGGCGAAGCCAACACCCAGCTGGCCCTGGCCATCGCCGCCAAGATCGACAACGACTGCATGGACGCCCTGCTCACCGCCAGCCTGACCTACGACGGTTCCCAGAACACCATCAGCTACAACGGCATCGTGGACGCCGTGGACCTCTTCGAGGAGGAGATGGGCAGCTCCGACAAGGTCATGTTCATCCACCCCAAGCAGGTCACCCAGCTGCGCAAGAGCGCCGACTTCATCAGCGCCGACAAGTACCAGCCCGGCGTGGCCCTCACCGGCGAGATCGGCATGATCGCGGGCTGCCGCCTGGTGCCCAGCAAGAAGGTGCCGCTGGCCGAAAGCGTCTACACCTGCCCCATCGTCAAGCTGGAGGCCGACCCCGAGGTGGACGACGAGATCCCCGCCCTGACCATCTACCGCAAGCGGGATGTGAACATCGAGACCGAGCGCAAGCCCAAGACCCGCACCACCGAGATCACCGCCGACGAGTTTTATGTGGCGGTGCTCTCCAACGAAGCCAAGGTGGTGCTGGCCAAGTTCAAGGAAGCGTAAGGGGGCCTGTGAATGCCCGATTACGCCTACTACCGCGAGACCTACCTGGGGGAGGACATCCCCGAGGAGGCCTTTCCCCGCTGCATCCGGCGGGCCGCGGCGGAACTGGCCCGGATGCGGGATGTCTACGCCGTGGCGCCCCGCCCCGGTCTCGACCCCTGCGAGGCGGAGGCCATGGCCCTCTGCGCCATCGCCGATGCGGTCTATGAGTTCGACCAGGAGGACGAGGCCCGGGGGCTGTCCGGCATGACGGTGGGTAGCGTCAGCGAAAGCTACACCGCCCCGCCGGAACTCTGCGCCACCACCCTGGCCCTGCGGGCCGCCCACTACCGGCACGAGGCCGGGTACTATCTGCAGATCGGGCGGTGGCTGCCCCATGCGTAAACGCCTGTTCAGCCAGACCGTCACGGTCTACCACGGCGACGCCGACGCCCTGGGCGTCAAACGCACCGTGCTGCGCGGGGTGTTCTGGCAGCACGGCCGCCGCCGCACCCCCGACGCCGACGGCACCACCCAGGGGGAGGTGCTCCTTCTGGTGGTGCCCGAGACCGCCGCCCGCTACGGCGTTGACTATACGCTGGAGCCGGGGGACCGCCTCTGCCCCGGGGAGGGGCCGGAAATTTCCTGGGCCGACTGGGCGGACTTCGTGCCCGGCGCCCGGCGGGATGTGGCGGTCATCCAGTACGTGCTGCCCATGTACCGCGGGGCGGAACTCCACCATCTGGAGGCCGGCACCTGGTGGACCGGCAGCGGCACCGGCGCCCACAGCCTGACCAACTGAGGAGGAACCATGAACGAATCTGTTTTGCCGGCGCTGCGGGACTTTCTGGCCGGTGCTCCCGCCCTGTCCGACCTGACGCTGCGGGTGGAGGACGCCGGCCCGGCCCCCGGCACCTGCGGGCTGTGGCCCCGGGGCGTGACGGTGCTCATCCGCAGGGAAAACCTGCTGGGGGGCGTCAGTCTGCGCTGCCGGGCGGAATTTTTGCTGCGCCTCTGCCTGCCGCTGCCCCCCGGGGATGACGCCCGGGCGGTGCGCAACGCCGGGCGGCTGCTGGCCCTGCAGAGCTGGGTGGCCGCGAAAAGCGCCGCCCACGCCCTGCCCGCCTTCGGCAGCGGTCTGCCCGAAGGGGAGACGCTGCGCGCCCAGGACGGCCGCCTGGAGACCGCCGACGCCGGCGGCACCGCCCGCTACACCATCCGCCTGCTGGCGGAGTACACCGAAGTTTACAAGGAGGATACCCCATGAAGATCCAACGCAAATACATGGCGCACTACCTGAACGCGGCGTTCAGTGACCCCGAGGCCAGCTACGTCCGGCTGGGCCGGGACCTGGAGGAATACGCCCCCGAGCTCAGCGCCAATGTGGAGAAAAAGTCCAACATCCTGGGCGAGACCAGCATCGTCATCGACAGCTACCAGAAGCAGGGCGAAGTTTCCCCCTACTACGCCGAGGAGGGCGACCCGCTGTTTGAAAAGCTGCAGGCCATCCTGGACGGCGACCTGGTGCTGGACGACCTGAAGACCGACATGGTGGAGGTCAAGCTCTGGGGCGACGAGGACGGCGCCTACCCCGCCGTGAAGGAGGAGTGCTACATCGAGATCGTCAGCTACGGCGGCGACACCACCGGCTACCAGATCCCCTTCAATGTGCACTACACCGGCGTCAAGACCAAGGGCACCTTTGACCCGTCCACCGGGACCTTTACGGCGGCGTAACGCACGGGAACAACAGCCCGGGACCTGACCCGGCCCGGACGGGAAAACGTCTGTGCGGGGGCGGCTGCGGCCGTCCCCGCTTCTTTTGTAAGAAAGGAAGGCCCATGAAACAACTGACCATTGATACCGGTGTGGAGGAATTCTCGGTCAACGGGCGGGGCGTGCTGCGCTTCAACCCCGCCGACCCCAACCTCTACCACCGGTTTTTTGATGCGGGCAAGACCCTCTCGGCCCTGGACAAAGAGCTGGAGGAGAAGGCCGCCGCCCTGCCGGAAGGCGACGCCGGCACCGAGGCGGGGCTGGCCCTGCTGGCCGACTACGACGGCCGCATCAAGGCGCTGCTCACCGATATCTTCGGCGCCGAAAACGACTTTGACAAGGTGCTGGGCGGGGTGAACCTGGCCGGGGTGGGCGCCAACGGCAAGCGGGTGGTGCAGAACCTGCTGGAAGCGCTGACCCCCATCCTGCAGGAGGGCGCCCGGCGGCACCTGGAAGCCACCGCCGACACCGCCGTGGCCGGGGCGGAGGCAGCCCGCGCCGCCCGGGGCACGGCATGACCGGGTCCTGGGGCCTGCCCACGCAGGCGGTCATCGAGGACCGGGTCTACGAGATCCACACCGATTTCCGGGACATTCTGGAGCTGCTGCGCTGGCTGGACGGCAACGCCGACCCCACCCTGGACCGGGGCGAGCGGTGGTATGTGGCCATGCGGCTGTTCTACCCCGACTTCGCCGCCATGCCCCGGCAGGACTGGCCCGCCGCCACCCGGTTCCTGACCGAGTTCCTGGCGGCGGGGCGGCCCGAACCCGCCGCCGGCACGCCCCGCCTCATGGACTGGCAGCAGGACGCGCCCCTCATCGCCGCGGGCATCAGCCGGGTGGCGGGGCAGGATGTGCGGGCGCTGCCCTACCTGCACTGGTGGAGCTTTCTCGGCTGGTTCGACGCCATCGGCGAGGGCACCTTCGCCACGGTGGTGGCCATCCGGGACAAGCTGCGCCGGGGCAAGAAGCTGGAGCCCTGGGAACTGGATTTCTACCGCACCCACCGCGCCGCCGTGGACCTGCGCCCCGCCCCCGACCCGGCGGCCGACGCCGAAAAGCAGCGGCTGCTGGCGCGGCTGGGCGCCTGACACCCCCGAAAGGAGGAACCTGATTGGCACAAACCATTACCTTTGACGAGGTATCCGGGCTGGCGGCGTCGGGGAGCAGCGTGGAGCGCGCCCTGGACAAGATCGCCGCCGCCCTCACCGGGCTGGGGGACGCGGGCGCCGAAGCCCGCAGCGTGGTGGACAGTCTGCGCAAAAGCCTGCAGGCCACCGCCGCCCAGGCCGGCAAGAGCGCCCGGAGCCTGGCCAAATTCGATGAGATCAACCGCCTGGCCGCCCCCGAGAGCGAGAAAGCATCCTCGTCCAGATCGAGCGGCAGCAAAAGCGGCGGCAGCAAGGGCGGCAGCGGCAAATCCGGCACCGACGCGGCCGCCGAGGCCGCGGGGCAGCCGGTGAACCTGTGGCAGGGGGTGCTGCAGTCTCTGCGGGACCTGTGGGCCCGGTTCTGGGCCTATTTGCAGAGCTACTACGCCCCCGCCATCGCCGCCTGGCAGGCCGCCTGGAGCCAGATGTCCGCCGTGGCCGCCGCCATCTGGGAGCCGCTGCGCAATGCGGCCCTCTCCCTCTGGAACGGCACCCTGGTGCCGCTGGCCCAGTACCTGGCCACCGTCTTTCTGCCCGGGGTGGTGAACAGCTTCTCGGAGGCCTTCGGCCCCATCGTCAGCGGCGCCATCTCCACCGCCATCACCCTGCTGGGGGAAGCCTTCCAGGGGATGGCTTCCCTGGTGAACCAGGCCAGCGCCACCATCATCCAGCCCGCCCTGGCCGTGCTGCTCACCGTCTGGCAGGGCCTCATGACCGGCATCCAGAACGCCTGGACCGCCTACGGCCAGCCCCTTCTGGACGGCGTGGCCGAGGCCTTCCGCAACCTGGCGGGCATCTTCCAGACCCTCTGGGCCACCGTGATCCAGCCGCTGCTGGCCGGCCTGGTGGCCACCCTGGGCGTCCTCTGGACCGACACTCTTGACCCCCTGTGGCAGCAGCTCACCCTGGCCCTGGGAGCGGTGGGCAACCTGGTGCTCACCCTCTGGAACACCATCCTGGCGCCCCTCATCAACTGGCTGGTCAGCGTGCTGGGGCCCATCTTCACCCAGGTGTTTTCCGCCGTGGTCACCGCCGTCACCACCGCCATGAACATGGCGGGCGGCGCCATCACCGGCCTGCTGGCCATCCTGCGGGGACTGGCCGACTTCATCTCCAACGTGCTCCAGGGCCGCTGGAGCGATGCCTGGAACGCCATGGCCACCACGGTCATCACCGTGTGGGATACCATCACCTCCACCATCGCCCACGCCGTGGACGGTGTGCTCACCGTACTGCAGCACCTGATCTGGGCCATGCAGGCCTTCGCCGATGGGGTCAACGGTGTGGTGCGCGGCGTGGGCAGCATGGCGTCGGGGGCGCTCTCCGCCGCCGGACAGTGGATCACCGGACGCAGCGCCGCACCCCAGCTGGCCTACGCCCGGGCGGTGCCGGTGCCGGCCCTGGCCTCCGGCGCGGTCATCCCGCCCAACCGGGCCTTCCTGGCGCTGCTGGGCGACCAGCGCAGCGGCACCAACGTGGAGGCACCCCTGGCCACCATCCAGCAGGCGGTGGCGGAGGTGATGACGGATGTCCAGGCCGGCCAGATGGCGGGCTTTGAGACGCTGGCCGCCCTGCTGCAGAACCTGCTGGCAGCGGTGGACGGCATCCAGCTCACCGACGAGATGGTGGGCCGGGCCGCCGTGCGGTGGACCCGCCGCAGCCAGCTGCAGCAAGGAGGTGTGACGGTATGACGCTGACCCCTTTGTTCCAGATCGACGGCAAGCCTTTGTATGCGCCGGATGCCGATGTGAGCCCCAGCTACGCGGATCTCGATTCCAGCGATTCCGGCCGGGACGCCAGCGGCGTCATGCACCGGGAGGTGGTGCGGGAGAAGGTGGCCACCTGGCCCTTCTCCTACGCGGCCCTCACCGACGCCGAGTACGCCTACCTGGTGGGGCTGTTTGCCGGCAAGGCCACCTTTGCCTTCACCCATCCCCGGGCGGGCTCCTCCACCGGGACGGTGACCACCACCTGCTACTGCAGCAACTACAGCATCGCCTGGCGCAGCGCCCGGGACGGCACCTGGCGCAACCTGAAATTCAACATCATCGAGTGCTGAGGAGGGACGGACCATGACACAGTATCTGCTCGTCCTGCCCGACGGCAGCGAGCTTTCGGCGGGCACGCCGGGGCAAAACGCCCTGCGCAGCCTGCAGTGGACCCACACCCTCAACGCCGGCACCGACCTGACCCCCGGGTCGGCCTGCGCCGACTCGCTGGAGGCGGAACTCTGGGTGGAACCGGGCCGCAGCCCCGGCATTGCGGCGGGGCAGGAGGTGACCCTCTACCGGGTGGACGGCACCGCCCGCACCAGACTGGGTATTTTCGTGGCGGAGACCCCCACCCGGGGCAAGCGCAACCTCTACCGCCTCACGGCCTACGACCGCATGGTCAACACCGAGCGGGACCTGTCGGCCTGGCTGCGGGACCGGCAGGGGGATTTCCCCATGGCGCTGGATACCTTTGTGCAGCGGGTGGCGGATGCCTGCGGCCTGCCGCTGGCGGGCAGCCTGCCCCGCAACGGCAGCTACCAGGTGCGGGCCTTCTACGCCGACGGCCTCACCGGGCGGCAGCTGCTCCAGTGGGCGGCCCAGGCGGCGGGGTGCTATGTGCACTGCAACGCCGACGGGGCGCTGACCTTCGGCTGGTACACCGACGCCCGGGGCACGGTGAGCCTGACCCCCGGCGCCGCGGCGGAGGCGGCGCTGGGCCGGGCGGTGCCCTACCGGGAGGACGGCCTTGCCTACGAGGACTACACCACCGCCCCCATCGACAAGGTGCAGATCCGCCAGAGCGACGCCGACGTGGGGGTGATCTGGCCGGCGGAGGAGACCGGCACCAACGCCCTGGTGATCCAGGGCAACCTGCTGCTCACCGCCGATTCCGACGAGGCCCTGCGCCCGGTGGCCCGGGCCCTCTATGAGGCGGCGGCCGCCTGGGGCGGCTACACCCCCTGCACGGTGAGTGCCTTCGCCGACTGCCCGGTGACGGCGGGCCAGCGGGTCTGGGTGATGACCCCTGCCGGCCAACGGCTGGAAACCTGGGTGATGAGCGCCGTCTGCTCCGCCTCGGAGACCCGGCTGGAATCCACCGGCAACGCCCGGCGGGACAGCGTGGCCGCCGTCAACGGCAGCCGGCTCAACGTCCAGGGCAAGATGCTGGAGATGAAAGCCACCATCGACGGCCTCACCGTCAAGGCGGGGGACTTGTCGGGGGACTACAGCCAGCTGAGCCAGACGATGGACGAACTCTCCCTCACGGTGGTGAAGGACGGCGAGATCCGCAGCAAATTCGCGGCGGATTCCACCAGCGTCACCATCCGCAGCGGGGTCATCACCTTCGCCTCCAACTCCCTGGTGGTGGAGAGCGACAACTTCCGGCTGGACAGCCAGGGCAACGTGACCATCACGGGGTCCTTCTACTCCCACTCCGACAACGGCAACCGGATGAGCCTGGCCGACGGCCTGGCCGCCTTCTATGCCCGGGATTCCGCCGGCAAAAGCTACCTCACCACCCTCATCTCCCGCACCGCCGAGGCCAACCCCTGCGGCGTGGTGGATGTCTACGGCCGGTCCAACACCGGCGCCGTCAACACCCAGGTGCGGCTGCAGGGCGGCCTCACCGACGGCTCCATCCATCTGTACAGCGCCTGGGGCACCGAGCAGGCCGTCATCACCTCCGGCGAGGGCAACGTCAGCTGGCTGGCCGGCGGCCTGGATGTGCGGGGCACCCACGGCGTGCAGGCCAACTACGGCAGCATCGGAAAGCTGCGCGTGGACGAAATGAGCGTCAATGGCGGCGCCATGCAGACCGTCTACTGGAAGTGGGACGGCAGTCTGGGCGCCTATGTGCTCTCAACAAGCCCGTAAAGGAGAATTTTCATGCAAGACAACCAACTGGTACAAGACCTGGTGGAGAGCATCCTGGCTTCGGTCAATGCCTCCCGCCTGCCGCTGGCCGTCAAGGCGCTGGCGCTGGAGAACATCCTGCTGCGCGTCCAGGCGGCCATGCAGGCGGCGGACCAGGACACACCGCAGCAGACTGCGGAGTAAGGAGGAACCATGCAGACCATTCGGCTCAACGGCTATACGGCTGCGGCATCGGTCCCCCTGCTGCGTCTGGGCACCCGGGACAGTTTCGGCATCGAACGGCTCCAGGTGGTGCCCGGGGCGGAGTGGGAGGGCCTGGCCCTCACGGCCACCTTTGTGACCCCGGCGGGCAGCACCCGCATGGTGGTGAACGAGGACGGCACGGTGGAGGTGCCCGCCGCCGCCACCGCCGCGGCCCTCACCCCCGAAACACCGGGGCGCATCGTCTTTGCGGGCACGGGGGCGGGGGTGCAGCGCATCACCGCCGACCTGCCCTACCTGGTCACCGACCACGCCGCCGTGGAAGGGGACACCCCCGCGCCGGAACCCTCGGCGTGGGAGCAGTACGTCACCCGGATGCAGCAGGCCCTGGACGCCGTGGTGCCTCCCACCGGCAACCCCGGCCAGGTGCTCACCAAAACCTCGGAGGGCAACGTCTGGACCTACCCCTCGGGGGGCGGCGGCAGCGGCGGGGGCGGCTACACCATCGGCGCCGGCCTCAGGCTGGACCCCGAAAGCAACGTCCTCTCGGTGGACACTGCCGACGCGGTGGAAGCCGACAACACCCGCCCCGTCACCTCGGCGGCGGTGTACACCACGGTGGGCAACATCGATGCGCTGCTCGCCACCATCTAAGGAGGTTTTCCATTGAGCATTCAGACAGAAATCACCCGCATCCAGTCTGCCCGCAACACGCTGCGCACCAAGGCGGTGGAACTGAAGATCTCGGCGGGCACCGAGCGGCTGGACGAGCTGGCCGCCGACTTTGACGGCATCCTCAACCAGGGTTCGGTGTCGGCCCAGGTGAAGGAGGGGGAGACCTACACCATCCCCAAGGGCTACCACGACGGCACCGGCACGGTGTCCGGCGTGGCGGGCGGCGGCAGCTATTCGCTCCAGAGCAAGACCGTCACCCCCACCAAGAAGCCCCAGCAGATCACCCCCGACGAGGGCTACTACGGCCTGTCCGACCTGACGGTGCAGGCCATCCCCGAGGCCTACCAGGACGTGACGGCCGTCACCGCCGCCGAGGCCGACGTGCTGGCCGCCAAGGTCTTTGTGGACAGCTCCGGCACCGTGCGCACCGGCACCATGGCCAACAACGGCGCCCTGACCCGGACGCTGGACACCGCCACCACCTCCTGCACGATTCCGGAGGGTTACCACAGCGGCAGCGGCAAGGTGTCCATCACGCCGGAGAGCAAGACCGTCACCCCCACCAAGTCCCGGCAGACCGTCCAGCCCGCCAGCGGCAAGGTGCTCTCCGCCGTCACGGTGGAACCTATCCCCGAAAACTACATCACCACCGCCGACGCCACCGCCACGGCGGCCCATCTGCTGTCCGGCAAGACCGCCTACGCAGGCGGCAGCAAGATCACCGGCACCATGGCGGACAACGGTTCGATGGCCGCCACCCTGGACGGCCTGACCGTCACCAGCAAGGTGATCCCGGCGGGCTACACCTCCGGCGGCACGGTGTCGCTGGACGGCACCATCGAAGAAGCCCTGGCCGCCATTTAAGGGGGCGGGCCCATGAGTGTACAGACTGAGATCAGCCGCCTGCAGGCGGCCAAGTCGGCGCTGCGGTCCGCCATCCAGGCCAAGGGGGTGACGGTGCCCGCCTCCGGCACGCTGGACGGCTACGCCGCCCTGGTGGACCAGATCAGCCAGGGCACCCCGGTGGAGACCTGCACCCTGAACATCTCCAACCAGGGCACCGGCATGCCCTCCGTCCAGGCCTTCCTCTACCTGGTGGACGCCGAGGGCAATTTCATGAACGGCACCAGCCTGCTGGCCAGCCGGCAGGCCACCTACACGATGCAGAAAAAGAGCTTCCTGTACGTGGACACGGCGGGCCGGGGCCAGTGCACGGTGGCCTCCGGCGAGGTGACCACCATCCTGGAGGACGCCATCTTCATGATCGGCGGCGATGCCGAGATCGTCATCACGAAATGAGGTGTGCTTTTGATCTGCAACGGAATTGATGTGAGCAAATGGCAGGGCGCGGTGGACTGGTCGGCGGTGAAAAACGCCGGCATCCGCCACGCCATGCTGCGGGCGGGCTACGGCACCGCCGGCACCGACCCCCAGTTCAAACGCAACGTGGCGGGGTGCCAGCTCCACGGCGTCCACTGGGGGGCCTACTGGTACAGCTACGCCACCACCCCCGCCGCCGCCCGGCAGGAGGCCGCCCGCTGCCTGCAGCTGCTGGCGGGGCTGACCCCCGAACTGCCGGTGGCCTACGATATCGAGTACGAGCCGGGCATCCTGGCCCTGGACAACGCCGGCCGCACGGCGCTGGTCAAAGCCTTTCTCGGGGCGGTGGAGGAGGCCGGGTACTACGGCATCCTCTACGCCAGCACCGACTTCATCCGCAACCGGCTGAACTGGCGGGAACTGGCCTGCTATGATGTGTGGGCCGCCCAGTACGGCAGCGCCTGCAGCTGTCCGCTGCCCTACGGCATCTGGCAGTACAGCAGCAAAAATGCCCTGGGGGTGCCGGGCTTCGGCAGTTCGCTGGACTGCAACCGCTTCTACAAGGACTACCCCGCCCTTATCCGGGCGGCGGGAAAAAACGGCTTTGCGGCGCAGAGCGCCCCCGCCTCCGAGACCCGCGCCCAGCGCCTCACCGTGGGGCCGGTGTCCTCGGAGGACGCCTGGACGCTGCTGGGCGCCTGCCGGGACCTGGGCCTCACCGAAGCGGGGCTCTACCGCAGCGCCTGGGCGGATGAAACCCATACCACCCAGACGCTGACCATCGGGCCGGTGTCTTCGGGGGATGCCTGGGCGCTGATGCGCACCTGCCAGGGCCTGGGCCTCACCGAGGCGGGGCTCTACCGCAGCGAATACGTCTGACGGGAGGTGATGATGTGCAGGACAACAATCTCTTTTTCTGGCTCAAGGCGGCCGCCACGGCGGCGGCCGGGGCGTTCGGCGCGGCCTTCGGCTGGCTGGGCTGGCTGGTGGCGGCCTGGGTGGTCTGCATGGCGCTGGACTGGCTCAGCGGCAGCGCGGCCGCTGCGGCCAAAGGCAACTGGTCCAGCGCCGCGGCCCGGGCGGGCATCTGGCACAAGAGCGGCATGATCCTGGTGGTGCTGGTGGCCGCCGTGACGGACTGCGTGCTGGGCGTGACGGTGGAGCATCTGCCCATGCTGGGGCTGGACTACACCGTGCTGGTGCTGCCCGTGACGCTGGTGTGGTATATCTTCACCGAGCTGGGCTCCATCGCCGAAAACGCCACCGCCATGGGCGCCCCGGTGCCCTCCTGGCTCACCAGGCTGCTGGCGGCGGGGCGGCAGTCCGCCGACCAATAAGCTGTACAGTACCCCTGTGCTTTGTACAAAAAAGCAAACGGCTCCTAAATAAATGAACGGAAGAAGGCTTTATTTGCTGGACAAGCCGCCCAACCCTTGGTATACTTTACCCATACAGAAAACCACACAAAAAAAGGATGAGCGGTCGGGGGTCCCTCCAGCCGCGCGGGAAGGTGTGAACGGGATAGATGGCAAAAGTGGAGATCCGGATGTTGGGTGGCTTTGAGATCCGCGTGGACGGGCAGCCGGTGCTGGCGGCGCTGGCCCAGTCCCGCAAGGCGACGGCGCTGGTGCAGTACCTGGTGCTGCAGCGGGGGGAGCGGGTCTCCCACGCCACGCTGACCAACGCCCTGTGGGGCGGCGAGCGCAGCACCAACCCCGACATGGCGCTGCGGGCCATCCTGCACCGATTCCGCACGATGATTCTCCAGGAGCACCTGACGGTGCTGGAGGACTGCATCCTTACCAGCCGGGGCTGCTACCAGTGGAACCCCGATCTGCCCTGTGAGGTGGATGTCTTCACCATGGAGGACCTGGTGATGCAGGCGGGGCTGGAGAAGGACCCCGACAAGCGGCTGGCGCTGGAGGAGCAGATCGTACAGATCTACCGGGGGCGGCTGCTGCCCCTTTCGGCGGACGAGCCCTGGGTGGAGAGCAGCGCCGTGCGGCTGCATGTGCTGTACCGGGCGGCGATGATCCACGTGCTGGAGACCTACAAGAAAAACGGCGAGAACGAGAAGCTGGTGGAACTCTGCCGCAGCGCCATCGAGAAAAACCCCAGAGCGGAGCGGCTCTATCTGGAGCTGGTCATGGCGCTGGAGACGCTGGGCCGCCCGGAGGAAGCCCGCCAGGCCCTGCAGCAGGGGCTGACGGTGGGCTGCCTGCACCACGCGGCGGAGCCGGGCCGGGTGGGGGCCATGTGGCGGCAGGCCCGGCAGGCCGACCGCAACATGGAAAACGACATGAACCGGCTGATGGCCGCCCTGCCGCCCCAGAACGCGGGCGGGGCGATGATCTGCTCCTTCGAGACCTTCGGCCAGATCTACCGCATGCAGCGGGGCATCCAGGCCCAGTACCTCGTGCCGGTCTTTCTGCTGCTGGTGACGATGGTGCCGGTGCAGGCCCGGGACGACGCCGAGACCGAACGGATGATGCAGGTGCTGCAGGAACTGCTGCGCAGCTGTCTGCGCAGCTGTGATGTGGCGGCCCGCTACAGCGATACCCAGTATGCGGTGCTGGTCTGCGGCGCGCCGGGGCAGAACGCCGCCCTGCTGGAGCGCATCAAGCAGGCCTTCTACGGCACGCCCAGCCACCAGCGGTATCTGCTCAACTACAACGCCTACTCCCCCAAACCGGGGCAGGAACCGCCGCGCCGCCGGCGCAGCCATCCCCGCAAAAAAGCCTGAACAAAACAGCCCCCGCCGGTATTGCCCGGCGGGGGCTGTTCGCGTATGATGGGAAGTTTAATGCATCCAGGCGGCGGCAGCCTGGGCCAGTTTTTCGTTGATGGCGTCGGCGGCTTCGGCGCTCTCCGCCACGGCGGAAAGGTAGACCTTCACCTTGGGCTCGGTGCCGGAGGGGCGCACCATCACCTTGGCGCCGTTTGCCAGCCGGTACTCCAGCACGTCGGCTTTGGGCAGCCCGGTGCCGTCGGCGGTGTAGTCGGTGACGCCGGCAACGGCATAGCCCGCGATGTCGGCGGGGGCTTGGGCCCGCAACCGGGCCATGATGCCCTGCATGGTGTGCATGCCGGTCTCGCCCTCAAAGGTGAAACTGTGCAGGGCGTTGCGGTACCAGCCGAACTCGGCGTAGAGGGCGTTCACGGCGTCCAGCAGGCTCATGCCCCGGGCGGCGTAGTACGCCGCCGCCTCGCAGGCCAGCATGACGGCGTTGACGCCGTCCTTGTCCCGCACGTGGCCGCCCGACAGGTAGCCGTAGCTCTCCTCGAAGCCGAAGATGTACCGCTCCACGTGGCCTTCCGCCTCCAGCAGGCCGATCTGCTCGCCGATGAACTTGAAGCCGGTGAGGGTGCGGCGCAGCTCCACGCCGTACTTGGCGGCGATGGGGGTGGCCATGTCGGTGGAGACGATGGTGGTCACCGCCACGGGGGCCTTGGGCATGGTGCCGTTGGACTGCCGGGTGCGGCAGATGTAGTCAAAGAGCAGCACGCCCATCTCGTTGCCGGTGATCAGCCGGTAGCCGCCCTGGCCGTCCGGCACGGCGGCGCCCATCCGGTCGCAGTCGGGGTCGGTGCCGATCATCAGGTCGGGGTGGACGGTGTCGCAGAGCTTCAGGCCGGTCTCCATGGCCTGGCGGATCTCGGGGTTGGGGTAGGGGCAGGTGGGGAAGTCCCCGTCGGGCTTCTCCTGCTGGGGCACCACCGTCACGTTGGTTACCCCCATGCGGCCCAGCAGCAGCTTCACCGGCTCGAGACCGGTGCCGTTGAGGGGCGTGTAGACCAGCTTCAGGTGGGACACATCGTTGCCGGGGCGCAGGGCCAGCACGGCGTCCACGAAGTCGGAAAGGCACTGGTCGCTGATGGTCACGATGCGCCCGTCGGCCACCGCCTCGTCGTAGTCGGCCAGCTTCGGGCTGTCGAAGTAGTCATGCCTGCCGATGGCCGCCAGCACCTGGTCGGCCATCTCCAGGGTGATCTGGCAGCCGTCGGCGCCGTACACCTTGTAGCCGTTGTACTGGGCGGGGTTGTGGCTGGCCGTGACGCAGATGCCCGCGCCGCAGCCCAGATACCGCACCGCCCAGGAGAGGGCCGGGGTGGGCTCCAGCCGGGGATAGACGTAGGCCGTGATGCCGTTGGCGGCCAGCACCCGGGCGGCCTCCCGGCAGAACAGCTCGCCCTTGTGGCGGCTGTCGTGGGCCAGGGCTACCTTCTTGGGCAGGCCGGAGGCGTTCAGCGTGTCGGCCAGGCCCTGGGTGGCCCGGCGGATGGTGTAGATGTTCATCCGGTTGGTGCCGGCGCCGATGACGCCCCGCAGTCCGCCGGTGCCGAAGGCCAGGTCCCGGTAGAACCGGTCGTTGATGGCCTCGGCATCGCCGGCGACGCGCTCCAGTTCGGCAATCAGGTCGGGGTCCTCGGTGGCGCGGGCGCGCCAGAGGTCGTAGAGGTTTGCAGGTTGCATGGGGGATAAACTCCTTTCCTTTATATAAGGGCGGCGGACCGGCAGCGGTCCGGGCGGGAAGATCTGCTATTACGGTACCACAGGCAGGGGCAAAAAGCAAGCCGGGACGGCGGGTGTAAAAAAGTTGCGCTTTTTTTGAAAAAACCGCTTGACATTTGCTAGGGTGGGTGGTATTATACTAACTGCACTTGCGCCGGTAGCTCAGCTGGATAGAGTGTCTGACTACGAATCAGAAGGTCGGGGGTTCGAGTCCCTTCCGGCGCACCACGGTTTCACGGAAACGTGAGACCGTTTTTTATTGCAAAAATTCGGAACACCCGGAGTATTTCGCCGGAGGGACTCGAAAAGCTCGTCCGGCCGTCCTGCGTCCCGGCCGGGCCCGACAGTCCAGCGAACTGTCGGGAAGAGCGCGGGGAGAGGGGCCCCTTCCGGCGCACCACAGCCTTACAGAACATGTAAGGCTGTTTTTTTATTGCATAAACCCGGCTCGCCGCCTTCCTCCCCGCCGGAACCAAACATACGCTTTTGCCCCCACACACAGCAAAGCCCCCGCGCAGAATGCGCGGGGGCTTTTTCCTATTACCGCCGCCGGCCCGGCAGGCGGGCGCGGCGGCTCTGCACCACGATGCGCTCCACCTGCACGCCGGCGGCGCTCACCGAGACCTGCACGCAGATCACGGCGCCGGGGGCGTCCCAGTCCAGATAGAGGGGACTGAGAAGAATCCACAACCGGGGAGACTTTCTTTTCTTTTTGCCGCGGACGAACCGCAGCCGGTAGCTCAGCGGCACCAGGCGGGCCGCCAGCCGGGGGACTTTGGTGAGGGTGCGGCAGACGCCGTACACCAGGGTTTCGGGAAGTAACGGACAGGGGATACGGACCTCGGGGGTCAGGGGCGGGCGGCCCGGACGGTCGTCCCTGGGTTTGATTTCCGGCCGGGGCCACAGCCCGCAGGCCAGAAAACGGTGGTCGTATTCGGTTGTCATGGAAAAAAGCATGGTGCACCTCCTGGAGCAACAAAAAAGACGAACGGACACACCTGTCCCGTGGAACAGGTTGCCATTCGTCTTCAGTGTTCTTCAGTTGTACACATGCCGGCCGGAACCGTTTTCCGGCGGACTTTTATTATATCACACAGCCGCCCTTTTTGTAAAGGCCGGCGCCTTCCCGCGGCCCGTTCCCCCCGCCCGATGGGGAAATATCCAGGAAAATTGCAAATTTTCACATTTTTTTAGACGAAACAGGGCGGGATTGTCAAAATTAAGCAGGGCCATCTAATTGACAAAAGACGACAGGTTCATTATAATAGAAAAGATTCCGGGTATGAACGATGGCGTTTGTGCAACCGCAACCGCCACCGCTTTTTTTGTTCTCTGCATTGTCCGCGGATAGCGCACAACCGTGTTTGCCATACCGCGTACAACGGCGGGGAACCGCCCGGCGGACGCAAAATTGTATTCCAAAACGAAACGGAGTGGCACAACACAATGGCGAAGTACGTCATCAAGCGCGTGGCAATGGGCATTTTCAGTGTCTTTGTTGTGGCGACGCTTACCTTCTTCATCATGAACCTGGTCCCCGGCGGACCGTTCGTGGCCGAGAAATCCATCAGTGCGGCCGCCCAGCAGGCACTGAACGAAAAGTACGGCCTGGACAAGCCCCTGGGCGTGCAGTATGTGAACTATATGAACAGCCTGCTGCACGGCGATATGGGCCTGAGCCTGAAACAGCGCGGCCGTACCGTCAACCAGATCATTGCCGAAAAACTGCCCGTCTCCTGCCGCACCGCCGGCATTGCCGTGGCGGTGGCGCTCTGCCTGGGCATTCCCATGGGCTGTATCTCGGCGTACAACCGCGGCAAATGGGCCGATAACCTCATCATTGTGCTGGCCACCTGCGGCATCGCCATTCCCAGCTTCATATCCAGTGTGCTATTGCTATACACATTCGGCATGAACCTGCAGATATTGCCCACCATCGGCCTGAATGAACCGGCGGCCTACATCATGCCGGTCACGGCGCTGGCCATCTATCCCACCGCCTACATCACCCGCCTGATGCGCTCCAGCCTGCTGGATGTCATGGGCCAGGATTACATGCGCACCGCCCGTGCCAAGGGTGTGTCCAGCGTGAAGATCCTCTTCAAGCATGCCCTGCGCAACGCCATCCTGCCCATCGTCACCTACGTCGGCCCCATGCTGGCCGCCCTGATGACCGGTTCCTTCGTGGTGGAGAAGATCTTCACCATCCCCGGCCTGGGCCGCGACTTCGTCACCGCCATCACCAGCCGTGACTACACCCTGATCATGGGCACCACCATTCTGCTGGCCACCATGGTCATCATCGCCAACGTCATCGTGGATATCCTGTACAAGGTCATTGATCCGCGCATCAAACTGAAGTAAAGGAGGAGCAAGCTGTGGAAAATCTCAAAAAGAATCCGTTGAGCCTGCACCTCAACGTGGACGACTTTGCCCCCGCTTCCAACGACGAGAAGGAAAGCCTCGTCATCATGCGGGACAGCGTCAGTTTCTGGAAGGACGGTCTGCGCCGTCTGCGCAAGAACAAGATCGCCATGGTCAGCCTGCTGGTCATCATTCTCATCGCCATCTTCGCCTATGTGCTGCCCATGGTCTGGCCCTACGGCTACGACGAGCAGATCAAATACAGCGAGAACCTGGCCCCCTTCGAGTACGGCAAGAAGGAGCTGGAGCGCATCGCCGCCGGCGAGAGCGTCTTCCCCCACATCCTGGGCACCGACCGCAACGGCCGTGACTTCGCCGTCCGTCTGATGATGGGTACCCGTGTCAGCATGTCCGTCGGTCTGCTGGCCTCGGTGCTGGTGCTGGTCATCGGCGCCACCTACGGTGCCATCTCCGCCTTTGCCGGCGGCTGGGTGGACATCATCATGATGCGTATCACCGATATTCTCTACACCATCCCGGACATCCTGCTCATCATTCTGCTGGGCATGGCCATCAAGGACCCGCTGGAAGCCCTGGCCCAGCAGCCGGGCTTCGGCTGGATGCAGAAGCTGGGACCCAACATGATCTCCATCTTCATCATCTTCGCGCTGCTCTACTGGGTCAGCATGGCCCGTATCGTGCGCAGCCAGGTGCTGACCCTCAAGGAGAGCGAGTATGTCACGGCGGCCCGCGCCCTGGGCGCCTCGGGCGGCCGCATCATCAAGCGCCACCTGCTGACCAACTGCATCGGCACCCTGATCGTCACCACCACCCTGCAGATCCCCTCCTCCATCTTCACCGAGAGCTACCTGAGCTTCCTGGGCCTGGGCGTGGCGGCTCCCATGCCGTCCCTGGGCTCGCTGGCCACCGATGCCGTCAAGGGCATGAACACCTACCCGCACCTGCTGCTGGCACCTGCGGTGATGATCAGCGTCATGATCCTGGTGTTCAACCTCTTCGGCGACGGCCTGCGCGATGCCTTTGACCCGAAGCTGAAAAACTAACGAGGGGAGAAACAAGACACCATGAGCGAAAAGATTCTTGAAATTCAGGACGAACGCCTGTCTTTCTTCACCCCCGCCGGTGAGGTCAAGGCGCTGAACGGCGTGTCCTTCACGATGAACCAGGGCGATGTGCTGGGCATCGTGGGCGAGTCCGGCTCCGGCAAGTCGGTGACCGCCTACTCCATCATGGGCCTGACGGCCTATCCCGGCCGCCTGGTGGGCGGCAAGGTGTGGTTCAACGGCCACCAGATCGATGAGATGACCGAGAAGGAATTCCGCAAGATCCGCGGCAACGAAGTCTCCATCATCTTCCAGGACCCCATGACCAGCCTGAACCCGGTGTACACCATCGGCAACCAGATCGTGGAAGTGATCCTGCTCCACACCAAAAAGACCAAGAAGGAAGCCTGGGAGCGCGCCAAGGAGCTGCTGGAGCTGGTGGGCATCAACGAGCCGGACCGCCGCCTGAAGCAGTATCCCCATGAGCTGTCCGGCGGTATGCGCCAGCGCGTGATGATCGCCATCGCCCTGGCCTGCGAGCCCAAGCTGCTCATCGCCGACGAGCCCACCACCGCCCTGGACGTGACCATCCAGGCCCAGATCCTGGAACTGATGCAGGACCTGCGCAAGAAGCTGGGCATGAGCATCATCATGATCACCCATGACCTGGGCGTGGTGGCCTCCATGTGCGAGAAGATCGCCGTCATGTACGCCGGCCACATCGTGGAGTACGGCACCACCGACGAGATCTTCTACAACCCCAAGCATGAATACACCAAGGGCCTGATCAACTCCATCCCCAAGCTGAACGCCACCGAGAAGGAGCGCCTGGTGCCCATCGAAGGCACCCCCGTGGACCTGTTGAATCCGCCGGCGGGCTGCCCCTTTGCGCCGCGGTGCAAGAGCTGCATGAAGATCTGCCTGCGGGAGATGCCGCCCCGCACCGAGCTGAGCGACACCCATTACACCTATTGCTGGCTGCGCCAGAAAGAAGAATTTGAGAAGGGAGGCAAAGCCGAATGAGCGAGCAGAAGAACCTCGTGGAAGTGCAGCATCTGCAGCAGTATTTCCCCGCCGGCGGCGTGGGCAAGAACAAGCGCTATGTCCAGGCCGTGGACGATGTGAGCTTTGCCATCCGCAAAGGCGAGACGCTGGGCCTCGTGGGCGAGTCGGGCTGCGGCAAGACCACCACCGGCCGCACGCTGCTGCGCCTCTATGAGCCCACCGACGGCACCATCATCTATGACGGTGAGGTCCTCTTTGACAAGGAGAAGAAGATCGCCGTGGACATGCTGCCCTACCGCCGCCGCATGCAGATCGTCTTCCAGGACCCCTATGCCAGCCTGGACCCCCGCATGACCATCGGTGACATCGTGGGCGAGGGCATCGACATCCACAAGCTGGCGGCCAACGAGAAGGACCGCCACGACCGCATCATCGCCCTGCTGGAGCGGGTGGGCCTGAACAGCGAGCACGCCAACCGCTACCCCCACGAATTCTCGGGCGGCCAGCGGCAGCGCGTGGGCATTGCCCGCGCCCTGGCGGTGAACCCCGAGTTCATCGTCTGCGACGAGCCGGTCTCGGCCCTGGACGTTTCCATCCAGGCGCAGGTTGTCAACATGTTCGAGGACCTGCAGCAGGAGATGGGCCTGACCTACCTGTTCATCGCCCATGACCTGAGCGTGGTCAAGCACATTTCCAACCGCATCGGCGTTATGTACCTGGGCAAGCTGGTGGAGCTGGCCGACAGCTTTGAGCTGATCGCCCACAGCGTCCACCCCTACACCCGCAGCCTGATCTCGGCCATTCCGGTGGCCGATCCCAAGACGGCGCGCTCTTCCAAGCGCATCGTGCTGCAGGGCGACGTGCCCAGCCCGCTGAACCCGCCCAGCGGCTGCCGTTTCCGCACCCGCTGCCCCTACGCGGACGAGCGGTGCGCGGCGGAAGTGCCCCAGTTCAAGGAGGTCGGCCCCGGCCACTGGGCTGCCTGCCACCACCTGGACAAAGTGGCGGACTGACAGAAAATCCCGGGGTGTGCGTCCCGGAATTTTCGCCCGGTGTGCGGTTTTCACAGGACCATCACAAAAGAATTACAAAAGCCTGCAGGCTCTTGCACCGATGGTCCGCCGGGTTTATAGTTATGGTATTCATTCCTGAGGCAAAACCAGAGGGATTGGGTATAGTAATTTTTACATTGGAGGAAAAACCACATGAAGATGAAGAAATTTGTCGCTGTGGCGGTTGCCGGCTGCATGGCCGCTTCTCTGGCTGCCTGCGGTTCCACCGCAAGCACCAGCAGCGCTGCCGCTTCCGAGAGCACTGAGGGTGCTACCGCGGAAGCTGCCGCCGAAACCACCGCGACCGGTTCCGGATTCACCGTTCAGCTCGGCCCCAACCCGGAGACCCTGGACCCCGCGCTGAACAGCTCCGTTGACGGTGCCAACACCATCATCACCATTTTCGAGCCCCTGCTGCTCATCGACGAGGAAAACAAGGTTATTCCTGGCCAGGCTGAGAGCTACGAAAAAAGCCCGGACGGCCTGACCTGGACCTTCCACATGCGTGACGGCCTGAAGTGGAGCGATGGCTCTGACCTGACCGCCAAGGACTTCGAGTACAGCTTCAAGCGTATGGCGGATCCCAACACCGCCGCTCCCTACGCCGCGACCGCTGTGGGCATGATCGCCGGCTTCGACGAGGCCCAGGGCAATCCTGACCCCGAAACTGGTGAGCCCACCACCGATCCCAACCCCGACGCCCTGCAGGTCGTCGCCAGCGAGGACGGCAAGACCCTGACTGTTACCCTGAGCTACCCCTGCTCCTACTTTGACAAGCTGGCTGCCTTTGCCGCTCTGTCCCCCGTGCAGCAGGCCACCGTTGAGGCCAACGGCGACGGCTGGTGCACCAGCCCCGACACCTTCGTCTGCAACGGTCCTTACATGATCACCGACTGGACCCCCAGCGAGCGCATCGTGCTCTCCAAGAACCCCAACTACGTTGGCGGCTGGGATTCCAGCAAGATCGTCTCTGACAACATCACCCTCCTGCTCCTGGAGGACTCCAGCGCTTCCTACGCCGCTTACAACAGCGGTGAGGCCCAGCTGGTCAAGGACGTTCCCACCGATGAGATCCCCAGCCTGACCAAGGCCGAGGACGGCGGCGACTTCTATGTGGACAGCATCCTGGGCACCTACTACATCAGCCTGAACGACCAGCGTGAGCCGTTCACCGATGTGCGCGTGCGCAAGGCTCTGAGCCTGGCCATCGACCGCGACTACGTGGCCAACGTCATCATGCAGGGCACCTACAGCCCCGCCTACAACATGGTCGGCCCCGGCATCGTGGATGCTGAGGAAGGCACCATGTTCATCGACAACGCCAACGGCGGCGAGCCCTACATCGGCGAGGACTACGAGGCCGATCTGGAAGAGGCCAAGAGCCTGCTGGCTGAGGCCGGTTACCCGGGCGGCGAAGGCTTCCCCACCATCACCTACAGCGCCAACGACGCCGGCTACCACATCCCCGTTGCGGAGTACCTGCAGCAGGCCTGGGGTGAGCTGGGCATCACCATGAACATCGACAAGGTCGACTGGGCCAGCTTCCTGCCGCTGCGCCGCGCCGGTGACTACGACATCAGCCGTAACGGTTGGGTCATGGACTACAACGACGCTTCCAACATGCTGGAGCTGTTCACCACCGGCAACGGCAACAACGACGGTAAGTACAGCAACCCCGAGTTCGACGCCGCCATCGAGGCCTCCAAGGTCGCCGATAAGACCGTCCACTACGAGCAGCTGCACAAGGCCGAGGACATCCTCATGGAAGACATGGGCTGCATCCCCGTTGCTTACTACAACGACTTCTGGCTGCAGAGCCCCTCTCTGAAGGGCACCTGGCACAGCCCCTACGGTTACTGGTACCTGCAGTACGGCTACATCGAGGAGTAATTCCCTCTGATGCCGGCCATCCGCTGACCGTATAAATACACATCCCCGCCGCGTTTTTTCGCGGCGGGGATGTGTTTGTTTATAGCCCTGAAAAAGGACCGGTTCCTGCGGGAACCGGTCCTTTTGGTTCAGAGTTTCTTCGGTTCCTTCTTTGCAAAGAAGGAACAAACATCAGTCAAATTTGGCGCCCAGGGTGGCGGCCATGACCGCCTTGATGGTGTGCATGCGGTTTTCCGCCTCCCGGAAGACGATGGACTGGGGCCCGCTGAACACCTCGTCGGTGACCTCCATCTCGGCGCGGCCGAACTTCTCGCCCATCTCCTTTCCCACCGCCGTCTTGTGGTCGTGGTAGGCCGGCAGGCAGTGCATGAAGACCGCCGTGGGCTTGGCCCTGGCCATGAGGGCGGCGTTCACCTGGTAGGGGGCCAGCGCTTCGATGCGCTCCGCCCACACTTCCACCGGCTCGCCCATGCTCACCCACACGTCGGTGTAGACCACGTCGGCGCCCGATACCGCGTCGGTGTTCTCGCTCAAAGTCACGCTGCCGCCGCTCTTTTCCGCCAGCTCCCGGCAGGTGGCCACCAGCCCGGCGTCCGGCCAGTAGGCCTTGGGGGCGCAGGCCACAAAATCCAGCCCCATCTTGGCGCAGCCGATCATCAGGCTGTTGCCCATGTTGTACCGGGCATCCCCCATGTAGACGAACTTCAGCCCCTTCAGGTGGCCGAACTGCTCCTGCAGCGTCAGGAAATCCGCCAGGATCTGGGTGGGATGGAACTCGTTGGTCAGGCCGTTCCACACCGGCACGTCGGCGTACTTCGCCAGCTCCCGGACGATCTCCTGGCCGTAGCCACGGTACTCGATGCCCTCAAACATGCCGGAGAGCACCTGGGCCGTGTCGGCAATGGACTCCTTCTTGCCGATCTGGCTGCCCGCGGGGTCCAGATAGGTGGTTCCCATGCCCAGATCGTGGGCCGCCACCTCAAAGGCCGAACGGGTCCGGGTGGAGGTCTTCTCAAAGATCAGCGCCACATTCTTGCCCCGCAGCACGTCGTGGAGCACCCCCGCCTTCTTCTTGGCCTTCAGCTGGGCCGCCAGGTCCAGAAGGTAGGCAATCTCCTCCGGCGTATAGTCCAAAAGCGTCAGAAAATCACGCCCCTGCAGATTCATCAGTATAACCCCCTATGCAGAAATTGTGCAACTTTATACAACCATTATCGCACGTTTTGCGCCATTGTGCAACCCCTCTTTGTTTATGGTATAATAAAGAAAAAGGGGGTGACCGGATGGCCAAAGTCTACTTTCATGTGGATGTGAACTCGGCGTTCCTCTCCTGGTCGGCGCTGAAAAAGCTGCGGGAGGGGGAGACCCTCGACCTGCGCACCGTGCCCTCGGCGGTGGGCGGCGACGAGGAAAAGCGCCACGGCGTGGTGCTGGCCAAGAGCGGCCCCGCCAAGAAGTTCGGCGTCCGCACGGGGGAGAGCCTTTTCTCCGCCCGGCTGAAATGCCCGGAGCTCATCGTCACGCCGCCGGATTTCGACTGGTATGTGCAGAACAGCAAGGCGCTCATCGCCATCCTGCACGACTACACCCCCGACGTGGAACAGTACAGCATCGACGAGGCCTTCCTCGACATGACCGGCACCGAAGCCCTCTTCGGCCCGCCGCTGACGGTGGCCCACACCATCCGCAACCGGGTGCGGGAGGAGCTGGGCTTCACGGTGAACATCGGGGTGGCGCCCAACCGGCTGCTGGCCAAGATGGCCTCGGACTTTGAAAAGCCCGATAAGGTGCACACGCTGTTCCCGGAGGAGGTGCCCCAAAAGATGTGGCCGCTGCCGGTGGGGGCGCTCTTCGGGGTGGGGCCCAGCGCCGTGAAGCGGCTGAACCGCTGCGGCATCTACACCATCGGGGACCTGGCCCAGACCGAGCGGCGGGTGATCGTGGGCATCTTCGGCGCCCGGGGGGACACGCTGTGGAACTACGCCAACGGCCGGGAGGCCGACCCGGTGACCAAGCAGGCCACCCGGGACAACACCTACGGCAACAGCGTCACGCTGCCCCGGGACCTGGCAAAGCCCGAGGAGGCGGACGCCACCCTGCTGGCCCTCTGCGATTCGGTGGGGCGGCGGCTGCGCAGCGACGGCAAGACCGCCCGGGTGGTGACGGTGCAGCTGGTGGACAACGCCTTCCGCCGCACCAGCCACCAGCGGACGCTGCCCGACCCCACCAACTCCACCGACCGCCTCTACGAGGTGGCGCTGCAGCTCATGCGGCAGATGTGGCCCGCCCGCCCCGTGCGGCTGGTGGGCATCAGCGCCGAGAAGACCGGCACCGACAATTTCGAGCAGCTGGACCTCTTTACCGACACCACCCGCCGCCAGAAACAGGAGGCGCTGGACCGCACGGCGGACGCCCTGCGGCGCAAATTCGGCGGGGCGGTGGTGACTCGGGCCAAGCTGCTCACCCCCGAGACCCGGGCACCGGCGGCCCTCTCCGCCGCCAAGGAGCGGGACAAGGAAAAAAAGAAATAAGGCAGCCCTTTTGTCGTGCCATCGACCAAAAGCGGCCGGTCTGCCCAAGGGGCGCTGGCTCCGCACAAGGCGGAATCGAATGAGTGGAAAAGTCATTCTATTGACGGTAACCTCTTTCTGTGCTGCGCTGGAGCGCACCCCGAAAAAATTGGTGAATCTGCACAAAAACAAGGCGAAAACAATGGAATAAATCACGATAACGCCAGATGGAGACCGGTATGATTCCAAAAAAGAACTATTGCAGGCAGATAAGATGGACCGCACTTTTACTTGTGCTGCTACTGGCGGGCTGTGCCGCAACGGTGCGGGCCAAGGCGGGGCAGACAGTGTCCACGGCGCTGTTCGACTTCACGGTGAGCGAGGCCCAGCCCCTCACCGAGTATCCGGGAGTGACGGTGCCGGAGGACCGGAAGCTCATCAGCCTGGCGATGACGGTGACCAACACCGGCACCGGGACACTGCCGGTCTTTGCCGGGGATTTCCAGTTCCAGTGGGGGGAGGGCGAGTCGGATTTCGGCAGCTGTCTGGACGCGCTGGACGACCAGATGATGCCCTACGCCCGGGACCTGGCCCCCGGGGAGAGCGGCGGCGGCCTGATGCTGGTTCTGGTGCCCCGGGACTGTGAGCGGATGCAGGTGGTCTACCAGGAACAGCACGCCGACGGCACTCCGGCGGGCACCTACTTTGTGGAGGTGCCGCTGTGAAGCGGGTGCTGCTTTTCGGCGGCGCCTTTGTGACGGGGCTGGCGGCGGCTCTGCTGGCGGCGGCCGCCATGGTGGTGCTGCCGGGCTGGCTGCAGCGGGAAAGCTGGCAGGCCCAGCGCCCCGCCGAGGTGGTGCCCACAGCGGCGCCCGCGGCCGGGGAGGAAGAAAACGCTCCCGCCCCCACGCCTGCCCGCCCGCTGGCCGGCCGGGGCATGACCCAGATTATGGCTAAGTAGATGTAATCAAGAGAAGAAAGGAAAAGCACAATCCAGACGGAACCGGCGGTTGTGTCAAGAAATGTTTGTGGGATAGCAAGAATTTTGATATAATGGGAACAGGAACCCCGGAACCGGGAGAAAGGCAGGAGGATAAATGCACATAAGCTATAAACCCCTCTGGCACACGCTGGTTGAGCGCAACATGAGGAAAGAGGACTTGCGGATTGCCGCCGGTCTTACCACAAATATGATTGCCAACATGGGTAAGGGCAAAAATATCAGCATGGAAACGCTGGTTCGTATTTGCGAAGCCCTGAATTGTGGCATTTTGGATGTAATAGAATTGGAGAAGGAAGACCATTCTGTTGATAAAGCAGAGTGATAAATTTGAACGTGGAGTATTTACAAAAATTCACCAAGGGGAGAAGAATACATGGCAAAACAAAATATTTATGATAATGATAACTTTTTTGAAAATTTCAAGAATCTTCGCAACAACAAGATTAATTTCAATGATTGCATAGAAACCCCGATTCTACTTGCGATGATTCCAGAAGTAGATGGAAAAAGGGTACTGGACATAGGTTGTGGCATGGGACAACACGCAAAGCAGTATTCTGATATGGGGGCTGAATCTGTATTGGGTATTGATATTTCTGAGAAAATGCTTGAGTATGCAAAGGAACATTTCCATGCAAAAAATATTACTTACCGACAAATGGCATTGGAAGATATATGTCAAATTGATGAGCAGTTCGATTTGATTACAAGTTCCTTAGCATTTGATTATGCCGAAGATTTAGACAAACTAATGAAAAATATATATGGTCTATTAAAATATGGTGCCCATTTTGTATTTAGTATGTCTCATCCAATGGCAACCGCATGGGATGGTCAATATGATAGATATACCCGGACAGAATCGGGCGAAAGACTTTATGCGAATATCAGCAACTATATGGTTGAGGGAAAAAGGACAGTCAAATGGGTTGTCGAGGACTATGAAGTTTATCATCGAACATTTTCCAGTATTGTTAATACTATAGTAAATGCTGGATTTTTGATTGAAGAATGCGAGGAATCTCATGTATCCGATGAAATGAGAAAGCAGTATCCAGCCCAGTTTGGTGGAACACTTCACCGACCAGATTTTATATTTTTTAGATGTAAAAAACAATCGTAAAATGATGAATCCAGATTGAAATACTGAAGTAAAAATTCAATTCATTACACAAAGCTGCCGTTGCAGGAACACTCATTCCCACAACGGCAGTTTTTCATTTTCTCTTGCGCCGGAAGTTGAAGGGACTGTTCTTGATGTTCGGGGATTTTGACAGTATCCTTTTCAATATCTTCTGTTCATCCGGCGGCAGCTTGTAAAAGTCAATGCCGAGCATATTGAAAATGACCGCCCACACTTTTCCGAGATAATCCCCGGAAGATTGAATAGCCTTTCGGATTTCCAGAGCCATCTTCTTTGCAAGAGAATAATCCGGCGTGCTGTCAATGTCATGCTCATGGGCTTTCCGTATGTCGTGGAGAATGGCGTCCCATGTTTTGTGCGTCACATGACAGAAGAAATCTTCTTCCTTTACCTCTGCGGCAAGGATGGTCTTTGAATAGAAATCCTTATCAGCCTGCTTGTATTTCTGAACGATAATCTGCCGCTGTTCTTCCAAAGATTCATAAAGGGTACGGAAGGTAGAGGTTGCATGGCCGTCTATGTAAATCTCCGTGTCGGTCATAAGCTGTTCAAATTTATCATTGGTAGCAATCTCACACAGGAGCCGGTTGTTGATACGGCCGCTTTTCAGCAACGCCACCATTTCATCCGTCAAGTGCAATTCCATTAAAGGCGTGTTTGCCTGTTCCCGGTTCTCCGTCCGGCACAGCAGATAATCAACGGACACCTGATAGAAGTCTGCCAGTATGACAAGGTTGCCGTGGTTAATTTCCTTATAGTCTTTGGCTTCATAGCTGGCGAGGGCTGACTTTGAAATGCCGGTTTGCTGCGCCAGTTCTTCCAGATTTAAGCCTTTATCCTTGCGTAACTCCCAAAGGCGTTCCTGTATGGTAGTTGCCCTCAGCATACACCTGCAAGACGCTGACCGCCTGGAACGGCACCGAGCCCTACAAGGGCACCGAAGTGGTGGTGCCGGGCCGCTGGGAACTGGCTGCCCACTGCACAAAGAACCCGGCGCCCCCGGCCAACCCCGGCACCAAGCCCAACCCGGGCCAGACCAAACCCACCGAGAACAAGCCCGCGGCCAAGCCTGCCGAGAGCAAGCCCGCTGCCACCGCGCAGCCGGCCAAGGCCCAGCCCGCTCCGGCCAAGGCGGTGGTCAAACCGGCAGCTCCGGTGGCCGGCAACACCAAGATCCTGCCCAAAACCGGCCTGCAGACCGGCACCCCGGTGGTCTTTGTCGTCATGCTGGCGGCGGCCCCGGCGGCTGCGGCGGCCTGGCTGGTCATTCTGCGCAAAAAACTGAACGGATGACCCGGCGCCGGGCGGTCCTCCCCCGAGCAGCGCTGACTGCCTGACCCCTCCGGCGTCGCCCCAAAACAACAACACCCCCGGCAGCGTCTGCACGCTGCCGGGGGTGTTGCCCGTATAAAACTTATTCCTCGGCGGATTCCAGGATCTCCTGGGCCACCTCGCCGCGGCTGCGGCGGGTGTCCATGGCGCTCTTCTCGATGAGCCGGTGGGCCTCCATCTCGGTGAGGCCCCGCTTCTCGATCAGGAAGCACTTGGCCCGGTCCACCAGCCGCAGCTGGGCGATCTTGTCCAGCAGTTTCTGGTTTTCCACCCGCAGCAGGGCCAGCCGCTTGTAGTTGCTGGCCGCGATCTGCACGGCCTGCCGGAACTGGGGCCCGCTGAAGGGCTTGCCCAGCACCAGCACGCCGAAATCCTGCAATTTGGCGGAGATCTGTTCCGCCGTGCCGCTCTTCGCCAGCAGAATCACGCCGGCGTCGGTTTTCTGTACGGCATCGGTGCCCAGCTCGTGCCCGAACTCGTCGGGCAGCGGGGTGTTGATGACAATGACCTCGAAGTCCTTGCCGTCCATCTGGCGGCGGGCTTCGCCGCCGCTGGGCACGATGACAGGGCGGGTGTAGCCCAGCTCGGCAATGTGCCGGGCCAGGTATTCGTTGGCGTTGGTGCCCGCCGATACGATCAGCGCCTTGGCCACAGGCCGCCCCCTCCTCTCTGCATTGTGTTGGGCCCTGTCAGATGATCAGGAAGCCGTTGGCGCGTTCCCAGGCGTCCACGTCGGAGGCTGCCTCGTAGTCGTGGCACAGCAGGGTCTGGTACTCGAAGTACTTGTTCATCAGCGCGATGGGCAGTTCCTGGCTGATGAACTCGCTCTGGCCGGCCACCGTGATGGCCTCCCGCAGGGAGCGGGGCAGACTTTCCAGGCCGGCGGCGGCGCTGGGATGGAACAGGTTGCGGTTGACCGCCTCGGGCATAGGCAGCTCCCGCTGGATGCCGTCCAGGCCGGCGGCCAGGATCAGGCCGATGACCAGGTAGGGGTTGCCGGCGGGGTCGGGACCGCGCAGCTCCACGCGGCACTGTTCGCCGCTGGCGCTGGGCAGCCGCACCAGCTGGCTGCGGTTCTGGCGGCTCCAGCTCACATAGAGGGGGGCTTCGTTGGCGCCCAGGCGGGCGTAGGAGTTGGGCACCGGGTTGCAGAAGGCCGTCAGCTCCCGGGCGTGGGCCAGGATGCCCGCCACAAAGTGACCGGCCTCGCTGTCGGGGCGCAGATCCCCCTCAAAGAGGTTCTTGCCGTCCCGCACCAGCGAGATGTTCACATGCAGGCCGCTGCCCGGCTGGTCGGCCAGGGGCTTGGGCATGAAGCTGGCGAACAGGCCGTTGCGGGCCGCAATGGCCTTGACGGTGCTCTTGAAGGTATTCAGGTTGTCGGCGGACTGCAGCGCCGCGGTGTAGAGGAAGCATACCTCGTTCTGGCCCGGGCCGCTCTCGTGGTGGCTGTGCTCGGGGTGCAGGCCCATTTCCTCGATGGCGAAGCAGATCTCCCGGCGGATGTTCTCCCCCAGGTCCAGGGGCGGGATGTCGAAGTAGCCGCCGTGGTCCAGGGGAATGTGGGTGGGGTTGCCGTTTTCGTCGGTCTCGAAGAGATAGAACTCGCATTCGCAGCCCACGTTGCAGGTCAGGCCCATGGCCTTGGCCCGGCCCACCACCGACTGCAGATACCCCCGGCAGTTGCCCTCGAAGGGTTTGCCGTCGGGCAGCGTGATGTCGCAGTACATCCGGATGACCCGGCCTTCGGTGGGACGCCAGGGCAGCACGGTGGCGGTGTCGGGATCGGGCCAGAGGACCAGGTCGCTCTCCTCCACGTTCATGAAGCCGGCGATGGAGGAACCGTCGAAGCTGATGCCCTGGGAAAAGGCGCGGGGCAGTTCGCTGGCAAACAGGGAGATGTTCTTCTGGTTGCCGAAGATGTCGCAGAAGGTCAGCTTGGCGAATTTGACATCGTTATCCTCCACGAAATTCAGTATATCCTGTGCGGTTCGTTTCATAAAAGCCTCCGTAAGAGCATCTTTCGTGCAAGAGCTGCCGCAGACGCAGATACCCGAAAGGCCCACCTGTGAATACGGGCGGGCCTTTCGAGCGGTGTAAGAAATAGGAAAAGGAGAATGGCAAATGGTTAGGAAGGAATCAGCGCCTTACTCGGTGTAGTACAGCATACGGCTGTAGCAAGGCAGGGGCCAGTATTCCTCGTCCACGAGTTCCTCGGCCACATCGGCGGCAGCGCGGAGCTTGGCCATGACGGGCAGGACCTCGTCGTGGAAAGCGTGGGCCTTGGCGCTCTCGTCTTCCAGTGCGCAGACCTTGTCGGTGACTTCCTTCAGTTCATCGGCAGCATCGGACATCTCGTCGGTGTATTTGGACAGCGCCTGCAGCACCTTGGCCTCGGCCTTGGTGGAGATGCCCTCCACGGCGGCGCTCTTGGCGGCGGCGGTGTTGGCGACCTCGCCCATGTAGGCGGTGGCGGCAGGGATCAGCTGCTTGTTGGCGATCTTGAGCATCGTGCGGGCTTCGATGTTGATGATCTTGGAGTAGTGCTCCATCTCCACCTCGTAGCGGCTCAGCATCTCGGTCTTGGTCAGGACGCCGAACTCTTCCATCAGGGCGATGTTCTTGGGATCCTTCAGGGCGATCATGGCATCGGGGGTGCACTTGCGGTTGGGCAGGCCGCGGCGCTCGGCTTCGGCCTCCCAGGCCTCGCTGTAGCCGTTGCCGTTGAAGATGACGCGGCGGTGATCGTTCAGCGTCTTCTTCACCCAGGCGGCGGCAGCGCACTCGAAGTCGGCGGCGCCGGAGGTCTCCTCGGTGAATTCCTTCAGTTCCTTGGCCACGGCGGTGTTCAGGATGGTGTTCGCGTCGGACAGGTTCTCGGCGGAACCGGGCATACGGAACTCAAACTTGTTGCCGGTGAAGGCGAAGGGAGAAGTACGGTTGCGGTCGGTGGTGTCCTTGCTGAACTTGGGCAGGACATCCACGCCCAGGTCCATCTTCATCTTGACGGGGCCGGCGTAGGGAGAATCGGTGCAGACCGCATCGATGACCGCTTCCAGCTCCTCGCCCACGAAGATGGAGATGATGGCCGGGGGTGCCTCGTTGGCGCCCAGACGGTGATCGTTGCCCGGGGTGGCCACGGCGGTGCGCAGCAGATCGGCGTACTCGTCGACGGCCTTGATGACGGCAGACAGGAAGACCATGAACTGCAGGTTCTCCATCGGGGTATCGCCGGGATCCAGCAGGTTCTCCTCGGTGGTGGAGATGGACCAGTTGTTGTGCTTGCCGCTGCCGTTGACGCCCTCGAAGGGTTTCTCGTGCTGCAGGCAGACCAGCCCGTGCTTCAGGGCGATCTTCTTCATCATCTCCATGGTCAGCAGGTTGTGATCGATGGCGACGTTGGTGGTATCGTAGATGGGGGCCAGCTCATGCTGGGCGGGGGCCACCTCGTTGTGCTTGGTCTTGGCGGGGATGCCCAGCTTCCACAGCTCCTCGTCCAGTTCCTTCATGTATTCCGAAACGATGGGACGGATGGTGCCGAAGTAGTGCTCCTCCAGCTCCTGGCCCTTGGAGGGGGCGGAGCCGAACAGCGTACGGCCGGTCAGCACGATGTCCAGGCGCTTCTCATAGTCTTCCTTGCGGATGAGGAAGTATTCCTGCTCGGGGCCGACGGTGGTGGCCACGCGGGGCACATCCTTGCCGAACAGGTGCAGCACCTTGCAGGCCTGGTCGCTGATGGCCTGCATGGAGCGCAGCAGCGGGGTCTTCTTGTCCAGCGCCTCGCCGGTGTAGGAGCAGAAAGCGGTGGGGATGCACAGCACGTCATCCTTCACGAAGGCGTAGCTGGTGGGGTCCCAGGCGGTGTAGCCGCGGGCCTCTGCGGTGGCGCGCAGGCCGCCGGAGGGGAAGGAGGAAGCGTCCGGCTCGCCCTTGATGAGCTCCTTGCCGGAGAATTCCATGATGGCGGTACCGTCCGGCTGGGGGCTGACGAAGCCGTCGTGCTTCTCACTGGTGATGCCGGTCAGGGGCTGGAACCAGTGGGTGTAATGGGTGGCGCCCTGCTCGATGGCCCAGCGCTTCATGACGCTGGCCACCACGTTGGCCACTTCCAGATCGAGAGGCTGACCCTTTTCGATGGTCGCCTTCAGGCTCTTGTAGGTAGAGCTGGGCAGACGCTCGCGCATCTCATGCTCGTTAAAGACTTTGCTGCCGTAAAGTTCCATGACGGTTGCTGCCATAACTACTTACTCCTTACATCACATTAGTACAGAAAAAGGCGCTGCGAAAACACATTCGCAGCGCCCTTGCTGTTATGTTCCCATTATACGGGGTGTGATGGGAAAATGCAACTGGCGAACTGCTCAAATCCCGGGTGATTCCAAGGCAAAAACTGGCAATATTGTCCATCGCGGGCCGACAGGGGGATATGGTATACTAAAGGCGCGGCCCCGAAAACGACACACTGCGGGCCGCCGGATGAGGTACAATACAATGGAAATTGAACGCAAATGGATGGTGAAGGGCTGGCCGGAGGGCCTTGCCATGACCGAGGATTACCGGATGGACCAGGGCTACATCAGCGTGCGGCCCACGGTGCGCATCCGGCGGGAGGCGCTGGCGGGCGGTCCCACGGCGCTGGTGCTCTGTTTTAAAGGTGGGGGAACCCTGAGCCGGGAGGAGATCGAGACCGAGATCGACGCCGGGCTCTTTGCAAAGCTGGAACATCTCATCGGCAAGCCGCTGATCCACAAGGAGCGGCGAGGGTACGCTCTGCCCGGCGGGCTGACGCTGGAAGTGAACTGCGTGGACCCGGACCTGCCCACCGCTTTCTGGTACGCCGAGGTGGAGTTTGCCTCTGAGGCCCAGGCCCTGGCCTGGGACCCGGCGTCGGCGGGGCTGGGGGCGTATCTCTCGGACGAATGCACCGGCAAACCGGGGTCCAGCATGGGGGAATACTGGGTAGAGACCCGGGGCCAGATCGCCTCTTTGTAAATTGTAAAATTGTGCCGCCCTGCTTTACAAATGATGACAAAACGGCTACAATAGAACTACCTACTTGTCGGCATGACCCGGGTGTGCCCTGCCGCCCGGTTCGGATCAACCAAGAAAAGAGGAACTGCCAATGAAACGTAAGCTACTGTTCGTCCTGGCCGTGCTGTCGCTCTGCGTGGTGCTGGCGGCCTGCAAGAAACAGCAGACCGACTCGCTGAGCACCCCCGCGGAGCCGGAAGTCACCGCCACGCCGGAACCCTCGCTGGAGCCCTACAAGGCCAACGTGCTCACCGGCGAGCCCCAGGACGCGGATTACAAGAACCAGCGCATCACCGCCGTCATGGTGAACAACATTGTGGCGGCCCGTCCCCAGCGCGGCCTGTCCAAGGCGGACATTCTGTTTGAGATCAAGGTGGAGGGCGGCATCACCCGTTTCATGCCGGTCTTCACCGATTACCAGGACATCGGCGAGATCGGCCCGGTCCGTTCCGGCCGTGACCAGTTCTTCCGCCTGATCCTGCCCTGGCAGGCCCTCTACATCCACGAGGGCCAGTCGGTGGTCATGCAGCAGTATGCCATCGACTACAGCTACGGCAACCTGAACAACAACGACGGTGCCAACGGCTACCGCGACTACGGCCGCGTGAACTGGGCCGGCGCCTCCTACAACAACGGCAACCTGGCGCTGGAGCACACGATGTACACCAACTCGGAGAACATCCAGAAGTACATCGACGACAACAGCGTGGATATGAACCGCACCTACAACTCCACCTTCTTCAACTTCGTGGATTACCGTCTGGGCCAGACCCGCGACCTGTCCAACAGCGTGGACAGCGCCTACAGCGACAAGTACGGCCCGGTGGTGGGCGACGGCGAGTATATCGAGATCGAGCACAGCCCCTCCTACAAGACCCGCTTCATCTATGACAGTGCCTCCAACACCTACAAGATGCAGCAGAACTACTCGGACGGCCAGTGGCGCGACACCGTGGACGAAGCGGCGGACAACACCGTGCTGAGCTTCCCCAACGTCATCGTGCTCTACACCGACATCCACACCTATCCCGGCCATGAGGCCAAGGACCTGCAGTACGCCGAGTACGCCTGGGGCGGCGTGGGCTACTACTGCTACGGCGGCAAGTGCGAGAAAATCTACTGGCAGAAGGGCACCCCGCTGGAGGCCCTGCGGCTGTACTACCTGACCGAGGACGGCCAGTGCAGCGACACGCCGGTGGAGATCAACATCGGCAAGAGCTACGTGGCGGTGACCGACGTGGACTACGCCGAGAACTTTGTGCACAGCACGCTGGACGGCGTGGATCTGTCCAGTACCACCACCGTGACCTATGAGAGCAGCTATGTGGAGGACGACGCCGAGGAAGGCGAGACCCTGGGCATGAGCACCGACGATCTGACCAACAGCGCCACCGGCAGCGGCGAGGCGGACACCACCGCCGAAGCCCCGGCGGAGGAAGCTCCTGCGGACAGCGCCGCCGAAGCCCCGGCGGAGGAAGCTCCTGCGGACAGCGCCACCGAGGCGCCGGCCGAGGAAGCCCCGGCTGCGGAGGATCCCGAAGCGGTGGGCTGATCCGGCGTCGGAATCCCGGTACGAGGAAACGAGCAGCGCAGTCCGCCCGGTGCGGGCTGCGCTGATTTTTTGGAAAGGACCTTTCTATGAAACGAACCATCCCGGCCGTCGGCATGACGGCGGCCCTGCTGGCGTCGCTGCTGTTCAGCGGCTGCAGCTTCCCGGGGGGCACGGCGTCGTCCCAGGCGCCCGCCACCCAGGAGACAGCGGCTCCCAGCGCCGAGCCCACCCCCGCGGCGGAGCCGGTGCCCAACCCGCTCACCGGCGTGGCGGATGCCGACTACACCAACCGGCGCCCGGTGGCGGTGACGCTGCGCACGCTGGAGGGCGCCGCCCCCCAGTGGGGGCTGTCCAGCGCCGACGTGCTGGTGGAGGGAGTCAGCGAAGGCACCACCGCCAGCCTGATGGCCCTCTATTCCAGTGTGGACAACATCTCCAAGGCGGGGCCGGTGGGCCCGGGGCGGGACCTGCTGCTCCAGATGGCGCTGCCCCTCAACGCCCTGCCGGTGCACATCGACAAGAACATCTACGCCTCCAACCTGCTCAACACCCTGACCTACCAGGACCTGGACGGCTACCACATCGGCAAGGCGGCCTTCGCCTTTGACCAGGACCGCCAGAACGCCGGCTACCGGGAGGAAAACTGCTGGTACACCACCGGCGAACTCATCCAAAACGGCCTGAACACCTACGGCACCTCGCTGGAGGGGGCCAACACGCCCCTCTTCGTCTTCGGGGAGCGCCCGGCGGTGGAGGAGAGCGCCCGCAACGCCACGGCGCTGACCATCGCCTTCTCCCCCGACGACAGCGAACAGCTGAACTACGCGGCGGACACCGGCCTTTACGTCAAGACCAACGCCGACGGCTCCCCCACGGTGGACGCCGACAACGGCCAGCAGGTGGCCTTCACCAACGTGCTGGTGCTCTACGCCTCCAGCGGCATCAAGGATGACGGCTACACCCGGGACTACGACCTGACGGGCGGCACCGGCCTCTACCTGACGGGCGGCGCCTGGGAGCAGATCCAGTGGACCAAGGAGGACGCCACCGGCCCGCTGCAGCTGACGGCGGCGGACGGCAGTCCGCTGGTGGTCAGCCCCGGCAAGAGTTTCATCGCCATCTGGGGCGGCTACTACGGCCAGAGCCTGACCCTCACCGGCGCCGACGGCACGGCCCAGACCCTGCCCGAGAAGCCCGCCCTGCTGGAGAGCGGCGTCAGCGACGAGGCCGCTGCGGCGGCCCAGGCGGAGTTTGACGCCAAACAGAAGATCATCGACGCCCAGGCGGCGGTGGATGAGGCCAACGCCCAGCTGACCGACGCCCAGACCGCCCTGGAGGAAGCCCAGGCGGCCCTGGAGGAGGACAGCGAGAACGCCGACCTCATCGCCAAGCGGGACGAGGCCCAGGCCCTGGTGGACAGCCTGAACCAGACCATCGCCGACAACCAGGCCATCCTGGACGCGGCGGGGGTCTCCGCCACGCCCACCCCGGCCCCCGAGGAAGCCACTTCCTCCTCGGAATCCGGCGAATAAAAACAGCAAACCGCCCCGGCATTGCCGGGGCGGTTTTGTTATGCTGTTATTCCTGTTCCATATCGTCCAGATAGCCCGACGGCACCACGTCGTAGGCCTCGGCCAGATGGTCCCGCATCCACATCTCGGCGTCCAGCCGCACGCTGTAGCCGGCACCGGGGTCGGTCATCCACTCCTCCGGCTTGCGGAAGGGCAGGGCGTGCTGGGCCAGCATGTTCATGATGACGCCGCCGTGGGTCACGCAGGCGGCCTCCTGGGTGTGGGTGCGCAGCATGTACTCGAACATCTTCATGAGCATCCCCGAAGTGCGGTTGAAAAAGGCCTGCCGGTCCTCGGCACCCTGGGGCACCGCCCGGCTCTTGGGGTCCATCCACTGGGCGAACTCGGGGTCCTTCACCAGCTGCTGCAGGGGTTTCCCCTCAAACTTGCCGAAGGCCATCTCCCGCAGGTCCTGCAGCTCGATCTGCCGCACCCCGGGAAAGAGCAGCTCCGCCGTCTGGGTGGCCCGCAGCATGGGACTGGTGAAGACCAGCGGCACGTCGGGATAGGTGAAGCGGTGCTTCAGTTCCTCCAGCTGGGCGCGGCCCTCGTCACACAGCGGCAGGTCGGTGCCGCTGCCTATGTACAGCCCCTGCAGGTTGCCGGCCGTCAGGCCGTGGCGGATCAGATGCAGTTTGTAATATTTCACGTTGGAATCTCCTTTTCCTTCAGCGGGTATCGCTACCAGCATACCCCAAAACCGCCCGTTCTGCAACGAAAAATAGTTACAATTTGGTTACAAAAACGACGCCCCGACCCTCTTTGCCAAAATTTGCCCACAATATTTATACCTGTATCCGGCGCCGGGTCCCCAAATGTAGGCGGGCCCGGCCCGCCCTGCGTCCCGCGGCCCCGGGACGGGGGAAAAACGTGTCGGAATCCGGGTTTACAAAATGTTTTTTGCCGGATATAATATACAACACGTAGAAAGATGGGCGGCCCCTGCGGCCCGGCGCCCTGCGCCGGTGGGACCCGCCCCGGAAGAGGACAACTATGGCCATGGAGTTCAGCCGGATCCTTACGCTGCTGCGCAAGGAGCGGGGTATCACACAAAAACAGGCGGCACAGGACCTGGGCATCAGCCAGGCCCAGCTTTCCCATTACGAGAAGGGCATCCGGGAATGCGGACTGGCCTTTGTGGTGCAGGTGGCGGATTATTACGGCGTCAGCTGCGATTATCTGCTGGGCCGCAGCGCCGAGCGCAGCGGGCAGACCATCCGGGTGGAGGACCTGCCCGACGCCAACGCCGCCACCAGCGGCAGCGTCTACCGGGGCAGCGTGCTGCCCACCATGTACAAAAAGCTCATCGAGAATTCCCTGGACATCCTCTACGACAAACTCCAGGAGAGCGGCGACAAGGAGCTGGTGACGGCCATCAGCCGTTACCTGATGCTGGCAGTCTACAAGGTGTTCCGCCAGCTGTACGATGCCTGTCCCCGCAATGTGAAGGGGATGTTCCGCATCGGCGGGGCCCGGTGGCAGGCCAGCGCCGACGCCGCCATGCGGCTCACCGAGGCGGACCTGACCGAGGTGCTCACCGGGGAGGACGGCACCCGGGACAGCAAGGACCCCGCCACCATGGCGCTGACCACCGAGCGGCTGACCCACGACTATCCCCGCCACGCCACCAGCCTGCTGAACCTGGTGAAAAACGCCGAGGAATCCATGCGCGGCCTGCACAGCGCCGAATAAGCGGTTACACAAAACCCGCAGCCCCTGTATGAGGCCGCGGGTCATTTTTATTTGCCGGTCAGGGCCTTGCGGCAGGCCGGACAGACATATTTTCCGTGGAGCTGGACGGATCCCGGCACCACCTCGCCGCAGAGGGCGCAGGCGTCGGCCGGCCGGTATTTGCGCAGCAGAATGGCATCCCCCTCGGTGAGGATCTCCAGCGGCGTATCGGCGGTAATGCCGAAGGTACGGCGCAGCTCCTTGGGCAGGACCACCCGGCCCAGGGAATCGATATGACGGACGATCCCAGTGGAAATCATCGTTGTTACCTCCTGTTTCCGCAACGGTCGAATTGCGGCAGTTCATGCAAAATATGGGGGATTTTTGGGTTGCCCGGCGCAACTTCTTGTAGATATTATACGAGTGTTTGGTAATATTGTCAATATTTGGAAACTATAAACCGTTCGACAAAATGCGACGGAAGACGCAGTATCGACAAAAATAGATTGCCTGCTTCGCGTGTGGCGGAAAACATGCTGGAAAATGAAGACTGGTGTCGGATTTTCCCCGGACTGTTACAAGTCTGCAACAACTTCGACACAACTCCGCGGTACCATATTTCCAAAGCCCGCCCGAACACAAGAAGGAGCACAAGATGGCAAAAGGACGTGTCGTACTGTATGAGCAACCCCGCACCCCCGCCCGGCCGGTCTACACCGGCCGGGCACGGCGGCGCCGCCGGCGCCGGGGTGTGCGGCGGCTGCTCTTTGCCCTGGCGGCGCTGGTGGTGGCGTCCGCCGTGGGCTATGTGCTGTGGTACACCCACCCGGCCCGTCAGAGCGCCCTGGAGGACCCCGAGCGCAGCCAGGTGGAAGGGGAACTCACCGCCGACGGCGGCAGCACCGGCGCCGCGGCGACCGCCGTAACCGGCGACGGGGCCATCGTAGTGGCCATCGATCCGGGCCACGGCGGGGTGAATCCCAACATCGGCGCCGAGGACTACGGCAGCGAGGCGAACGGCCTGCGGGAGAGCGAGGTCACCCTGGCCACCGCCCGGGCGCTCTACGACCTGCTGGCGGCGGACGACCGGTTTGCCCCGGTGCTCACGGCGGACGGCAGCCAGTACCTGAAACCCAGCGAGCGGGGCGCCGCGGCCCAGGCGGCGGGGGCACAGCTGCTGCTCTCCATCCACCTGAACTACGACAGCGGCAGTTCCACCAGCGGCTTTGAGTGCTACGCCGCCCCGCCCAACCTTTCCACCAACGGCGACAGCGTCCGGTTCGGCCAGCTGCTGGCGGATTCCTTCAGCGAGATGGGGCTGCGGCTGCGGGGCACCAACGGCGTGCGCTACTTATATTATGATCAGAACGACAACAAGCAGATTTACGAATCCACCGACACCACCGTCCGCTGGGACCCCACCTTCACGGTGCTGTCCTCCTGCGGGTGCCCGGCGATACTCTGCGAGGAAGGCTTCATCACCAGCCCCTCCGACATGGCCCTGCTCTCCGGCGACGGGGGCTGCCAGGCGGCGGCCCAGCGGTACTACGACTGCATCTGCGCCTACTTTTCCCTGAACTGAGGACGACCCCTGCGCGAACTTTGCGCGCGGGGGCCGTCTTTTTTGTTGTTTTGCGGGCGGCGGCCGGGTACGCCGGACTTTTGCCGGGATTTTCGGCAGGGTTTGTCCGGCGGGGGGACAAAGGCACAGTTTCCCACTAGTTTTTGGATTTCCCCGGCCTGCGGCAAAAACCTCCGATTCCCCCGTGGTATAGTGCAGCTACCGTACGGCATACAACATAAAGGGGGAACCGATCTATGGCTGTCTTTACCAATACCAACCAGAAGGTACATACTCCGCCGCTCCGGCTGGAGGCGCTGCTGCCCGCGGGGGCGCGGTGGTCAGCACTGGCCTGGCAGGGGGCCGCGGCTGTCACGGGGGCGGTGCTGGGCGCCGGACAGATCTACGGCGGCGCCGCGCCCTTCGGGCTGGCGCTGGTCATCGGGTGTCCGCCGGCCTATCTGCTGGCTTCCGGCGTGGGGGCGCTGGCGGGGAGTCTGCTCTTTCAGCCGGTGGCCATGGGGCTCAAACTGGCGGGGGCGCTGGCGGCTGCCGTGGCGGGGCGGTGGCTCAGCGGCGGCAATTCCCGCACGGCGGCCTGGGCCGGGGGCCTTACGCTGCTGGCCATCCAGGCCCTGGGCATTTTTCTGGCGGGGGGCATCCTGGACCCTGGCCAGACCGTCGCCACGGGATGCACGGCCCTGCTGGCGGCGGGAATCGGCTGGGCGTTTCTCCGTTTTCCGGTACAGCAGCCGGGCGGGGCCTGCCTCTGGCTGGCGGTGGGGACGGCCTGCCTCCAGCGCTGTACCCTCGGACCGCTGGCTCCGGGCCTGGCACTGGCGGCCGCGGCGGGGCTCTGCGCGGCCATCGCCGGGACGCTGGAACAGACGGCGGTACTCAGCATCGCCCTGGCGGCCGCCCTGACGGCGGCCAGTCCCCAGCTGTGCTATGCGGCCCTCAGCGTGGCGCTGGGCAGCCTGGGGGCAGCCTGTCTGTTCCCCGGCGAGCGGTGGCGCTGCGCGGGGGTCTTTGTGGCGGGCTGCACGGTGGGGGCGCTGGCCGCCCCCGACGCCGCCGGCGTGCTGCCGCTGGCTGCCGGGGGCGGGGTGGGCCTCTGCGCGGCGGTGGCCCTGCCGGGGGAGTGGCTGCGCACGATTTTTCCGCCCCCCGCGCCGCCGGTGCAGTCCCAGGGCCTTACCGGGGCCGCCCGCCGCCTGGCCAACGTGGCCGATACCTTGAGCGACATCGCCGACACCGTCAACGCGGTGTGTGCCCGGCAGATGCCGCCCAAGGGGGAAAACTTCGATTTCGTGGTGGAGCACATCGCCCGCACCACCTGCCAGACCTGCACCCGGCGCAACCGCTGCTGGGTGCGGGGGTATGCCACGGCGATGGACGGGCTGTATCAGCTCAAGCCCACCCTGGAGAGCACCGGCCATGTGGAGGTGGAGGACCTGCCGGGACAGCTCTCGGTCTGTATTCATCCGGGGGACCTGTGCACGGCGGCCAACCACGGCTACCGGCTGTGGCGCAGCCGCCGCCAGACCCGGGCCCGGGCCACCATGCTGCGCACAGCCCTCACCGAGCAGTACAGCGCGCTGGCGGGGGCGCTGGCCCAGCTGGCGGGCAGACTGGGCCAGGCGGGACTGCCCGACCCCCGGCGGGAGGCCCGGGTGGTGCAGCTCTTCGGGGAGCTGGGGCTGGACGCCCTGGAGTGCAGCGTGAGTTCTGATCTGGCGGGACGGCTGTCGGTGTCGGTGACCATCGCCCGCACCCGCTTTGCCGAGGAGGAGGTGACAGCCCTTACCGGGGAGGTGAGCCGCATCTGCCGCCGGGACCTGGATATCCCTGAAATCACCCATTGCCGCACCGTGACGATGCTGCATTTCGGCGAGCGCCCGGTGTTCCGGGCGGAGTTCGGTGCAGCGGCCCACCCGGCCAAAGGACAGACGGTGAGCGGCGATGCGCTGGAACAGTTCTGCGACACCAGCGGCCGGGCCCAGATGCTGCTCTGTGACGGGATGGGCACCGGGCGTCCGGCGGCGGTGGACGGCCAGATGGCGGCCCGGCTGACCAGCCAGCTGCTGCGGGCGGGCTTTGCGGCGGAGAGCGCCGCACGGCTTGTCAATGTGGCGCTGGGGCTCAAGAGCGCCGAGCAGGAATCCGGCGCCACGCTGGACCTGCTGACGGTGGACCTTTACACCGGCCGGGCGGGGCTGTTCAAGGCGGGGGCGGCGCCCAGTTTTCTTGTGCGGGGCGGGGTGCCCCATATGCTGGAGGGGGCCAGCCTGCCCATGGGGGTGATGGACAGCCTGGTGGGGCGTTCCACCACCTTCGGGCTGGACGCAGGGGACTGGGTGGTGCTGGTCAGCGACGGGGTGCTCACCGACGGCACCCAGTGGCTGCTGGAACAGCTGCAGCTCAGCGCGAAGCTGGGGCACACGCCCCAGCAGGCCGCCCAGACGCTGGCCGACGCGGCGGTGCGCCGTGCGGGGGAAAAGCAGGACGACATCACGGTGGCGGTGGTGCGGCTGGCACAGCCGTGAGCGCTGGCGCTGCAAAAGGGGGAACAGGACCGCCGGTCGGCGCACTGCGCCCGCAGGCGCGTTTCGCAGGCCAACCGCTGCGCAGCAGCGGCTCCTGGGCCGGAAATGTCCGCCGACGCAGACGGTTTTCAGGTGTAATTTGCCACTTGTATAAAAATATTTCCAGAAATTCAGAAAAAACTGTTTAAAATTCCACAAATATGTGGTAAAGTAGTATCAATCGGTGAGAAATGTTCAAATTCACCATAATTCTACGCCGCGGGGCGGGAGGTAAGGCCCCGGCGCGAAAAGAGGTTTGACGATTCATGGACTATGCAAGCAAAGACATCCGCAACATTCTGGTAGCCGGGCATGCCGGCTGCGGCAAGACGACGCTGGTCGAGGCGCTGCTGTATCTGAGCGGTGCCACCGAGCGCATGGGCCGTGTGGAGGACGGCACCACCGCCAGCGATTTTGATCCCGAGGAAGCGCGCCGCAAAGCCTCGCTGAATTCCAGCGTGATCCCGGTGGAGTATGAGGGCATCAAGTACAACCTGATCGACACCCCGGGTCTTTTCGACTTTGAGACGGGCGCGGCCGAGGGCGTCATGGCGGCCGAGAGCGTGCTGATCTGCGTGTCGGGCCGGTCGGGCGTCAGCGTGGGCGCCGAGAAAGCCTATCGTCTGGCCTGCAAGCAGAACAAGGCGCGGATGATCTTTGTGACCAAGGCGGACCTGGAAAACGCCGATTACTTCAAGATCCTCGAACAGATGAAGATCGAATTCGGACCCAGTGTCTGTCCCTGCGTGGTGCCTGTGCGTCTGGACGACGGCACCGTGGCGTACATCAACCTGTTCAGTCAGAAAGCATTCAAGTACGAAGGCGGCAAGCAGATCCAGATCGACCTGCCGGACATCGGCCACCGTTTTGAGGGCCTGATCCAGGCCATGAGTGAGGCCATCGCCGAGACCGACGAGGCCCTGATGGAAAAATTCTTTGAAGGGGAGCCCTTCACCACGGAGGAGATCGTCCAGGGCATGGCGGCCGGTGTGCGTACCGGCCAGATCACGCCGGTGTTCTGCGGCAGTGCCGTGAACAACCAGGCGCTGGATATGCTGCTGTACAACATGAACGTATTGCTGCCCGGAGCGGACACCGCCGCGGCGGTGGGCGAGACGAAGGACGGCGAGCCGGTGGAAGTCACCGCCGACCCGGATGCCCCGGTCTGCGCCTACGTCTTCAAGACGGTAGCGGATCCGTTTGTGGGCAAGCTGAGCTTTATCAAGGTACTGTCCGGCAAGCTGACGGCCACCAGCAATGTGGTGAACGCCCGCACCGGCCAGCCCGAGCGTCTGGGCAAGACGCTGACGGTCTGCGGCAAGAAGCAGACCGATACGGCGGCCATCGGCACCGGCGATATCGGCGCGGTGGCCAAGCTGGCCACGGCCAAGACCGGCGACACGCTGTGTGACCCCGCCCGTGTGGTGGCGCTGCCGGCGCCCAGCTATCCCATTGCCAGCTACCGCATGGCGGTGAAGGTGGCCAAGAAGGGCGACGAGGGCAAGGTGTCCGGTGCGCTGACCCGCCTGATGGAGGAGGACCCGGCCATCACCTTCCAGGTGGACCCCGAGACCAAACAGCAGATCATCGGCGGCCTGGGCACCCAGCATCTGGAAGTGGCGGTTGCCAAGCTGAAGAACAAGTTCGGCGTGGAGATCACGCTGGAAACCCCGCGGGTACCCTACCGCGAATCCATCCGCAAGAGCTGCAAGGCCCAGGGCCGGCACAAGAAGCAGACCGGCGGTCACGGCCAGTTCGGCGATGTGTGGATCCAGTTCGAGCCCATCGAGGGGGAGGATATCGAGTTTGCCGAGAACGTCTTCGGCGGCAGTGTGCCCAAGAACTACTTCCCCGCCGTGGAAAAGGGTGTCCGTCAGGCCGCCGAGCACGGCGTGCTGGCGGGATATCCCATGGTGGGCATGAAAGCCACCCTGCTGGACGGCAGCTATCATCCGGTGGACTCCAGTGAAATGGCGTTCATCATGGCGGCCAAGCTGGCCTACAAGGCGGCCATCCCCGAGGCGGGACCCGTGCTGCTGGAACCCATCGGCGCCCTGAAGGCGCATGTGCCGGCGGACAATACCGGCGATATCATGGGTGAGGTCACCAAGCGGCGCGGCCGCGTGCTGGGCATGAATCCCGACGAGGACGGCATGCAGGTGGTGGAAGCGGAAGTGCCCATGGCGGAAATGCAGGATTTCACCACCTTCCTGCGGCAGCTGACCCAGGGCCGCGGTTGGTTTACCTTCGATTTCGTCCGGTATGAGGTCCTGCCCCAGATGCTGGAAGCCAAGGTCATCGCCCAGGCCAAGGAACTGGGCAACCTGTCCGACGACGAGTGACCCGCGCAAGGGGTGCTTGTTCCTGTTCTTTCTTTGCAAAGAAAGAACCAAAGAAACTCCAAACAAAAATCAGGAGGTCATGGCGTATGCCATGGCCTCCTGATTTTTAATTGAAAGTTCTTTTGGTCCTTTTCTTACAAGAAAAGGACAAGAGCAGGACAGTACCCTTTGCGCGGGTCACAGCGCCGCCAGGGCGGTGCGCAGGCGGGCGAGGGTTTCCTCCTTGCCCAGCATGGCGGCCAGATCAGTGCCGCCGCCCGGGGTGCGGGATTTGCCCGAGAGCGCGATGCCCAGGGGATAAAGCAGCCAGCCGTTCTTCTTCTCCATTGCCTCGGCCTGGGCCTTGCAGGCGTCAAAGATGGCGTCCCGGTTCCAGTCGGTGACCCCTTCCAGCACCGGCAGCAGGGCGGTCAGGGCCTCTTTTGCACTTTCCGGGGTGGTCTTCTGCTTCTTGTTGCGGTAGAGCTCTGCATCATAGGGCAGCACGGCATCGAAGAAATCCAGCTGCGGCGGAATGTCTTCGAGCACCTCGCAGCGGGGCTGGAGGTTCGCACAGAGCAGGTCGCGGTCGATGTCCCGGTGCACGGCGCTGTCGATGAAGGGATCAGCCAGACGGCGGAACTCCTCGGGGGGCAGGGCGCGGATGTAGGCCGCATTGATGGCCCGCAGTTTGAGGGGGTCAAAGATGGCCGGGGACTTGGAAATGCGGGACGGGTCCCAGATCTTGATCATCTCGTCCAGCGTGAAGATCTCCTGCTCGCCCTCCGGCGCCCAGCCCAGCAAGAGCAGATAATTCAGCACCGCCTGGGGCAGATATCCCTTGGCCACCAGGTCCTGGTAGCTGGCGTCGCCGTTGCGCTTGGACAGCTTGTTCTGGGCGTCCTTCATCACCGGCGGGCAGTGGATGTAGACCGGCTTCTCCCAGCCGAAGGCGTCGTAGAGCAGATTGTATTTCGGGGTGGAGGAGAGATACTCGCTGCCCCGGATGACGTGGGTGATGCCCATCAGGTGATCGTCCACTACGTTGGCGAAGTTGTAGGTGGGCATGCCGTCGGTTTTGATGAGAATCTGGTCGTCCAGCTCGCTGACGTTCACCTCAATGTGTCCGTAGACCACATCGTCGAATCCCGCCACGCCGCTCTCGGGGATCTTCTGCCGGATGACGTAGGGCTCGCCCGCCGCCAGCTTGGCCGCCACTTCCTCTTCCGAAAGGTTGCGGCAATGCCCGTCGTAGTGGGTCATCTCGCCGGCGGCCCGCTGGGCCTCGTGCAGCTCGTTGAGGCGCTCCTCGGTGCAGAAGCAGTAGTAGGCCTTGCCTGCCTTCACCAGCTGCTCGGCGTACTGCTTGAACATCCCCATCCGCTGGCTCTGCACATAGGGGCCCACGGGACCGCCGATGTCGGGGCCCTCGTCCCAGGTCAGGCCGGTGGCACGCAGGGTGCCGTAGATGATATCGGTGGCGCCCTCCACCAGGCGTCCCTGGTCGGTGTCCTCGATGCGCAGAATGAAGGTGCCGCCGTTGTGGCGCGCCTGCAGATAGGTGTACAGCGCGGTGCGCAGGTTGCCCACGTGCATATACCCCGTGGGGGACGGCGCAAAGCGGGTGCGTACATTGGATGCCATAAACAAAACCCCTTTTGTCTTTTGTCGTTTGTACTGTGTTTCTATCGAAAGTATAGCGGCCCCGGCGGGCCCTGTCAACTTAAACGAGATACGGCTCGAACCGGTGCAGATCGTCGATCTTCACGGTGCCACGGTAAAAGACGCCGTCCTCCCGGTACTCCTCCGCCAGCACGCTGCCGCGGCTGCGCAGAATGTCCGCCAGCGCCAGCTTGTCGTAGGGCAGCACCACCTCGATGGTGCGCACCCGGTGGGCCAGTTCCTCGTCCAGACGGGCCAGCAGCTCGGGCAGGCCCCGGCCGGTCTTGGCGCTGGTCAGCAGCATGGCCGGGTCAAAGGCCGTCAGGTTGGCGGCGTCGCACTTGTTGTAGACCACCAGATGGGGGATCTCGCCGCAGTCCAGCGTGGAGAGCACCTCGTCGGTGACGGCCAGCTGCTCAGCGGCCTGGGGATCGGAGGCGTCGGCCACCTTGACGATCACGTCGGCGAAGGCAGCCTCCTCCAGCGTGCTCTTGAAGGCCTCCACCAGATGGTGGGGCAGGCGGCTCACAAAACCGACGGTGTCCACGAGGATCACCTGCAGCCCGCTGGGCAGCGTCAGCTTGCGGGCGGTGGGGTCCAGCGTGGCGAACAGCATGTCCGCCTCAAAGATCTGCTCGCCGCAGAGTGCGTTCAGCAGGCTGGACTTGCCCACGTTGGTGTAGCCCACCAGCGCAATAACCGGGACGTTATTCTTCTGGCGGGCCCGGCGGGTCTCGCCCCGGCGCTTTTCCATCTCCCGGAGTTTGCCCTCCAGGTGCTCGATGCGCTGGTGCAGATGCCGGCGGTCCAGTTCCAGCTTGGTCTCACCGGCGCCGCGGCGGGCACCGGCGCCGCCGCCACCGCCGCCGCCCTGGCGGCTCAGGCTCTCGCCCAGGCCCTGCAGCCGGGGCAGCTGATACCGCAGCGTGGCCAGCTCGGTCTGGAGCTTGCCCTCGTTGGTGGTGGCCCGGGCCCGGAAAATCTCCAGGATCAGCATGGTGCGGTCCAGCACCTCCACCTGCAGGGCGGAGGAAAGGTTGCGGATCTGGCTGCCCGTCAGTTCGCCGTCAAAGATGGCGGCCCGGGCGTCCAGGTTCTGGCAGACCAGCCGCGCTTCGGCCACCTTGCCCTCCCCCAGCATGGTGGCGGCTTCGGGCACCGAACGCTTCTGCACCACCTCGGCCACCGCCTCCATGCCGTTGGCGTCGGCCAGCGCCCGCAGCTCATCGAGACTGCGGGCCATATCGTACCGGCCCTGGTCCAGTGCCAGCAGCACCACGGGAATGGCTTCCCCCTCGGTGCGCTTCTGGGCCGTGGTGCCGAAATCCAAGGTAATCTCGCTCATAGGTCCTCTTTGATCAGATGGTACGCCCGGCAGGGCACCGGCGTGCCGTCAAATTTGTGGTCGGTGATATCGTGGTCATAGACAAACCCCGCCTTCTGCAGCACGGCGCTGCAGGGGATGTTGTCGTTGGCGTGGCAGGCCGCCAGCCAGGGCGCCCCCACCGTGCCGAACCAGTAATCCCGCACGGCGCAGAGAGCTTCGGTGGCGTAGCCCTTGTTCCACCACTTGCGCCCCAGGGCAAAGCCCGCCTCCCAGGGCAGGCCCAGCCGCTCGGTGTTCAGGTGCCAGCCGGTCTTCATATCCTGGGCCGCAAACAGACTGATGGTGCCGAACAGCACCCCGCTGTGCTTGTCGGCGATGCCCCACTGGTAATAGGTGGGCTCGGGATAGTGCTTCTCCCACTCGTTGAGCAGCTCGGCGGTCTCGCCCCAGGTGCGGTGGGCGTTCCACCGCAGATATTTTGTCACTTCGGGGTCGCTGGCCCAGTTGTTGTACATCATTTCGCAGTCGTCGATGGAAAGCCGGCGCAGCAGAAGGCGGCCGGTCTCCAGTTCCCGGGTGCCGCAATGTTTCATGGAAATCCCCCTCATTTTTTGATCAGGAACCGCCGCAGAATGCCCAGACCCATCTGCCACAGTTTGAGCAGCTGGGCGCGGTAGAGCGTGCAGTAGATAAACAGGATGGTGCCCACCAGCAGGGATTTGAGCACAAAATGCTGCCACAGCACCGTGCCGATGGCGGTCACCGCGAAGGCCAGCAGGAAGCCGGAGATGGTCTTGGCGAAGCTGGGGATCGTGCGGTAGTACATCTGGCCGGTGACGGTGCGGTAGAGAAAAGCCAGGCCGTTGCTGGCGGCCAGGGCCAGGGCGGCCCCCGGCAGACCCATGCCGGGCACCAGCATCGTGCAGAGCAGGAAGTTGGACCCGGCGCCGATGGCAATGCCGATGGTATCGTGCCAGGGCTTGCGGGCGATGGAGTTGCCGTAGACGGTGCCCTCACACAGGATGGTGAAGACCACCGCCAGCATGAGCAGCGGGAAGATGGCAAGGCAATCCCGCTTGTTGGAGAACACCCAGAAGATCACATCCTCGAACATGACAAGGACGCAGAAGAAGCCGAAGATCAACAGGTTCAGCACGTCATGGACCCGGGCGATGCGCTCCTGCTCCTCCCGGTAGTGGGCGTAGACGTAGGGCCCCCAGTAGGTGGAGAAACCCGCCTGGATGGCGGTGACCAGCTGGGCCAGGCTGTAGCCGAAGGCAAAGAGGCCCTGGGCGGTGTCGCCGCAGTAGTTGCTCACGAAGGAGAGGCAGACGCCGCTGGACAGGCTGAAGAGAATCTGGGCCGGGGCCAGGGCGATGCCGTAGGGCAGGGTGGTGCGACCGATGCCAGCGGCCAGGGGGGCGGGCAGGTCGCAGAAAGCGGCGGCCCGGTACTTGAAGCCGAAGGCGATGACCACCACGCCGAAGCTGAGGATGGCCGTGAGGGCCAGGATCGTCACGCTGGAGGTGAAGAAGCCGGGCAGCAGGTAGACGAGGTTATAGCAGCACTGCATCCAGAGGGTTTCGGCGGTGTAGGCCCGCAGGTCGTTTTCCAGCCGGAGCAGGACGTTCAGATACCGCACCAGCATGTAGAGCCCGGCGTTTACAAAGAGCAGCGGCACGATGCCAGGCCCGGCGGTAGCCAGGCCCAGGGCAGCGGCCAGGGGCTGGGCAAAGAAGAGGCTGCACACTACGCCCAGCACCAGCATGAAGGCCACCGAGAACCGGGTGCAGGCTGCAAAAAGCTGGCGGGGCTGTGCCCCGGCGGGGGGCTCATGGTAGAAGCGCAGCAGCGCCTGGTCCAGCCCCAGGATGCCGATGTTCATAAAGGTGGCGGTGTAGGTCATGAAGGTGACCGGCGCGCCCAGCACGGCGCTGGGCAGCAGGCCCTTCACCACCAGGGCCAGGCCGGTGATGACAAAGCCCAGATAGGTGGCCACCGAATATTTCATCACGTTGCCGGCAAAGCTCTGGGCAGTGGATTTTTTTTCTGGCATAGCGCTCTCCTTTTACCGCAGGTAGGGCCGGATGCGTTCGGTCATGGCGGCGACCTGTTCGGGGCTCACGTGGGCCTTGTCCACATAGCCGTAGATGCGCTGGGCGAAGTTTGCCAGCGGCGGGCAGAAACAGAAGACCCGGCGGGGTTCCCAGTGGTGGCGGTAGAGAAAATGCACCCCGGCCAGGGCGCAGTATTTGAGCAGGTTGAAGTGGGGGGTAAAGCCCTCGCCCATGGGTTCGTCCCGGGGCGGGTTCCTGTAGACATCCTCGAGAAGGTCGGCCATCCGGCGGTAGGCCGGCACCGGGGAGGGATCAAAGTAGCCCTCGATGACCTCCCGCTGGATGGGAAAGGGCGGGAAGGGGTCGGCCATGGCGGCGCAGAATTCCTCGTAGCTGGTCACATAGTGGGCGTCCTTGTAGATGACGGGGTCGTACTCGTGCTCGATGGGCACAGGACGCAGGATGTGGCAGCTCTTGCCCGCCATATACACCTCGGCGATGGCGGTGCTCATCCAGATGGAGATGGAATCCGCCGCCACGATCCACTGTTTGACGGAATCGGCGAAGATCACATGGAAGTTGGGCCGCTTTTGGGCCAGCTCTTCCAGAGCGGGGCTGTTCCACTCGCTGGGATGGCGGCGGTAGACAAGCTCCACCTCGGGGTGGTCGCCCAGATACCGGTCGAACCAGGAGAGGGTCTCGGACATGGAAACCCGGTTGGTGCGGGCAAAGCCGGAAAAATCGGTGCCCGCCATTTTGGAGAGCTCCGCCACCTCGGCGTCACTCATGCTGGCGTAGCCGAAGCTGGAAATGTAGAGGTGCAGCTTTTTGGCGGGGTCCAGGCCAAACTTTTTGCAAAGCTCCTCTTTGCCCAGGAAATACCCCTCGAACTCGGGGCGCAGGAAGTCCATCATGACGGCGCCGGTGACGGGGGTGTTCTTCGCCTCCATGCCGTGGGCCTGCAGCCGGGCGGCGGTGCGCTTGCCCCAGCAGGTCTGGATGCACTTCTTGGCGTTGCCGTTCATGTTGAACCAGTCGCCCTCCTCCTGGGTGTCGGAGAGCATCTGCTCCCAGTGGAGGTTGACGATCTTGTTGCAATAGCCGATGTTATTGTACACATGGCTGTTGATGGCTTCGTTATCGTACATGCAGCTGGCCACCAGCACCTCGGGCTTGTCCTCCCGGAAAAGGCGGCGGTACTTGGGGTCCAGCAGCTGGCGGATCTCCACCTTGTACCCTCGGCGCTCCAGTTCTAATTTGAGCAGCAGGTCGCTCTCGTATTCCCGGACCGTGTGCTCATACAAAATCAAAAAATCCAGTGCCACAGAACCCTCTCCTTGCCCTCAGGCTTTCAGGTCGCCGAACAGCTGGGCCGTCCAGTCGGGCAGGCCGTACCGTTCGTCCAGATGGAATCCGTCGTAAAATTGTGTGTCGTCGTCGGTGATGCAGCTCCCGCCCCACTCGTAGTCCAGCAGGGTAAAGGCGCCCTCGTCGGCCCAGCTGCGCAGGGTGGGCAGCACCTCGTTCTCCATGGCCTCGGTGATGCCGAACACATCGCACACCTGGGTGCGCACATTGCCGGCCATGGGGGGCAGCACCACAATGAGCTCAACGCCTGCTTCGGCGCACCGCTGTCCCAGGTCGTGCAGCCGCTCCAGCTGTTCGGTGTTCAGCGACCAGTTGCGGCATTTGGGCGTGATGGTGGCCGGGTAGTCGTAGAGCTTGCGGTGCAGCGGCAGCACGGTGCCGTCGTCGGCCAGATAGTCGCTCTCCACCCAGTCCCCCGACTCGATGGCGTCCGGCGTGCCCCGGATGGTATCCATCATCACGGTGAGGGCATTGACGTTGTACTCGAGGTTCAGGCAGTAGGCCAGGGGATTGTTGAGCGTTTCCTCCAGCTGGGCGAACCGGTCGGTGTTGTAGCCCTCGTTGAGGGTGTAGAAGGAAAGCCCCACCAGCAGGGTATCCACCTGGTGGCCGCTGTCCAGCACATAGTCGGCCAGGTCCAGCGTTTCTTTCAGGGACGCCCCGCCGAAGGAAAGGTTCTGCCATTCTTCGCCGGAAAGCTGGTCCACCAGGTCCATATCGAAGTGGGCCAGACGGCTGTCCCCCAGGATCAGATGGGTGCCGGGATGCTGCTGGTAGGCCCGCACCCGGGCCACCGGCTGGCTGGACCCGGCGGAGGATTTCAGGCCGAAGTAGTTGTTGGGCTCAAAGGCGATGAACACCACCAGCCACACCAGCACCGGGATGGCCAGCAGCGCCAGCTTTTTCAGGATATTTTTCACAGGCCACTCCTTTCTGTTGTGATGGCAGGGATGTTTTCAAAACCGTCTTCATCGGCGGACATGTGCCGTGCACGACTGGTTCCCCCGTTGATAGGCATTAAAATCCCGCGTACATCCCGAAGCCCGCGTTGCCAAAGCCGCCGCTCTGCATAATGTAGCCCGCCAGCAGGAAAATCACCAGCAGGTAGTAGACCGCCCAGCGGTGCTTTTCCCCGGCCAGGGCGATCTCGGCAGGTTTGTTTTTGTAGGTGAAGGCCCGGCGGGTGTCGAGATAAAAGGCCAGCACCAGCACCACTGCGAGGAAGGCATAGTAGGCCGCCACCATGAGGGTGTTGGCGTAGAAGGCGGTGTAGACGGCGCTGTACAGCTCCCCGGCAAAGCGGCCGGGGGCCCAGCCACGGAACCAGCCTGCCAGATACCCGAAGGCATCCCCCACGGTCAGGGTGCCGGCGGGGGCGGACCCCACCCGGAAGAACACCATGCTCACCGTCCACAGGGCAAAGACCACGGCCCGTTTGGCGCGCACCACCCGGGCCGGGGCTTTCTTTTTGGGTTTGCCGAACCGGCGGTGGAGCAGCTCCTCCCCCAGCCGGTAGCAGGCCTGCAAAAGACCCCACACCACAAAGGGCAGGGTGTTGCCGTGCCAGAAGCCCGACACGAAAAAGACGATAAAGACGCAGGCCTCGGCGGGCAGGCGGGTCAGCTTGCCCCGGGTCACGCCGGAAAGATCGGCCCAGGCCAGCGGCATGAAGAGGTAATCCTGCAGCCAGGAGGAAAAACTGATGTGCCAGCGGCTCCAGAATCCCGAGAAGTTGGTGGCAAAGAAAGGCGTCTTGAAGTTTTCCGGCAGTTCGAGGCCCAGGAAAAGCCCCACGGCCCGGGCTACTTCGGAGTAGCCCGAAAAGTTGAAGTAGAGCTGCAAGGTATACCCCACGGCGCCCAGCAGCAGCATGGGGCCGCCGTAGTTCTGGTAATTGGGGAAGACCTCGTCCACAAAGACGCCCAGCACATCGCTCACCGCCACCAGCTTGAAGAGACCCAGCGCCATGAGCCGCAGCCCCCGCACGGTGCGGGCGGCATCAAAGCGGTGTTCCTCCTGGAACTGGGGCAGCAGCGCCCCGGCCCGGCAGATGGGCCCCTGGGTGACGGTGGCAAAAAAGTTCAGAAACAGCGCACAGCGGATGAAACTGGGTTCCACCTCGCAGTCGCCCCGGGCGGCGTCGATGAGGTAGGCGATGGCCGCAAAGCTGTAAAAGCTGATGCCCAGCGGCATGGCCACGGCCTGCCAGCCCGCCAGCCCCTGGAAGGCACCGTTATACTTGAAGAAGGCAAGGATGCCCAGCAGCCCGATGACCCCCACCCGCAAGGCTGCAACCTTGTGGGGGCCTGCCAGCGCCCGGCCGCAGAGGTAAGTGAACACCGCAATGGTGATGGTCACCCCCAGCATGGACGGCATGGCCAGGGCGTAGAACACCCAGCTGGCCGCCAGCAGAAAGGGACTCTGGACGCGCCGGGGCAGATGCAGATACACCGCGACCACCACCAGCAAAAAGCCGAAAAAGCCAAAACTCTGCAGGCTCAACGGCGCACCTCCTGACTATACATATAGAAGTAACAATTCATTATACACGATTTTACGATGCCACGCAAGAGAAAGCCCTGCGCCCCGGCCCGCAGGAAAATGCTGGCCCCTTGACGGCGCTGCCGTTTCGTGTTATGGTAGAGACATCTACGACCGGGATAAGTGGTGGAGTCTGTCATAGGACGCGGCGCGTCCTATTTATCCGGGGTCGGCCGGGGCAAGGGCGCTCCGGCCCGGCGGGACTTCCCCCAACACGGCGGGAAGCCCCGCCTTTTGTGTGCAAGAGGATTTTTTATGAAAGCAATCGTACATCTTCTCAAAAAGCAGCCCCCCGCGCGGATCATCGCCCTGGGCTTTGCCCTGGCCATCCTGCTGGGGGCGGCGCTGCTCAAACTGCCCGTCTCGGTGCGGGATACCGCCACCGTCAGCTGGACCGACGCCCTCTTCACCTCCACCAGCGCGGTCTGCGTCACCGGCCTCATCGCCGTCGACACCGCCGACACCTTCACCCCCTTCGGCCAGGCCGTGGTGGCGGGGCTCATCCAGGTCGGCGGCCTGGGCGTCACCTCCATCGGCATGGGCCTGGCCCTGGCGGCGGGGCGGCGCATCAGCCTCAAGGGGCGGTCGCTGGTGCGGGAGGCCCTCAACGTGGACAGCTTCGAGGGCATGGTCCGCCTGGTGCGCGCGGTGCTGTTTATGACGCTGTGCTTTGAGCTGGCGGGCGTTGTCTGCAGTTTCCCGGTGTTCATCCAGGATTTCCCGCCGCTGCACGCCTTGTGGATCAGCATCTTCCACTCCATCGCGGCGTTCAACAACTCGGGCTTTGACATTTTGGGCGGGCTGCGCAACCTGATCCCCTACCACGATAACGTCTGGCTCAACCTTGTCACCTGCGGCCTTATCATCTTTGGCGGTATCGGCTTCCTCGTCGTGCTCGACGTCATCAAGTGCCGGTTCCGCTTCCGCAAGTTCACGCTGCACACCAAAGTGGTGCTTACCACCACGGCGGTGCTGCTGGCTGCCGGCACGGTGCTGCTGCAGCTTACCGACGGCATCGGCTGGCTGGCGGCGTTTTTCCACAGCACGTCGGCGCGTACCGCGGGCTTCTCGACGATGCCGCTGGGCGAGCTCAGCAACGCGGGCCTGTTCGTGCTCACGATTTTGATGTTCATCGGCGCTTCGCCCGGGTCCACCGGCGGCGGTATCAAGACGACGACCTTCTTTGTCCTCATGCAGGAGGTCGCCTGCATCTTCAGCAAGCGCCGCCCCGGGGCCTTCCACCGCCGCCTGCCCGACGGCGCCATGCGCAAAGCGGCCACCATCGCGCTGCTGGGCATGATCGTCGTGTGCACCGGCACCTTCCTGCTCTGCGTGCTGGAACCCGACCTGACGCTGATGCAGCTGCTGTTTGAGGATGTCTCGGCCTTCGGCACCGTCGGCCTTTCCACCGGCATCACGCCGGACCTGCTGGACGCCAGCAAACTGATCCTGATCTTAACGATGTACACCGGGCGCGTCGGCGCGTTCACGCTGCTGTCGATCTGGGTCGAGCGCCCCGAACCTTCCGCCCGCTATACCGAGGAAGCCATCACCATCGGCTGATACCAAACTGGAGGCAGTTGTACCATGAAACTGAAAAAGAACGATTCTTCCGCGATGTACGGCGTCATCGGCCTGGGCCGTTTTGGCACGGCGCTGGTCAAGACGCTGGCCGAAGCCGGCGAGGAAGTCATCGCCATCGACAAAAATGAGGAGCGCGTGCGCGAGGTGCGCGCCTACACCGACTACGCCTTCGTGGTGGACAATCTCAGCGAGACCGCCCTGAAAGAGACCGGCATGCAGAACTGCGGCACGGTGACCATCTGCATCGGCGAGCAGATCGACATGAGCATCCTCACCACCATGCTGGTGATCAAGCTGGGGGTGCCCAACGTCATCGCCAAGGCCACCAGCGAGGTGCACGGCGAGGTGCTCAAGCGGATGGGAGCCACGGTGGTCTACCCCGAAGCGGACATGGCGGTGCGCATCGGGCGGCGGCTGATTTTCGGCAATCTCTTGGACTATGTGGCGCTGGCCGACGGCGTGGAGGTGCGCCGCATTGCGGTGGGCGGCCACGTGGTGGGCCGGAGCATCCAGGAGCTGGACGTGCGCCGGAATTACGGCATCAACATCATCGCGGTGGAGCGGGACGGCCACACCGACGTGGAATTCACGGCGGGCTACCGCTTTGTGGCGGGGGACACCGTGGCGGTGATCGGCAATGTGGACAAGATCGACCACTTTGAGAAGGAACTGCAGGACTGAAAAGGGCGCCGCGGGGATTTTCCTTGCAATTGCCGGGGGAATGCCGTACAATCAGGGTGCCAAACATCGTGTTCTTTCCCGGAGGGGGGAAAAGTACACTGCACACAGGAGGTGCCCCGATTTATGGAACACTGCAATCCCATTCTGAAGAATCAGCAAAGCCCGCAGAAGTTCATCACCATCGGCGAAGTCATGCTGCGCCTGACGCCGCCCAACTACGAAAAGATCCGCATGGCCACCAACTTTGAGGCCAGCTACGGCGGCAGCGAGGCGAACATCGCCCTGGCGCTGGCCAACCTGGGGGTGGATTCCACCTTTTTCAGCGTGGTGCCCAACAATTCCCTGGGCAAAAGCGCCATCCGGTGGCTGCGCTCCAACGACGTGCACTGCACGCCGATGATCCTCTCCACCAAGGAGGAGACCCCCACCCAGCGCCTGGGTACCTATTACCTGGAGACCGGCTACGGCATCCGGCCCAGCAAGGTCATCTACGACCGGATGCACAGCGCCCTCACCGAGTACGACCTGTCCAAGGTGGACGTGGAAGGGCTGCTGGACGGCTTCGACTGGCTGCATCTGTCGGGCATCACGCCGGCGCTGAACCAGAACTGTGCCGACTTCATCCTGCGTTGCCTGCAGGTGGCCAAGGACAAGGGGCTGACGGTCAGCTTTGACGGCAACTTCCGCAGCACGCTGTGGAGCTGGGAGGCTGCCCGGGACTACTGCACCCGCTGCCTGCCCTACGTGGATGTGCTGTTCGGCATCGAGCCCTACCACCTGTGGCGGGACGAGAACGACCACTCCAAGGGGGACTGGAAGGACGGCGTGCCGCTGCAGCCCAGCTACGAGCAGCAGGACGAAATCTTCCAGCGGTTTGTGGAGCGGTATCCCAACATCCGGTGCATCGGACGGCATGTGCGGTATGTCCATTCGGGCAGCGAGAACAGCCTCAAGGCCTTCATGTGGTACGAGAACCACACCTTCGAGAGCAAGCTCTTTACCTTTAATATTCTGGACCGGGTGGGCGGCGGCGACGCCTTCGCCAGCGGCCTGATCTACGCCATGATGCACGACTACCGCCCCATGGATATGGTGAATTTTGCGGTGGCGTCCAGCGCCATCAAGCACACCATCCACGGCGACGCCAACATCACCGACGACGTGGACACCATCCGCAACCTGATGAACATGAACTACGACATCAAGCGGTAACCGAGCCGGACTGGAAGGGGAGCCGCGCAGAATGAAAAACGTCTGCACCGGCGGACATGTGCCGACCGGTGCAGACACATACAGGGGAATTTGGCGGCAAATTGTGTGCGACCAGTGCGCGATTTGCCGCCAAATTTTGTCGAGGGGGGATCCAAAGGGGGGAATAGGCCCGTCAGGCACCGCCGTGCGGGACTGTTCCCCCTTTTGACACTCCGCGGGGCTGTTTGTGGTTTTTTTGTAAAAACCTTGTGCAGGGCCGACAAATGCGGTATAATACCTCTATATGTCACCCTGTGACACCGACTTTTCATTCCCACCCATGGAGGTTTACCCATATGAAACGCACCCGTACCTGGATCGCTCTGGCTCTGGCGCTCTGCCTGGCCCTGTCGCTGTCCGCATGTTCTCCCAAGCAGGCCCTGAAGGATGCCGTCGTCAAGGCGGTGACGGTGCTGGGCTTCCGCGACGAGAGCGCGTTCGATGAGGAGGAGGCCACCAAGGTCATGGCCACTTCGGGCGGCGAGGTGACCTTCCCCGAGGGATTTGATTCCACCTCGGGCAAGCTGGTGACCCAGGCGGCGGGGGACACCCTGTATGTGGCCTTCAACGGCATTGCCAACCGCAGCACCGAATACTTTGTGGCGGCGTCGGACAGCCTGACCGTCACCGGCTATGCCACCACCGAGTCCACCAACGAAAACTACCAGACCTTCAAGGTGGCGGTGTGGCAGCTCTCGGACGACAAGGCCACCACCAGCTATGTGCAGGGTTCCACCGTCTACTACACCACCGACGGCACCTGCTACACCTACACCATCACCGGCCTGACCCCCGGCAAACAGTACAAGGTGAACATCAGCTACGATTCCAGCAAGTTCTATGTCACCGGCGGGCTGAAGATCCAGGGTCTGGGCAGCGAGGAACTGACCACCATCGAAGGGGAAGAGTAACGCCCGAAAACTGAAGAATCTGCCGCCCGTATCGTCGCTTCCGACGGTGCGGGCGGTTTTGTGGCTGCATAGAAAGGATGGAAAAACCGATGGAAAACAAAAAACAACTGCGCAACACGCTGATGCTCGTGGTGGCCGCGCTGATCTGGGGCACGGCCTTCGTGGCCCAGAGCGTGGGCAGCGGCTACATGGGCCCCTACACCTTCCTGGCCAGCCGCAGCTGGCTGGCCTGCGCCTTCCTGCTGGGGCTCATGGGGGTGCGGCGGGCAAACCAGCGCCGCCAGGGCAAACGGCTGCCCTTCTGGGTCCACGGCAAAACGCTGGCCATCGGCGGCGCCCTGTGCGGCGTGGCCCTCTTTGCGGCCTCCGCCGCCCAGCAGATGGGCATCGGCACCACCAGCACCGCCAAGGCCGGCTTCATGACCGCCCTGTATGTGGTGCTGGTGCCGGTGTGCGGCATCTTCCTGGGCAGCCGCCCGGGGGTCAAACTCTGGGCCTGCGTGGCCGTCAGCGTGGTGGGCCTGTATCTGCTCTGCCTGGCCGGGCGGGACACCCTCTCCCTCACGGGGGGCGAATGGCAGCTGCTGCTCTGCGCCTTCCTGTTCACGTTGCAGATCCTGCTGGTCAACCATTTCAGCCCCCGGCTGGACGGCATCCAGCTCAGCTTCGCCCAGTTCTTCACCGTGTCGGTGGTGTCCACCGTCTTCATGTTTCTCTTTGAACAACCCACCCCCGAACAGTTCGCCGGGGCGGCGGTGTCGGTGCTCTACTGCGGCATCATGTCCAGCGGCGTGGCCTACACCCTGCAGATCGTGGGCCAGCAGGAACTGGACCCCACCATCGCCAGCCTGGCCATGTGCCTGGAGAGCGTCTTCAGCGCCCTGGCCGGCTGGATCATCCTGGGCCAGACCCTCACCGGCACCGAACTGGCCGGCTGTGTGCTCATGTTCGCGGCCATCGTGGCCAGCCAGCTGCCCGACCGGAAACGCAGCTGACCTCCGGCCGACCCATATTCTATTTTGAACAGGAGGTAAGTCCATGAAGGATCTTCGGCTGATCTTCCGTTACAGCAAGCCCTATCTGCGGGACCTCATCGTGGCGGTGGGGCTGCTCATCATCGAGTGCGCCTTTGAGATGATCATCCCGGTGCTCATGTCCACCCTCATCGACGACGGCGTGCCCCACCACGATATGTCCATCATCCTTCGCCAGGGCATCCTCATGGTGGTCTGCGCGGTGCTGGCCCTCATCACCGGGCTGCTCTACGCCCGGTTCGCCGCCCGCTACGCCAACGGCTTCGCCGCCGAACTGCGCCTGGCCGAGTACGCCTCGGTGCAGAAGTTCGACTTCGCCAACCTGGACCATTTTTCCGCCGCCTCGCTGGTCACCCGCATGACCACCGATGCCACCGTGCTGCTCAACGCCGTCAACACCGGCCTGCGGCCGCTGGTGCGCAGCCCGGTCATGCTGTTCATGGGCCTGGGCATGGCCTTCCTGCTCAGCCCCCGGCTCACCATCATCTTCCTCATCGCCACCCCCATCCTGGCCGCCATGCTGGCCTGGATCGTCAGCCATGTGGCGCCCCTCTACGGCCGCCAGCAGAGCGCCGTGGACCATCTGAACAGCCGCATCCAGGAGGGCCTCACCGCCATCCGGGTCATCAAGGCCTTCGTGCGTGGGGACTGGGAAAACCAGCAGTTTGACGAGGTCAACACCGAACTCAGCGACGCCAGCACCGAGACCTTCCGCCTGGCCGTGCTGAACATGCCCTCCTTCCAGCTGGTCATGTATGTCTGCATCGTCTGCATCATGTGGTTCGGCGGCGGCTTCATCCTGGAGGGCTCCATGAGCGTGGGCCAGCTCACCGCCTTCCTCAGCTATGTGCTGCAGGTGCTCAACTCGGTGATGATGTTCTCCGGCGTCTTCCTCCAGATGACCCGCTCCCTGGCCAGCGCCCGCCGTATCCGGGAGGTGCTCACCGAGCAGCCCGATCTGGCCAACGCCGACCACCCGGTGGAAACCATCGGGAACGGCGCCATCGACTTTGAGAACGTCAGCTTCAAGTATAACGCCGCCGCCCAGAAAAACGCCCTGTCGGACATCACGCTGCACATCCCGGCGGGCGCCACGGTGGGCATCATCGGCGGTACCGGCTCGGCCAAGACCACGCTGGTCCAGCTGATCCCCCGCCTCTACGACGCCACCGCCGGCACCGTCAAGGTGGGCGGCCGAGACGTGCGGGACTACGACCTGGCCGCCCTGCGGGATGCCGTGGGCATCGTGCTGCAGAAGAACCTGCTCTTCTCGGGCACCATCCGGGATAACCTGAAATGGGGCAACCCCGATGCCACCGACGAGGAGATCCTGGCCGCCTGCCGGGCTGCCCGGGCCGACGAGTTCCTGGACCGCATGCCCCAGGGCCTGGACACCGACCTGGGCCAGGGCGGCGTCAATGTGTCGGGCGGCCAGAAGCAGCGCCTCTGCATCGCCCGGACCCTACTCAAGCACCCCAAGGTGCTGATCTTCGATGACTCCACCAGCGCCGTGGATACCGCCACCGAGTCGGGCATCCGCCACGCCCTGGCCCAGCTCACCGATGTGACCAAACTCATCATCGCCCAGCGCATCAGTTCGGTGCAGAGCGCCGACCTCATCGTCATTCTGGACGACGGCCGGCTCCACGCCGTGGGCACCCACGCCGAACTGCTGGCCCACGATACCATCTACCAGGAAATCTACCAGTCCCAGCGGAAAGGGGGCGACCAGCAATGATGCGTGTTACCGGCGGGCGCCGCCCGCAAAATCTGGAACATACCCTCCGCTGCCTGTGGGTCTACCTGAAACACCACAGCGTCATGCTGGCCCTGGTGGCGGTGCTGGCTTCCCTCAGCGCCATCGCGGCCCTCATCGGCACCTACATGATCCGCCCGGTGGTCAACGGCCTGCTGGAAAACGGCAGCCTCACCTACCTGGCCGCCGGCGTGGGCCTGACGGCGGTGGTTTACCTGGTGGGCGCCCTCTGCACGCTGGGCTACAGCCAGATCATGGTCCGCGCCGCCCAGAAGATCCTGCGGGAGATCCGCCGCGACCTCTTCGCCCACCTGCAGACGCTGCCCCTCCAGTTCTTCGACACCCACCGCAAGGGCGACCTGATGAGCCTCTTCACCAACGATGTGGATACCGTCTCGGACGCCCTGAACAACAGTTTCGCCCTGGTCATCCAGACCTTCGTCCAGGTGGCGGGCACGCTGATCATGCTGTTCGTGCTGAACTGGAAGCTGTCGCTGCTGGTGGTGGTGGGTTACGCCGCCATGTTCTGGTATATTGACTTCAGCACCAAACACAGCCGGGCGTTCTACGCCAGACAGCAGGGCTGCCTGGGCGAACTGGACGCCTACATCGAGGAGATGATCGCCGGCCAGAAGGTGGTCAAGGTGTTCAACCACCAGCAGGCCGACCTGCAGGGCTTTGCCGCCCGCAACGAAAAACTGCGCCAGGCCGGTACCGGTGCCCAGAGCTACGCCGCCACCATGATCCCGGCGGTGGTCAGTATCGGGTATATCAACTACGCGGTCATCGCGGTGCTGGGCGGCCTCATGGTCATGAAGGGCTGGACCGACCTGGGCAGCCTGGCCAGCTATCTGGTCTTTGTGCGCCAGACCACCATGCCCATCAACCAGTTCACCCAGCAGGGCAACTTCCTGCTGGCTGCCCTGGCCGGCGCCGAGCGTATCTTCACCGCCATGGAGGAGGACCCCGAGGTGGATGCAGGCACGGTGGATCTTGTCACGGTGCGGCAGGCCCCCGACGGTACCCTCACCGAGTGCACCGACGGGGAAGTCACCGGCCACTGGGCCTGGTGTGACCGCAGCCGTCCCAACGTGCCCTTCCAGCCGCTGGAAGGCCACGTGCGGTTCCACAACGTGGACTTCGGCTACGTGAAAGGCCACCTGATCCTGCAGGGACTGTCCCTCTACGCCAAGCCCGGCCAGAAGATCGCCTTTGTGGGTTCCACCGGCGCCGGCAAGACCACCATCACCAACCTGATCAACCGGTTCTACGATGTGACGGCGGGGTCCATCACCTACGACGGCATCGACGTGCGGCTCATCCGCAAGGACGCTTTGCGCCGCAGCCTGGGCATCGTGCTGCAGGACACCCACCTGTTCACCGGCACGGTGGCGGACAACATCCGCTTCGGCAAGCTGGACGCCACCCAGGAGGAGGTGGAGCGGGCGGCGAAGATCGCCAACGCCGACTCCTTCATCCGCCGCCTGCCCAAGGGGTATGACACGATGGTCACCGCCGACGGCGCCAACCTGAGCCAGGGCCAGCGCCAGCTGCTGGCCATCGCCCGGGCGGCGGTGGCGGATCCGCCGGTGCTGATCCTGGACGAAGCCACCTCCAGCATCGACACCCGCACCGAGGCCCTCATTGAGAAGGGCATGGACCGCCTGATGGAGGGCCGAACGGTGTTCGTGATCGCCCACCGGCTGTCCACGGTGCGCAACGCCGATGCCATCATCGTGCTGGAGCACGGCCACATTGTGGAGCGCGGCACCCACGAGGAGTTGCTGGCCCAGAAGGGCGAGTACTACCAGCTGTACAACGGCATGTTTGAACTCTCCTGAATGGATGAGCGAAAGCCGGCAAAGTTTTTTGCCCTAAACTATTGACAGACACCCTGCGTTGTGCTATTATAATCTAGCACCCTAACGGAGGGCGCCTGAATATCGCGGGGTAGAGCAGATGGTAGCTCGTCGGGCTCATAACCCGGAGGTCGCAGGTTCAAGTCCTGTCCCCGCAACCACCAAGACCCGGTCTGAAAAGACCGGGTCTTTTCTTGTGTTAAAACGCGGCAAAAAGGCAGAAGTTTTTCATTTGATTCATCGATGCTGCGTATAATATTTTTTCTGATGTTGACAAAAAAGACCGGCAGAGCCCCCTGTATTTTCGGGTGTCCTGCCGGTCTTTTTTGCACTCGGGACGCTGTCTGGGCTGGTATTATTTCCCTTGGCCCGCAGGCAATTTGTCCGTTTTTTGCCCCGGAAAAAGCAGATAATGCCGCTTGCAAACGGCCTGCCCGCCGGTCTTTTTTGCAGGAAATACCTCGTAAAATTTACCGGCGGCACAAAAGACCCTTGAGAGGAATGAGCCCTGAAAAACGTACTTTTCTAATTTCAGTCGGAAAGAAAAAGCCAGGCAGCGCTGTCCACGTTGTGAACGGCGCCGCCTGGCTGCATTACGATATGCGGATCTTTATAACCGAAATGGGACGCGGCAGACCTGATACGCTTTGAGAAATTCTCCGAAATATGGCTAGTCGACAGATTTCTCTTCGCGGGATGAATCGATATATTCAATCAGATCTCCCGGCTGGCAGTGCAGGATGCTGCAGATTTTTCCGAGTGTGTCGGTAGTGACAGGCTTGTCATGGCGTATTCGTTGCAGAGTTTGCGCATCAATTCCTTCGTTGGCCAAACGGTAGAAGGAAATACGGTTCTCTTTCATAAATTCCCGCATCGGACGAAACGAGATCGGCACTGCATCACCCCCGTTTTTGATTATTATAGGGGGCTTGCCACTTTCCATTATAGTGATTATAATCACTATAATGGAGGAATAAAAGTGATTGTTACGTTTTGCGGTCATTCGCAGATTTCGCAGTGCCAGGCAGTGGAAAGATGGCTATATGGTGTGACGCAGGAATTGATTACGCGAGGCGCCACAACCTTTTATCTGGGCGGTTATGGTGCCTTTGACAACCTGGCGGCATCTGTCTTGCGGAGACAAAAGATGCAGTATCCCCAGATCGAATTGGTTCTTGTCATGGCCTATCTCAACGACGGAAGAGACGCTTCCGGTTACGACCGAACCATCTACCCGCCACTGGAAACCGTGCCGCGCCGTTATGCGATTCCGCGCAGGAACCGCTGGATGGTCCAATCTTCCGACATCGTGGTGGCCTATGTCCTCCATGACTGGGGCGGGGCGGCTGCAACACTTCGGTTCGCTATACAGAAAAAGAAGCAGATTCTTTCTTATTGCGATGAAGTGGGTTTCTGACACAGTCTGCAGGTCGCCTCTCGCAGGAAGAGCGGCAAATATATTTTTGAAAGTCCCTGTTATGGCCCGCCCCGGATGCTATAATGAAAACAATGAGAAAACAATCCCCGGAGGCCGACTCGGAAGGGGCGTCTCTCCGGGACAGGAAACAGAACGACAGGAGGCAAGCAATCATGGCAAATTTACCATCCACCGAAACGATGGAACGCATCTCCCGCCAGGAACTGGCAGACAATCTGGACGCTGTGCTGGACCGTGTGCTCCGGGAAAACATCGGGCTGGTCATCACCAATGAGGGAAAGGACGATCTCGTCCTCTGCCCGTCCTCCTGGCTGGATCCGTTCCACACGGAGGACTTCGGGTCGGTGATCAACTGCGCGCTCCGCTACGCCATGCATGCCGAAGACAAGGAGAGTGAGGCGGTCATCCGCTATCTCCGCCACCGCTGCGGAATACTGGATGAAAAGACGCTGTCGGTGGCGGTTGCGGACCTGGACAAAGAGCTGAAACAGCCGTCACTGTCGCTGAAGAACCCGCAGGTCTGGCAGGAACTGCAGGGAATGTTCCGGCAGCAGCTGGCCGCGCTGCGGGAGGCTCCTTTGGAGAACGCGGAGCAACAGGATCCCCCTGCAAAACACGATGAACCATAGTATTTCGGTGAAAAGACTCCGGGAGGACCCCAATGAAATTAAAACAATGGGCGCAGGACTGGTTTTCCGCCTGGCAGGCGTCCCATGCCGGTTCCTACAGGACCGCACAGTCCTATCAGGGGCTGCTGCAGAATACGATCCTGCCCCGCCTGGGAAGATATGAACTGGCAGAACTGACGCCCCCGCGGCTGAAGCGGTATTTTGCCAGTCTGTCCGGCGGAAAGGCCAAAAATACCTACAAGCTGCTGCGGACCATCCTTCAGCAAGGGGTGACGGCAGGGCTGCTGGCAGAAAATCCCTGTACGCCGGAGATTTTAGGCGAGGAGGTCCTTGCCAGACGAAAAGCAGGACCCAGCCGGGAACAGCCTGTCTTTACCCGGGAAGAACAGGAAAAGCTGCTGGCTGTCTGCGAGGAGGAGCTGTGGGGCAACCTGATCCGCTTTGCCTTTGCCACGGGACTTCCCCAGGGGGAATTGCTGGCCCTGCGGGAGGAGGATGTGGACCTGGTCGCCAGTCGGCTGACTGTGCGCAACCGGGTCGCCCGCATTGCCGACGAACAGAGTAAGGAACGCAAAACTAGGCTGGCGCTGCTGCCTGTTCCGCTTTATTCTGTGCCGCTGCCTGCCGCCTGCAAAAGGATTGTGGAATCGCAGCTTGGCACGCTGCGTACCCTGCAGGCGGTGGATGCCCGCTGCAATCCCGACCACCTGCTGTTTGCTACGCCGGACGGACGCCCGGTGGAAGCCAATGTCCTGCGGGAACATCTGGCGCTGCTGGAGAGAAGGGCGGGCGTGCCTTGCCTGACTTTCTCGACCATCCGGGAGACCGCCATCCGCCAGGCGCTGGAGGACGGCGGAACCGACGCCGAAGTGATGGAGCGGTTCCACTGCAAGGACCGGCAGGCCTTTTTGCGCAGGTATCGCCCAAAGTAAACTGAACAAGCCATGAATCAAAACACGCGCTTTCCGTTAAGGAAAGCGCGTGTTTTTTATTGTCGACCTTGACGATTGCTGCAAAGTACTTACGATGAAAATGAAAATGCCGTTGCACAGCCGAAAAGACGATGTCAAGTGTTGCAGCAAGAAAAAGTGCCGCTTTTTGATTGACAGAACAACAAAAGTAATTATCGTGATATCCAAGCCGGAGAAAAAATCCCCGTTATACGCTGACGGGAGAGCTGTCAACCCCTTTCTCCATGGCACCCCCCCTTTTTGAAGTTGCACCAAAAACAAAAGTAAATATCATTTTTCTTGTAAAACGATGAACGATTTCCCCAAGATCAAGGAGCATTACGATATGAGTCAACGCAAGTATACAAAAGCGATCCCCTTCCAATGGAAAAAGATATCATGCAGCGCCACCGGGCATTTCAATACCTCCAAAAACTGCTTTGTAGTGTTATTGAGGACTTCCAACCCGGCCGGAGGAGATGATCTTGAGTATGAACCCAGAACCACACTTAAGGACAGGAAAGAAATCCCTTGTTACCTTGCATCTGAGGGAGGCATCCGGGCCAAGAAGGCTCTTTACAAAAAATACGCGGAGCAGCAGGTGAAAACCTTTCCGGGCGATACAGTGCAGCGCAGCGCCGAGGGCGCCTATACCCTTCTGGAAGCAACCGGGGAATTTCAGCGCTATCTTGCCAGGGAGATCGGAAAAGACAGAAAAAATCCCGCCAACACGAAGGATACGCTGGACCGGGATTTGTTGGACAAGTATCTGTCCTTTTATGGGGACAGACCGCTGTGCCGGATTGACAAAGGGGTGCGCAAAACCGTGGAGCAGGACCTGGCTGCCCAGGATCCCCGCTTCACAAAGCACCAGATGCAGCGGTGCCGTCACCGTCTGGAATGGATGCAGTGGTATGCGGCGGAACACGGATGGATGAACATGCCGAAACGGCGGGGCAGAAAGCGGCACGATGCCCAGGGGCAGAAGCGCAGCAAGCTGGGAAATCAGAGCCTTTCCCATGAGGAGTTCAGCAGGCTGCTGAAACAGGCAAAACAGAATGCGTTGCAGAATGGCCTTGCCGTGGGTGTGTTGCTGGTGCTGCTGGAAGGTTTTTCGCCGGAAGAAGCCTGCAGTTTGCAGTATGGGGATTATGTACGGCTGCCGGGTTCGGCGTATTACAGCCTGCGGGTTTTGCGGCCTTACCTGGAAAAGGCGGACAACGTCCTGCAGTTTGGCAGGGAAAAGGTATATCCGTACAGGCTGCGCTATGTACCGGTTTGTCAGCCCCTTCAGGAAATTCTGCAGCGCCGGGCGGAATGGGCGCGGGAGAAGGGCGGAAGGAGCTTTCTCAAGATGCCCATCGTCTGCAGCAAAGCAGAATGGAAAACGGCTTGCAGGCCGGAAGAGCTGCAGAGGTACAGTAAATCTTTGCTGAAACAGGCAGGGTTTGCGGCGGGGACCTACAAAAAGACCGATGAAAAATCTGATCACCAGGAAGAAAAGACCATCGGGGCCACCGTCAGGGTGTTGCACCGTACCTTCGACGAAATGGTGAAAGGGTGGCTCCGGGCGGGAGAAAAAGACCACCTGCAGGGGTGGGCGCCCAAGACGGTCATGGATAAAGTCTACCGGGATTACCAGAGCGTCTGGTATCAGGAATGTATCGGAAGAAAACTGGATGAAGCCATCCGGTGCTATCAGAAAGGAGCGTGATATACATGGACGAGGTCACAAAACAATGGAGCCTGTGCGGCAGGCAGGTGGATTGCACCTGCCGGGAGAAAGCGGTGCCGGAGGGCAAGGTTCGGATCACCGGCAGCTGGAGCTGCGGCCGGTATGAAAACCTGAAAATCCGCAGCACCGTGAAAAAGGAAACCGACGTAGAACAGTATCTGAAGAGACAGATCGAAAAACAGCTGATGGCGTACCTGCGCAAGGAACAGGCAGGCGTGTCGCCGGAAGCCCCGGAGAAAAGTCCCACCCTGATGGAGCTCTACCGGCAGAAATACCGGCAGTATTTCAACGAACACGACTGGCTGCCTTCCACCCGGGACAATTACGACCGGGACTACCGCCTGCGGCTGCTGTGCGGGAATCTGGAAGAAAAAGGGGCGCGGCAGATCACCGAGGAGGATATTGCCCGGCGGATGGAAGTGCTGGCAGATCAACCCCAGAAAGTCCGGCCCCAGAAGAAAAGCCGGCAGGCGGAACGGATGAAAGCCCTTTGGATTCTGCTGTGCCGGTTTCTGGAATTTCTGGTGGAGGAAGGGGATCTGCGCTGCAGCCCCATCCCGGAACGTACCTTGAAGAAGCTGGACATTGCGAAGGAACAGCTGCAGCCAACGGCCAGGGAACTGTATAACCGGCGGTTCGGCAAGCAGACGCTGACCCGGCAGGAATGCGCCCGGCTGCTGGCGATGGTGGAACAGTCAGAAAATCCCCTGGCCCTGGCCTGTGCCCTGATGCTGCTTCAGGGCATGCGTGATGGGGAAGCCTGCGGCCTCAATTTTGATTGTCTCAAAACAACAGAAAATGGCCTGCCCTTTATCCAGGTGGAGTGCCAGGATGAAAAGGACAAAGCAAAGAAGGCAAAGCGCAGCGTTACCGACCTGCTGAAAAGCAAAAACAGCTACCGCACCCTGCCCTGCACCCCGACGGTTGTGCGTCTGATCCGCCGGCAGCAGGCGTGGATCCGTCGCCGTCACCCCGAACTGACCGAAGAACAGCTGGCGGAGCTGCCGCTGCTCTGGGTGGAAACACAGAAAGGGCGGCGCAATCCTGTGCCGGGGGAGCGCCGGGCCATCACCAGGGATGTGGGCAAGATGGGACGGGAGATGCTGGATCAGTGTATGGAGGAGGGCACCGAAAAAATTCTGGTCAACGAGGAGGACACCGACCTGGAGGAAGGGGCCGGGTCCTGCGAAGAAAATCTCACCGCCTACGCACTGCGCCATACCTACTGCACGGGCCTGAGCATTGCCACCGACCTGACCGACGAGGAGATAGCCTACTGCATGGGTCATCAGAGTCCGACGGGCAGTCGCCTGCGGATGAATGAGGATAAACAGCGGCGTCTGCTGCTGGCCCATGAGGCCTACGAGGCAGCCTTCGCCGGTGATATGGCCCCGCCGGAACCTGTTTGCGGTGATGATGCAAAAGAGGACGCTTCCTGACTTGCGGGGAGGATAGCCTGCCCGGCAGAAAGCAGTAAAGAGAACACAGGCACCATGTAAACAACAAAATCCCCGCAGGCAGCCTGCGGGGAGCAAAACGGTATTTCATACGGCGGCCGGCCCGGCGAGGGCGGCACGAAACCAGCCGCAGGCCGGGGTGATGCAGTCCATCTGCCGGTGCATGGCTTCCAGCCGGGGGTGCAGGTAAAAGGTCTGGGTGGTGCCCACATCGGCGTGGCCCAGCATACCGCTCAGCGTCAGAATGTCCATGCCGTGCTCAATGGCCCGGGTGGCAAAGGTGTGGCGCAAATCGTGAAAACGGGCGTGGGGCAGCTGCAGTGCCGTCAGCACCTCGCCGAAATAGTGGCTCAGGTTGTCGGGGTCGGTCAGCTGGTTCTGGGTGTTGTAGACAACGAATCCCTCGGGCTGCACCGGGGCACCGAACCGGTTTTCATGGCGGCGGCACTGCATCTCCAGCAGGGCAAACACCACGGCGGGCGCCGCGATGCGCCGGGAACCGTCCCGCCCTTTGGTGGGACTGAACACCAGCTCGGTGGCGCTCTGACCCGGCTGCCGCTGGCTGCGGGGCAGCCGCTTGACGGTCTGCCGCAGATGCAGCTCCTGGCGGGATCAGTCCACGTCCCGCCAGCGCAAAGCACAGATCTCGCCCAGACGGCAGCCGGTGTACAGCGCCAGCAGGATGCCCATATTCTGCAGGTTGCCGTCCTGGAAAAGGAACCGCTCCAACGTCGCCTGCATGGCATCGGACATGGGCTGGATGGCCTTGCGCTGCACCTTGCGGATCACCGTGCCGGGCACGGGGTTGGCAGCTAGGCGTCCCTCCTGCACGGCACATTTCAGCGCCACGTCCAGCACGACCCGCATATTCTTGATGGGTTTGGCGCTCAGTGGTCCGCCGGTCTTCCGATTGCCGCAGGCGGCTTCCCGGTTGAGAAACTGCTGCAGGATGCCGGTATTCAGTTCGCCCAGCGGCACGGCGCCGATGGCCGGGACGACGTGCTTGTCCACAATATCCCGGTACTGAGCGTACCCGGCGGGTTTGCAGCTGGGGCGGATGTAACTTTCCAGCCAGTAGTGGAGCCAATCGGCCAGGGTGGAAATGGCGGTCATAGGGACACCTCCTGTGCGATCAGGCCAGACACTTTTCCTCGTGGGTGGCCAGCTTGATGTGGTAGGGCAGACTGGGTGCACCGTCGGGCAGCGCCGGCGGGGTGAGCCGGTCGTTGATCAGCTCGGCCATCCGGGCTAGGTCGCTGGTGTATTTGGGGACGATCAGCACGGCCTCGGTGGGCTGTACACCGTCCAGCACCAGCCCGTCCCAGTACATCTTGAGCTGATACAGATGCAGCGGCTCTCCCTTGGTGGCTTTCAGCTCATAGATGACCCGCTTGTCGGCCCCCTCGTCCAGGACATCGATGCGGGTGCCGGTGGGCCAGACGGTCATCTCGTCGGTCACCCGGTCCTGGGGATTCACCGCCAGCAGGGCGCTGATCCAGCGGCTTTGCAGGGCTTTCTCGGTGCAGGCCTTGGGATGGGCCAGGGGCGGGACCTGCGCCAGCAGCGAAAACAGATTCTGCCAGTCCGGGTCGTTGGGGTTCAGGTTGGTCTTGTTGTTCAGGGTACTCAGCACGCCGCGGGGCAGTTCGGGCAGCAGCACTTCGCCCACAAATTCGTTGTAGTTGTTGTGCCGCGCCAGGGGCATCCCGTTGGGACCCCGCCAGATTTCGGACAGCTGGGCGGTGGCGATGACCCGCTTGCCCAGCCGGATATTCACCCCCTGGGTGGGCTGGTTGCCCTGATAGTAGTATTTGGCCTTGGCGCCCAGCCCCTGCACCGACTGGGCAATGGCCAGCGGAACATGGATGCAGTAGACGGTGCCGGGATGATCCCGGGGGAGAGTGAGCTCCTGCGGCAGGGCGGGGGTATCCACCTCCTCCACCGTCATCTGCGGCGTGAATGGACCCTGGACTTTCAGGTAGCCGGCAGCACCCCGGGCACGGGTGTACAGGGCCCAGGGACGGTCACCGCCGGTCAGGCTGGCCAGGGCGTTGTTGATGCCGAACCCGTGTTCGTTGAGGCGGTTGCTGCCGGTGGGCAGACTGCCCAGCTGCAGGGCATTTTCCAGCTGGGACAGGTCCATCCCGCTGCCCCAGTCGGCCACCACCAGCAACAGTTCATCCTTGGCGGAACCGGGGGCCAGCCCGATGAAAATCAGGGCCTTTTCCCCGGGGAGGGCGGCGGCGATGGCGTTGCCGCACAGCTCCATGACGCCCTGGTGGAAGGCCATGTTCTGTTTGGCCAGCCCGGCAAAGGTGTGCGGGGTGATGTTGATTTGAATGGAATGAAAATTCTTATGCAGTTCGTTCATGGTAAAACTCCTTTGTGATAGCTACAATGTAAGGAAAAACAGGGAAAAGCAAGGCGGCTATCTGGTAGAAAAACGGGGGTCGTGCCCGTGCTCACGCTGCAGATGGAGGGCAAGACAGCTGGTCACAGGAAAATTCAACATGAAATACCTTCTTTCTCCCGGATGGGTTGCAATGTCCAGAGAAACCGTTCGGAGGCGGGAATGATGCTTTGCAGCACAGCCTGTGCGTCGGCTTCGGACAACCGGCAGGCCCGGGCTAAATCGGTGGTGAGATACCAGTCCCTGTCCCGGTAGCGGGCCAGCAGGATGCCGTCCGAACGGGTTACAATGAATGTTTTCGAGGCATTTTGGCTCATGGGTCAGCTCCTTTTTTCGGAAAAGCAGGAAGAGAAAACAGCCGGCCATTTTCTGCGCCAGTAGCGTGGATTGCGCCCGTGGTCGCGGCTCAGATAGGGGGCGATGTTTTCCAGGCCGGTCAGCAGATAGTAAAGCGTGTGTTTCAAGGGAAGCTCCTTTTTAATGCATACATATGTAAGTATGATATACTGTGCAGTAAAAGAGTATGAGGGAACCGGGGGATGTTATCTTTTACTGTACCATTATTATATCATACATGCACATGTATGCGAATTGGAGACTTTCACAAGCATACATGCGCAAGAACTGGCTTCGTTGTGCATATTGCATACTTGCGCATGAACGACCCCGTTTGCTATACTGGTTTCATACCATTTTATAAAGAGAAGGGAGGCTTTTCCATGGGAAAAACATCCGCAGCGGTCAAAAACCGATATGCGGCCAAGGCGTATGACCGTATCAATCTGATTGTAAAAAAGGGGCAAAAGGAAGTCATTCAGGCGCATGCGCAAAAGCGGAACGAAAGCGTGAACGGATTTATCAACCGCGCCATCGAAGAAGCGATGCAGCGGGATGACGAAAAAGAAAGCTGATGCCGGAAAACACTGCGGTGGAATCTGAAAGCAATTCCACCGCAGTGTTTTTGTCTGTGGGCAGGGCGGCTCCTCTGGTGCAGTCCCTGAAACCGGGGCTCCCCAGGGCCTCCAAAAGTTCTGCCGGATTTTTGGGCGGGGCTCAAATTGACGGCCGGGCGTTTTTCTCCTATACTGAAAGTAAAGCAATGCAGAGGAGGCGCGGCCGGTGAACATACCGTACATCGTGGGAATGGGCGTGGTTTACACCGCCGCCCTGGGGCTGCTGGTGCGGCGGCTGCACCTGCCGGGGCGGGGCTATCTGCCCGAAAAAACGCTGTGCAGCCTTTGTTTTGTGGCCGTGGCGGCGGTGTGCGCTGCCCTGGGCAGCCGTCCCGAAGCCTTTTGGCGCTTGCTGCCGGCGCTGCTGTGCTGTGTGGCGGGGGATGTGGTGCTGGCGCTCTACAACAAGCTGCACCGTCCGGGCCTGTTTTTGGCCGGGTTGGGGGCCTTTCTGGCAGGACACAGCCTGTTTGTGTGGGGCCTGTGCCAACTGCAGCCCATGGGCTGGCCGGTGCCGCTGGCTGCAGTGCTGGGGGCCGGCGGCGCGGCGGTGCTTTCCGGCATGCCGGGAATGCAGACCGGGCGGATGCGCCCTTTGGTGGTGCTTTACGCAGCCTTTGTCTCGGCGCTGCTGGGCAAGGGACTGCAGCTGGCCTTTGGTATGGGCCAGCCCTGGTGCTTTCTGGTGCTGGCAGGGGCGGTGCTGTTCTGGATTTCGGATCTGCTGATCCTGTTTTTGTATTTTTACCCTCCCAGACGCACTGCCGTGCACGTGGCCAATCTTCTGACCTACTACTATGCCATGTTTCTGATTGCAGTAAGCCTCGCGGTCTGAAAACAGGGACACTCTATAACTTTGCAGCCACTGTCCTTCCATTCCTTTTCCCGGTGGCGGACGTATCTCTGCCCCTCCCCTTGCCAACCGCAGCTATTTCTTGTAAGATGGAGTCGGATACTTTTTCACAAAGAGAGGTTGGGAAACATGAAAGAGGAAATGACGCAGGAACAGGCCCGCCAGGCCTTTTTGGTGGACGCATTGCAAAAACTGCTGGGGCAGGACAGTCCCACCGGTTTTACCGAAAAGGTGGTGACGGTGGCGGAGGGCATCGCCCGGGAGCTGGGCTTTGCCACCCGGCGCACCAACAAGGGCAACCTGGTGATTACGGTGCCCGGCCGGGAATCCGGCCGCAAAGTAGGGCTCTGCGCCCATGTAGATACCCTGGGCCTGATGGTGCGCTCGGTCACCGCCGACGGCATGCTGATGGTCACCAAGGTGGGCGGTCCGCTGCTGCCCACCCTGGACGGCGAGTATTGCCGCATCTATACCCGCGAAGGCAAGGTATACACTGGCACGGTGCTCAGCCTGTCGCCGTCGGTCCATGTGCAGGATGATGCAGCCACCCGTCCCCGGGACGAGAAAAACATGGCGGTACGTATTGACGAGAAGGTTCACACCAAGGAGGACGTGCTGGCCCTGGGCATCGCCGCCGGTGACTATGTCTGCTACGACACCAAAACCACCGTCACCGACAGCGGTTTTGTGAAGTCCCGCTTCCTGGACGACAAGGCCAGCGCTGCCTGTCTGCTGACCCTGCTGTGGCAGATGCATGAAACCGGCACCCGCCCCCGGTTCGAGACCTATTTCACCCTCACGGTCCATGAGGAAGTGGGCCACGGCGGCGCCACCCTGCCCGTGGTGGATGAGCTGCTGGCTGTGGATATGGGCTGCATCGGGGAGGACCTGAGCTGCACCGAGTACCAGGTCTCCATCTGCGCCAAGGACAACGGCGGCCCCTACGACTACGGTATGGTCAGCCGTCTGGTACAGCTGGCCAAGGAGCAGAAGGTAGACTACGCGGTGGACATCTATCCCCACTACGGTTCGGATGTCGGCGCCGCCTGGCGCTCCGGCATGGACTGCCGGGCCGCCCTCATCGGCCCGGGGGTGCACGCCTCCCACGGCATGGAGCGCACCCATCTGGATGCTCTGCGCGCCACCATGGATCTGGCTGCACTCTATCTGGAACTGGCCTGAACTCACCCGATTTTCTGAAACCATCTGTTCAGGAAGTCTCCTGGTATCAAGCCCCGGTCCCCCAAGGCCGGGGCTTTTGCTGTGCCTGCGAAAAAAGGTGTCGGCCGAAAGTAAGCCTGCGGCTGTATTTTATAGAAAAGGAACTCTGCAGTATACTTTGTGAAAGGAGAGGATTGCCCATGATTTTTCTTTTACTGGCCTTGCTTTCCAGTTCGGTGCTGGCCATGGTCCTGAAATATCTGAACTCCGGCAGTTCGTACGGGGTTTATTTTGTCAATTACGTTACCTGCACCCTGCTTGCCTTTGCTGCCATGGAGCCCAAAGCACTGTATCGTGGTGACAGTACCCCCTGCTGGCTGGGCGGCATCACAGGGCTGATTTACCTGGCATCCCTTGTCGCCAACGGATACAGCATCCATAAAAACGGAGCCATCCTGTCCTCGGTGTTTACCCGTCTGGGGGTGCTGGTTCCCATTCTGGTCTCTGTGGCACTGTTCGGGGAGCGGCCTACCCTTCTGCAGGGAGTAGGCATGGTCCTGGCCGTGGCAGCGGCCGTACTGATGAACGGCCTGCCTGAGAAACCGGAATTTTCTTCTCCCCGAAACAAGGTGTATCTGCTGCCGCTGCTTTTGACCCTGCTATTGAACGGAACCAGCGATGCCATGTCCAAGGTGTTCACCCAGCTGGGCCGCCGTCAGGACGACGGGCTGTTCATGTTTTACATCTTCCTGTTCGCCGGGCTGGCCACCCTGGCGCTGCTGGTCAGGAGGCACCAGCCGCTTACCGGGCGGGACATTTTCTTCGGGGTACTGGTGGGCGTGCCCAACTTTCTTTCTTCCCGGCTTCTTTTGGCCGCTCTTACCCAGCTGCCGGCCTTCCGGGTCTACCCTTCCTACAGCGTGGGGGTGATTCTGGTCATCAGCGTGGCCAGTTTCTTCCTGTTTCAGGAACGGCTGAACCGCCGCCAGATGGGGGCGGCCGGGATGATTCTGGGTGCTCTTGTTCTGCTCAATTTGTAACCTTTCCTGTTATTCTTCGCCCAGCTCCGACCTTTTTCGGCCGGGGCCTTTCTTGTTATTTTTCCGGGAAAGGCGTATACTCGTATCCTGTATTGAGGGAGTATGGGAAATTTTGTGAGGGAAGGTACAGGACATGTTTGGATTGGGAACCATAATCAATGTGGCGGCGATTGTTGCGGGCGGTGTGATGGTCTGGTATGCAGCCGGGCCATCAGCGGCCGGTATCAGGAGACCTTGCTGCAGGCCATCGGTGTTTGCGTGATCTTTGTGGGCATCAGCGGCGCTGTACAGGAGATGATGACCGTCACGGCAGACGGTCTGAAAAGCGGCGGGACCATGATGATTGTCATCAGTTACGCCCTCGGCTCCCTGCTGGGCGAATGGATCAATCTGGAACTGCGGATTGAACAGTTCGGCAACTGGCTGAAGGTCAAGACAGGGAACGCAAAGGACAAACGCTTTGTGGACGCCTTTGTAACCGCATCCCTGACCGTCAGCATCGGCGCCATGGCCATCGTGGGCGCCATACAGGACGGCATTTCCGGCGATTATTCCACCCTTGCGCTCAAGGCGGTTCTGGACATGGTCATCATCTGTGTGATGAGCGCCTCCATGGGCAAGGGGTGTCTGTTTGCCGCCATTCCCGTGGGGGTGCTGCAGGGTACGGTCACCCTTCTGGCCAAAGCGGTCCAGCCCATCATGACGGCACAGGCCTTGTCCAACCTGTCCCTGACCGGCTCGATTCTGATCTTCTGTGTGGGCATCAATCTGCTGTGGGAAAAAAAGCTGAAGGTTGCCAACATGCTGCCGTCCATCCTCATTGCCGTGCTCTGCGCCTTTGTTGGTGTGTGAAGGTGGTTGTTTCGGGTAATTTTCCGATAGAATTTCCAGGGTCCGGTCTTGGCAGGCCGGGCCCCTTTTTAATTCTTGAAAAAGACTTGCTCTTTCTTTGCAAAACCTCTTTTCTTTGCCGGAAAGTGTGCTATACTGTCTGACAGATGAGACTTTTTGCCATACCACTAAAATTATGGGCAAAGAAGGAGGAAATTCTGTTGAAGATCTATGTTTCAGCGGCAGCGCCCCGCAGCGGTGACGGCACCCAGGCACGGCCGTATCAGACCATCAGCGAGGCAGCCAAGGTAGCCGAGGCCGGGGACGAAGTCATCGTGATGCCCGGCTTCTACCGGGAGTGGGTAAACCCCGTCCGTGGCGGCGAGAGCGACGACAAGCGCATCACCTACCGCTCGGCGGTGCCCGGCTGTGCGGTAATCACCGGTGCGGAGCCGGTCAAGGGCTGGACCCATTACCAAGGCAACGTGTGGATGGTGCGGGTTTCCAACAGCCTGTTCGGCGATTACAACCCCTATACCACCTTTGTGTACGGGGACTGGTACTTTTCCGGCAAATCCAAGCACACCGGCTGCGTGTATCTCAATGACAAAGCCATGTATGAAGCCGGCAGCCTGGAAGAATGCATCAAGGGCGAGGTATATCCCTGCTCCTGGGAGCCGGAGGCTTCGGTCTACAAGTGGTATGCCGAGCAGGACGGTGACGACACGGTACTCTACGCCAATTTCCAGGGCAAGGACCCCAACGCGGAAAATGTGGAGATCAACGTCCGCCGTTTCTGCTTCTACCCCAGCCAGACCGGCCTGAACTACATCACCGTCAGCGGGTTCTGCATCACCAAGGCGGCCACCACCTGGGCCCCGCCCGCCGCCTACCAGGACGGCATGATCGGTCCTCACTGGGCCAAGGGCTGGATCATTGAGGACTGCGAAATTTCCAACTCCAAATGCGCCGGAATCTCCCTGGGCAAATACTGCGACCCGGACAACGACCACTACTTCACCAGAAAGCACGTCAAATCCCCCACCCAGATGGAGCGGGATGCCGTCTGCCGCGGGCAGTACCACGGCTGGCTGAAGGAGAACGTGGGCAGCCACATCATCCGCCGGTGCGACATCCACGACTGCCAGCAGGGCGGCATCATCGGGCGCATGGGCGGCGTTTTCTCGGTGATCGAGGACAACCATATCCACCACATCAACAACATGATGGAGCTGGGCGGCGCCGAGATCGCCGGCATCAAGATGCACGCCGCCATCGACGTGATCTTCCGCCGCAACCACATCCACCACTGCACCATGGGCATCTGGTGTGACTGGGAGGCCCAGGGCACCCGCATCACCCAGAACCTGCTGCACGACAACCAGAAGCCGGACTTTGCCCAGCCCCTCAAGGGAGGCATGATGAGCCAGGACATCTTTGTGGAGGTTGGCCACGGCCCCACCCTCATTGACAACAACATCCTGCTCAGCGAAGTTTCCCTGCGGTTCGCCACCCAGGGTGTGGCCATGGTGCACAACCTGATTGCCGGGGCGCTCACCTGCGTAGGCGGCGGTACCGGCCTGCGGTATACCCCCTACCATATTCCCCACCGCACCGAGGTAATGGGCTTCATGACCATCCTGCACGGGGACGACCGGTTCTACAACAACATCTTTATCCAGAACGGTCCCGCCGAACCCAAGCGCATCCGGCACGACAGCGACGATGGTGTGGACGAGGAGAATCGGGCGGTGGGCACCCATGTCTTTGACGGCTACCCCACCTATGAGGAATGGATTGCCCAGTTCGACATGGACACCGACACCCCCGACATGGCCAAACTGGCGCCCGCCCACGACAGCCACCTGCCGGTCTGGGCAGAGGGCAACGTCTATTTCGGCGGCGCCCGGAAATGGGAGAAAGAGAAGAACGCTGTGGTCCTGCCCGACAAGGTCACCCTGGCGCTGGAAGAGCAGGACGGCCGGGTGACGCTGGAAACCAACCTGTACGACCTGCTGCCTGAAATGCGGACTCCCAGTGTCACCACCATGGTGCTAGGCAAGGCCTTTGAGCCGGAGGAGCCCTACGAAAATCCCGACGGCACCCCCATCTACTTTGATGCGGACTACCTGGGACGTCACCGGGCCCCGAATCCCCTGCCCGGTCCCTTTGCCAGCGGGGCGGAGCTGGAGGAAACTCTCTTTGACGACAGCGAGAGCGGCCCTGTGGTGCGGTAACGGATTTTCTTTTGCCAGGAACCGAAAAAGGAGGCAGACGTTCCCGAAAGGGCGTCTGCCTCCTTTTTTATGGTCCGCCGCGGTTGCCTTGGCTTATACAAGATGCCGGTTCAGGAAGTCCAGAATCACATCCAGCGTGGCCTGGCAATAGAACACGTTGCCGCCGTGGTCCGCATTTTTCACCTTATAGAATTCCACCGTCTTGCCCATGGACTTAATATGCCGGTAGAGTTCCAGGCTTTGGGTGAAGGGGACCGTCCGGTCCTTGCTGCCGTGCATGATGAGCACCGGCGGCATGACGGTGTCCGCGTGAATATAGGAAAAGGGCATCCGGCGCTCACACTCTGCCGGGTCATCCGGCGGGCAGAAGCCCAGGTAGTTGGTTGCTGCCGAGTGGGCCGCCATGTGGTCATAGGCCGAAGGGGCATCGTTCATGGTCAGGCAGTTGACCGAACCGTACAGGTCGATGCAGCCGTTGAGGTTGGGCAGAGGCGTCTTTTCCGCATCACATTCCATCGTGTTCCAGGTGGCCATCATCATCATGGCCGTGTGGCCGCCGGAACTGTCCCCGCTGAGGAACAGATTGCTGGGGTCCACCGGGAACTGGTCCGGATGGCTCATCACATACCGGACGGCGGTTTTGCCGTCCTCCACCTGACAGGGGAAACGATACTTTGGGGCGAATCGGTATTCAATGATGATAACCATATATCCCGCCCGCACCAGCCGGCTGAAATCTCCCATGTGGGAGTTCAGGTTCTGCTGCAGCCAGGCGGACCCTTGGATATGAAACACCGTGGGATACCGGCGGTTAGCGTCCAGCACCGAAGGGATCATCACCCGCAGGTGCAGTTCCACCCCGTCCTTGACGGCATAGACCACATCCGGCGGGCAGGAAATGCCCCTTTCGTCCTGGCCGTAGATGATCTTCATGCCCTCTTCCCCGGACATATTTTCCGGAAATTCCTCATAAGTATAAAACGGCTCTTTCATTGGTTTCCTCCTTCATCACGGTCCCATGCTTTCTTGGAAACAGTATAGCACAAACCGCAAAAAGCAGCAGCCCCGGCCATTGGGCCGGGGCTGCTGTCATATACAAACCGATTTGCAGTAAACCGGCTCACTGCAGGAAGAACCGCAGCATCTTGTCTTTCTGGCTGGTGTAGGGCTGGTAGCGCACCGGCATGTCCAGCCAGGTCTTCTTGTCCACGATGCTGCGCAGGTGGCTGAAGGCCTCGAACCCGGCCTTGCCGTGGTAGCCGCCCATGCCGCTCTCCCCTACGCCGCCGAAGGGCATTTCACTGGTGGCCAGGTGGATGATCACATCGTTCAGGCAACCGCCGCCGAAGTGGCAGCGGTCCAGCACCTTGCGCTGCACGGCCTTGTCCTCACTGAAGAGATAGAGGGCCAGCGGATGGGGCTGGGATTCGATGTCCGCCAGGGCGGCGTCCAGGTCGGTATAGGTCAGTACCGGCAGGATGGGTCCGAAGATCTCCTCGCCCATGACGGCGTCTTCCCGGGTCACATCTTTCATGACGGTGGGGGCAATACGCTGGGTCGTTTCGTCCCCGGTGCCGCCGCAGACCACCTTGGCCGGGTCGATCAGCCCCATCAGGCGGCGGTAGTGCTTTTCGTTGATGATCTTGCCGTAATCCTCATTGGCCAGAGGGTCGGCACCGAACTGAGCGGTGATCTCTTTCCGGATGGCTTCGATGAGCTCGTCCCGGATGGAGGCATCGCAGAGGATGTAGTCCGGAGCCACACAGGTCTGCCCGCAGTTCAGATACTTGCCGAAGACAATCCGCTTGGCGGCCAGGCCGATCTTGGCGGACTTTTCCACAATGCAGGGGCTCTTGCCGCCCAGTTCCAGCACGGCAGGGGTCAGGTACTCGGCGGCGCAGCGCAGCACCTCCTTGCCCACGGCCTTGCTGCCGGTGAAGAAGATCATATCAAACTTCTGGTGCAGCAGGGCCTGGTTTTCGGCACGGCCGCCGGTGACAACGCAGACATGTTCCGGCGGGAAGCACTCCTCCACGATCTGCTGCAGCACCGCACCGGTGGCCGGGGCGTAGGCGCTGGGCTTGACGATGGCGGTGTTGCCCGCAGCAATGGCGTCGATCAGCGGGTCCAGGGTCAGCAGCACAGGGTAATTCCACGGGCTCATGATGAGCACGTTGCCGTAGGGAGAGGGAGACCGGAAGCTGCTGGCCGCAAACTGGGACAGCGGGGTGGACACCCGGCGGTTCCGCATTAGGCGGCGGACATGACGGATCATCCAGGTGGCCTCGGACAGGGTCAGCCCTGTCTCGCACATATAGCTTTCGGTGGCGGACTTGCCAAGGTCGGTCTTGAGGGCCCGGGCCAGGTCCGCCTCATGATTTTGCAGGGAGGCTTTGAGCTTTTTCAGCGCCGCAATGCGGGCTTCGGCGGGCAGGGTATGTCCGGCAGCGAAATACTCACGCTGCCGTTTGAGAATGGCTTGAATCTCCAGTTCCGTCATGGGTGGAAACCTCCTGAACTTGTTTGTACATATCTTCCAGCTTGTCGGGGCCCCACAGCACCGGCACCGGGTACAGCGGATTGGCTTCGTGGTCGGCATAGCGGGCCAGCTGGGGGATGTCCTCGGTCCGGATGCCGGGAAGGGTTTCGGGAATATCCATCGCGGCGTTCATGGCGTCGATGTAGGCAATGAACTCCTTGGCGGCCACCTCGTCACTGGCATCCTGGCTGACGCCGGAAGCCCGGGCCAGTTCGGCCAGCTTTTTCCAGGCGGCGCTGCCGTAGGCTTTCAGCACGATGGGCAGCAGCACGCTGTTGGCCAGGCCGTGGGCAATGCCGTACCGGCCGCCCAGGCTGTGGGCCACGGCATGGACATACCCCACATAACTCTTGGTGAAGGCGGTGCCGGCCAGGTAGGCGGCGCGCAGCATGTTGGCCCGGGCTTCCCGGTTATGGCCGTTGTAGTAGGCTTCCGGCAGGTTGTTGAAGATGAGCTGCACGGCCTCGATGGCGGCGGCCCGGGTGCCCTTGGTGGTGGAGCGGCCGATGTAGGCTTCCACTGCGTGGGTCAGCGCATCCATGCCGGTGGTGGCGGTCAGCTGCCGGGGCAGGTTGAGGGTCACGTCCGGATCGAGGACTGCATAATAGGGGATCAGCGAGAAATCGTTGATGGGGTATTTGTGGTGGATCTTCTCGTCGGTGATGACGGCGGCCAGAGTGGTCTCGCTGCCGGTGCCGGCGGTGGTGGGCACTGCGATGAGCAGCGGCAGACGGTGCATCACATGAAGCAGGCCTTCCATCTTGTCCAGAGACTTACGGGGCCGCACAATGCGGGCACCCACCGCCTTGGCGCAGTCCATGGAGGAACCGCCGCCGAAGGCGATGAGCCCCTGGCAGCCGTTTTCCAGGTAGAGTTCGCGGGCCTCCTCCACGTTGGCCACGGTGGGGTTCGCCACCGTCTTGTCGTAGACGATGCAGCGGATGTGAGCAGCCTTCAGCTCCTCCTCCAGATGGGCGGTCAGGCCCAGACCGTGGACGCCGGCGTCGGTGACCAGCATGACGCAGTCGATGTGGTGCTCCCGCAGCACGGCGGGCACGCCGCTGACACCTTCGATCAGTTTGGGCTCACGATAGGGCAGAAAAGGCAGCGCAATGCGCATGTCCAGCTGAAAAATACGGCAATAAATCTTCTTGGCAACGTTCATTTTTCTCATCCTTTCCCACTATGGACGCTATGATAAAGGATAAGACAAAAAGCAAGACAATGTCAAGTAAAACTTTAGGTAAATATTTTTTGAAAACTGTCAAAATTGACGAATTACCGTGCAGCGGCTTTTCTCATAGCCGGAACAGGGCAGACAGGCCGCCGCACTGCCGCACGAAAGATCCCCGCCGCAAAAAAGCTCCCCCGAACTTATGCAGCGTCCCATAAGGAAGTAAAAAGAAATTTGGCAGGAACCGGTGTGTTAAATCACGCCGGTTCCGATTCGTTTAGGGACTCCCTTCCGATCTTTAAAGGGATGCGGATTTGCCCCACATAGGTAAAGTATAAATCTATCTGCACATGCTTCCTCCCGTTCTCCCTTACCGGGCTGTGTACCACGATTTTGCTCACAAGCTCATTGAGGATGGCGGCGTCAAGTTCCGGAATATCCAGATACTTGTCCACCAGCTTTAGAAACTCATTCACATCGGAAACCTGCCCGGTCTGTGCTTCAATTTCTCGTTCCAGTACAGAGGCAAGCTGCTCAAGCTCTGCCTGCTCCTTCTCGTATTGGCGGGATAATTTTAAGTACCGGCTGTCGGATAGCTTGCCCAGCACATTGTCCTCATAGATGTGCTGGATAATCCGGTCCAAATCCTCCATCCGCTTTTTTGCCCCGGAGAGGGCTTTCTGTTTTTCTGCCAGTTCTGCCTTGCGGCTTTCCTCGTCCTGCGCCAGCATTTCCAGCTTGAAATCCTTCCGGAACATACGGACATAACTCAATGTCCGCTGGATGGTTTCCAGCACGATCCGGTAAAGCACCTGTTCCCGGATATAGTGGATTTTGCAGGAGCCGGTGTTGCTCTTGTAATTGGAGCAGACGAAATGGTTCTGGCTGTCATCCTTGTAAGTGCTGCAGGTGCAGAAATACAGCTTTGCTCCGCAGTCGGCGCAGTAGAGAAGGCCGGAGAATATGCTGGTTCTTCCTGTTTTTGTCGGCCTGCGTTTGTTCTTCCGCAGTTCCTGCACCCGTTCCCACTGTCCCTTCTCAATGATGGCGGGCTGGGTGTCCTCAAAAACCCGCTGGTTCTCAACCGGGTTTTCCATCCGCTTTTTGAATTTCAGAGACTTGGTATAGGTCTTGAAGTTCACGGTACAGCCCGTGTACTCCCGCCGCTCCAAAATTCTAAGCACGGCGTTGGTATTCCAACGGTATAGGTTTTCCGGCATGGCCCAGTCTTTCTGCTTCGCATGATAGGCGGTGACGGTCAGTACCCTGTCGGCTGTTAGGATTTTTGCAATCTGCATGGGGCCTTTCCCCGCAATGCAGAGGTTAAAGATACGCTGTACCACCTTTGCCGCTTCTTCATCCACGATCCATTTCTTTTTGTCCTGCGGGTCTTTTATGTAGCCATAGGGCGGATTGCTGGCGATATGCTCCCCGGCTTCACCCCGCATCTTTACCACTGCCCGGATTTTCTTGCTGGTATCCTTGGCGTAGTAGTCGTTGAATACATTTTTGAACACCGCAAAATCATTTTCTCCTTTGGCGCTGTCTACATCATCGTTGATGGCGATAAAGCGGACGTCATAGGCAGGAAAGATGAAATCCTGCAATCGCCCCATGTAGGAATACTCCCTGCCCAGCCGGGACAGGTCTTTGACAATCACAGCGGATACGCTGTAATCCTCCACATATCGCATCATCTCCTGGAACCCCGGCCTCTGAAAACTGGTCCCTGAGAATCCATCGTCCACGAAGAACCGGGTGTTCCGGAATCCATGGTCGGCGGCGTATTTGCTCAGCAGGGCTTTCTGGTTGGTAATGGAATTACTTTCCCCATCCAGGGCATCGTCCTGGCTCAAGCGGCAGTACAAAGCGGTGATTTTTTCTGGCTGCTGATTCATTTATTTCTCCTTTCTGTTCAGGCAGCCAAGTAAACGGTTGCCCTTATTATAACGCTTCGGTTTAGATTTTTCAGCTATGTCTCTGATTCTTTTTCCTGCAAATCTTTCTCCATCAGCCGCTTGAGTTTCTTCACGATCCCTTCCGAGCCTTTTTCCGCAAAGTGGGGAATGACTGTGTAGACGGTATTCCCCTCAAAGAAGGGATAGCTGCTGCCGCCAAGGTCAAAGTAAAACGCCCCGTCCCTGAAATGTTTTTCCATCCGTTCTCCCACAGCGGGGTCAAAATCTTTCAGCAGTTCATATAGCTTTTGTTCATCAGTCATCGGCGCCCCTCCTTTCGCCAACCGGCAGATTCAGGGTAATCACAGCCGGTCTGCCAAGGCCCTGTTTCCGGCGGACGATCAGGCCGCAGGATTCCAGTTCGTGAAACGCCCGCGTTGCCACCTGCCTGCTCCGTCGGAGTTTCGATTTAGCGTCCTTCACAGTGAAGTACAGGCGGATGGTTCCATCCGTTTCGATGTAGCCTTTCTTTTTGGAAATCCCCGCCCGGTCTAAAAGCAGGGCGTACAACAGTCCCACTCCTCCGGCAGGGAGAGCATGAGGGAGAGAAGGCCCTTCGCTTTCAGCGAGAGCGACTTGTCCCGCAGGTGATGGTTGGACATCACCGTGTAATCGCGGGTTTTCTCAATGCGGAATACCGCCATGTTGGATACCTCCTTCCGTTGGTTTTGAAAAGTGTTCGTTTCGGTGGTTTTGCGCCCCTGTATCACCGCCCGGCCTCCCATGAGGGAAAGGATATGGGCGGCCTCGTTTGCGCCGCCCAAAGGCGAAAAAACAGGGGATTTTCCACCCTAAAACGCACACTGGATTTAGGGGTAGAAAAAGGGCGGCTGCTTCAAAACAGCCGCCCTAATGTGGGGGGATATACAAGATATTTTTCTGTTCGGATGCCCGAAAACCATTGATATTACTGGGTTTTTCAAAAAGTTCTGTATCGCCACTCGTACCACTGATCCGGATCTGAATTTTGAAAGTTTTCACTTTACAATTCAGATCCGGATTTTATAGTTTATAGGTTGTCGGCAGGAAGCAGGCGGTCAGTCAATGTACTGGCCGCCTGTTTCGTTTTATACAGCTGTTCCATCTCCTCCGGTGTCTGGTATCCCAACCGGCTGTGGGGGCGCTGCCGGTTGTAAAAGAGCAGGTACTGCCGCAAGGAATCCAACAGTGCGCCGATGCTTTTATAGAAATACCGGTGGTATTCTTCTTTCTTCAGGCTGGCAAAAAGGATTCCATGACGGCGTTGTCATAGGGAACGCCGGGCGTCGAAAAGGACTGCCGGACACTGAACTCCTCCAGCAATTCCCGGAAATAATCCGAGGTGTATTGCCGGCCCTGGTCGCTGTGAAAAAGCAGCCCGCGGGGGCGTCCTCTCCGGAGAAAGGCGGTCTCAAAGGTCCGGGCCACCAGGGCGGTGTCATTCTGGCAGGAGGCCCTGGCTGCCAGGACCTTGCGGGAGAATAAGTCCAGCACAACGCACAGGTAGACCTTGCCGCCGGCATAGTGCAGCTCGGTGATGTCGCTGCCCCAGGCTTTGTTCGGAGCCTCTGGATTGAACTGGCGATCCAGCAGATTGAGATGGCAGAAGCGGCGCCTGGCTGCCGCCGCAGACATACGGGCAGAAGTGGTTCCCTTGTCTGCCTTCCATTCCCGCAAGAAGGAAAGAACCTTCCGCTTGCTGATGGAGATGCCCTGGGTCAGCAGCTTCTGCCGGATTTCCTCGGAGGAGATCCGCTTGCCGGAGCGCAGGTAGAGTTTTTCCACCAGCGGGCGCAGCACTTCGTCCCGCTGCTGGTTCTGGGTTTTGGCGGGGCGACGCTGGGTGCGGTAGTAGAAGTTGGATTTGCGGATGCCGAAAAGCCGGCAGGTCAGGTTGGGACCGTAGACGGGAATCCAGCGGCAAGCGGCCTGAAAGCGGGTGAACTCCGGCAGAGCCTGCTGGACGATGGTGCGCACAGCCTCCAGCTCTGCGGTGGTTTGCCGGTGCTGCTCCCGCAGCGCATGGAGCTCTTCCTGCAGCCGCAGCGGATCCTGGTTGCCGGGACAGGACAGCTGGGCGTCGAAGGTGCGGAACCATGCGCGCAGGGGCTTGTCGGTGATGCCGGTTTCATCCTGCAGCTGCGTCAGTGTCCGGCCCCGCCGGTGCCGGACGTAGAGCTGCCACTTCCGGGCATCGTCATAGAATTTCGACATGGCTGCCCTCCGCCACGAAAGGAACCTCCGGCTGCCGGGGCAGATATTCAGTCTGCAGCGGCTCACAGCTGATCAGCCCCATGGCGTCCATCATCTGCCGGATGCGCTTTTTGCCTAAGCGGATGCCTTTTCGCCGCAGCTTCTGGCGGATCTGCTCCGCACCGAACCGCCCGCCGCTTTCCAAAAAGATGCGCTGTACCTCTTTCCGGTACAGCGCTTGTTGTTTGGCTCGCTCAGAGGGCACGGCGGATTCTTTCCGGTAACGGAAGAAGGCACTGGAACTGAGTTCGAACACTTTGTAAATGTAGGGGACCTGGTCGGCGTATTTGCGCGCAAAGAGAGACCGGTCCCGGATGGGAATGGTGCGCAGGATGCCGCTCTCGTGCAGGATCTGCAGATCCCGCTGGGCCTCCTCCAGCTCCCGGCGGAGCGCCTGGGTGGTCAGCAGAAGGGTTCCGGCATCCTCCAGGGGCAAATCCTTCAGCGTTTGCCCGGACAGCTTTTCTCGCCAGCGGCGTTGCCACAGGTAGATGGTCGGCAAGGGAACGTGGCAGGTTTCACTGATCTGCCGGCAGGCGTACCCTTGCAGGAAGAGCTGATAAGCCTCCTGATGTACGGTTTCAGAATATCGCATGTTGCTATAAACCTCCTTTTTTTGACATGCAGGAGAGATTATAACACACATGAACAGGGCACTTGCAAGTAGGAAAAGAAAAAGAGCCTCCCGAAGGAGGCTCTAAATAACAGAAAAGATAGAATCTCGAATTAGTCTTGGCTTTGCTTTTCTGATTCTTCAATCATTTTTGCGATATTCATTACCGGCAAAACAATTGGGGATGTCCCAGGCTGCGACGTGAGCAATGTTAATTGTGAGCGAACATACGCAAAGAGAATAGCAACGGCATTGTTGTTGAGTATAGCGTCTTTATTTTCCAAGTTCTCATCAATAGAGCAAAACCCGCTAATTTGAACCTTGGCAACATATTCATCCTGGCGTGTAGCAATCGCCTGAACCGTAACGCGATATTGTCCATCGGAAATTTTTGTGACTTGTCTTGTTACACCCAAATTCGTCTGAACATCTGCACTTTTGTTCTCAAAACCCTTGCGCTGAAAAGACAGTTCGTCAAACACGACTGGGTCGATTTTCAAAACACTTTGGATAGGAGTCATGCTATTGTTTTGGCTCATCATGTTTCACCCGATTTTCTGCAATGCTTTTACAGGAGACTTACGCCGCAGTTACAATCATTATTTCATTTTGATAAGAAGTTTCCGACTCATTACAAATTGGTTGATTTACTGCAATGTGTACAGAAGAATGATCCTCTGGTATAGCCAGTTCAGAATAACTGAACGGAGTATCCTTTAAGAAACTAAGGTCCAGATCTTCGAAATGGTCGATCTCTGAGTCTCCAGAAATAACCGTAGGAATTTCTGCTTGAAGACGCTTTATTAACGCTTCTCTCTTTAAAACTTGTTCACGTGAAGGGGAACGCAATTGATCAAGCAAAGAACTCATGGTATCGCGAGAAATATTATACACCTCTTGAATCATAAACACATTCCTCCCTTTCTCCAGAATTTTTGCGCTTACATATAGGCATCTTCCAAGGCGTTTATCTTATCTAAATCTTCAGAAGAAACTAAATCTAGAAACATAAGTGTTGTTTCCGGATTATCCTGACTCTGCGCAAGCGCTTCAAATGTATACTCCTTATACCAGTCAACCAATTCTTGAAACGCTTCTAGAGTGACCAGTCTCAGTGGACAGTAAAATACAATATTCCCAATGTTTCTTAAGATATGCTTTAAAATGGCATCGCCTATATGATGCCTCTGAAAATCTTTGCGAACTGCAATATATTGAATGTGTAACGCATACAAGTCATTGTATAAATCAAGAGAATGCTCATCCAAAGGAGGATCAAATTTAGAATTGTCAAAACGTCGCAATTCAATACGGTAATAGGCAACAACCTTTCCCTCAGCGGTTACTTCATATGCGTAGCTCCTTTTTAACAGACAGAGAAAATAAGAATCTTTTACCATCTTGTCAATACTGGATATGCCACACGAAAAAGAAGGATCCGCGGGTTTGGTCATTTTTGTAAAGGTAAGATCTCCCATGAGACATTTTCCTTTGAAGATAAAACTTGTAATTGTGATAAACAAGAAAACAGATCGTGCTTTTCCAGAAATGCAAACCCTTTTTATACAATATATCACACTTACTTAAACCTGTATAGTGCTTTTATATGTAAATTTGATTCTGGAAAGTGAAATGTAATTTGGGCTTCCTGCCTCCTATACGGTTTTATAGATTTATTGTATAGGATGGGCATTTTGCACCGGGAAATTACAGATATGTGCTTATCTGTCCCATGTCCTGCCGCAGTATCGGCTCTTTTTCCGTTCGTGGGCATAGAAAAAAGACAGCCGTTTTTCCCGGCTGTCCCTTGCAGGCAGTTTGTTCGGTTTTGTTGTGATAAAGGGCCTTTTTGTACGGACCTGAAAACAGCCCTGTGCAGCAGGTATGGCGCCAATGATTATCTTTCCTTCATAATGATTTTTTCCGGAGCAACATTTTCCGTTATATAGGACTCCATCTTTTCATAGCCCGTCATAAGGGTTTCCACCGAGACATGTCTGGACTTTGTATATATGGTCGTTTTGTTCAAGATCCCTATCCCGGTGTTTCGATTAACCCTGCGTACCACTTCCCTTATGCTGTCGTAGCAATAACTTCCTCTCAGCGTGCCGACACAGCCCGTCCGGTATGCTCATAATACACAAGAACCGCAGTTCCATTTCCTGTCTGGCTCATCATCGTATAGTCATCTGCTGATATTTCCACACGGGTCCTTAATCCCTGAGAATCCGTCCCCATCAGATAATAATGATGCGAAAAAATGCCGGTATGCGCTTGTGTTTCACTTACTTCTATATCTGTCAGCGTGACCGTCTTCGTACCCGACGCCAGATCAGCGGCAAAATCCTTCGTAAACCACATGCAGACTGCCGCACAGAAAACCGCGATGATCACTCCTGCTGTTTTGTTACTTTTTTCCCCTGTTTTCCAGTTATGTATGACCCGCACGACCACATAGATGCACACGATCCATATGACGGATATATTGCAGAATTCATCCAGTAACACCAGCTCTCCTGTCTTAGGCAGAAGCAGACCGGCAACTATGACCGCCAGTACAAGAACACAGAGAATGATCTCATATTTTGTTATTTTTCTTCTCACTTTGCTCATGATTCGGTTCCTTCCATTAGACTTACAAGATCATTTCTCCATGAAAATTCCTTTGCATAATCAATGCATGCTTTCCCAAAATTGTCTTTTTCATAGATATTTGAACCGTGATCTATTAAATATTGATATACCGGCATAGCCGTCTCTGTCGGCAGCTTTACAACAGTAATCGCATAATTAAGTGGAATTGCCCCATATTTGTCTTTGGCGTTTATGTTCACCCCAGCCTCAACCAGCAGCTGAGTTACTTTTAATATGTACTGTGGATCGGGCCTCATAACCGAAAAGTAAAATATATGCAGTGCATTTCTTTGATCTTTTGGACTTTTAAAGTTAACATCCGCCCCCTCAGATATTAAAAATCGAATCATCTTTATTTTTTCGTCTGTGTTGTGGTCATTGACAAACAGTAACTGAAACAAACTTAATCCTGTATACTTATGGAATAGATTCGGATCACCTGTATAAAACTTCCGGAAGTCCGAATAAGTTGCGTCTCTTACCGCATCAAAAATGTCTGTAATCCTCATAAATCTCACTCCTAAAATCACTCAATCTTGCTCAATAACTTTATCGTCCGTTTCCTGCAAATATCTTTCTGTAAGATCACAAGTTCTTTCGGGATATATCTTCCATTGATCCGGAGCCAGCAGGCACTTTCAGCAAAATCTGTCCGCCGCAGCGATCCTGACTTTAACTCGGTGATCGTCTCAAAATTTTCACATTCGAGCAGCTCCTCCTGCTCTTTTTTTGTAAGCCGCCGGTTCAAAGCGGGCAGACACTGATATGTAGTTCTGTAATATCCAAGCAGGCGCGGCAGCGAAAGGACTGCGCCCGCCAATGCAAGAACACACGCTGCCAGCGACGGAATATTCTCCGTACGCGCCAGTATCCCGGCGAAGCCTGCGAGCGCCAGCACTCCCCATGCACACAGGGCAAGGTTTTTCTTTATGGGGTATCCTCTCCGCCATTCTGTTTTTCTCAACTGTTTCATTATTTTCCCTCTGACAGCTTCGCAATTTTATCTATCTCAAAGAGTATAGGACTTTGATAATCCGTCGTTTCGTCAGCAAAACACCGCGCTAGGCTGTTCCAGTGGATATCCGGGAGTTCATTAACATTATCGCAGGATATGATCTGCAGCATAACGTCGTATATTTTTTTGATTATTCCCGAATACTGTAACTGCGTACTATAATCGGAACGGAGTATCTGTATGACTTTTTCACAATGCTGTTTTATCTCTTCCATGTGCTTTGGCGAACCTCATCTAACCACTTCATAAAAATCTCGCTTGAATCTGTCCCCGTCTTTGCGGAACAGATACTTTCATACTTATATTCCGTGTCTATTTTACCGCTTTTACAGTCATAAATCATTCTTAATTCCGTGGGGACAGGTTTTTCGTAATGTATGCATATTTGTCTTATCTTCTCAAGATCCGCTTCCCCAAGATCCAGAAAATCCCATATCGCGTCCGGATCGGCAGCTATATTATTTGTTGTTTTTATCTGACCATCAATCTTGAAAAATGCATTGAACGAAATACTGCTTTCTTCGATAGAGCCATAGGCATAAACTTTATCAGTCCTATTCCCCGCAAATTCGACACATAGTGAAATAATCCGTGACTGCGCATCCATAAATTCATCTTCAAACACGCTATCCATAGCGTCCCCCTTTGAAACAAAACTCTTTTTTAACTTCCGCTGTATTCTCCTGACAGAAGCATTTCTTTCACTTCATCGTATTCGTCCGGCAGCGCCTGCGACAACAAGCCGGACGCTTCTACACGGAAGACCGTTCCGTCATCATATAATACAGCCAGCACCATATGCTGGGGATCTGTAATTTCCTCTTCACCCGTTCCGGATTCCCAGCCAAAAACACCATACTTGTCTAACGCCTCAATGATCTGCTGTCCGTCCGCATAATATCCGCCCTGTATCTGGTAGAGGTCATCAAAGAGATACGCGTCCGACGTTTGATACCTTTTTCTGTCCGGCAGATCATAATATACACATTCTGTACTTGTATTCTTATTTTCCATAAAAGCTACAGCATATACATTTTCTGTAAAATCAGATGTGCGTTCTTCTATGCCGTCTTCAATGAGATAACTTACATCATACATGCCGAATTTGCGTTCCGGTTCGTATTCTTCCAGGAGCAAAGGTATGTTGAGCGTATCCACATCTTCTGTCGTGATGTCAAAATCCTCAATAAACTGTTCCAGATCAACTTTGCTGTACTGTTCTTTTGTAAGTCCTGCCGCCCGGATCAGTTCTTCCGGAGCGATCAGCCTCTGTTCCGAATACGTCTCTTCCCCGGTTTCTGTCACATAGATACCCGGTTTCTGATCCAGACTCCAGAGAAATTCATCCTTGTTAAAAGTTTCTTCCGTAGTGATCTCTATCGCAGTAAGCCCTTCTTTATCCGGTTCTTCTCTGTAAAAAGGAATATAAATATATGCGATTTCATATTGTGCTTCATCTGTAATAACCGAATAGTGCCCTCTCAATTCCCGCCATGTTATTTTTCCGTGTTCACTTTTTTCATGGGAACTTGCATTTCCTTTCCAGCTTTTACATTCGCCCTGAAAAAACTCTATGAATTCTTCCGCCTGTTCCGTTAAGTTTAGCGTACTGTCCCCGGCATACTGCGAAAATAATCCCGTCAACGCTTTTGCATCTTCCTTCTCTGCGCACCCGATAATGTTTTCTATCATTTCATCCGCCAATTCTTTATCAGAACGATATGCATTGGATGATCCCCGCCTGAAAACGATGCATCCGCTCAAACTGCATACAAGGGCGCAGCATACGATAAGCAGTAATACCTTCCTCATAAATTCTCTTCCTTTCAGCTAATATACGGTCACTTTCCCGCTCCCGGATATCGCGCACTCCGCCTCTTCGGTATAGATATCTTCCCGGAGCTTATCCTCATAATCAGATCTGCCAATCTGTTTCCACGCTTCAGACTCTGCCATGCGCAGATAGATCCCGGCCGGCACGCCCTGACAGTTCTCCGTCAGCCAGTCCGGCACAGCCTTCAGAAACGCCTCGTACTGTTCTGAACACAGGGCGTCGTCCATAAAAATATACGTCACGGCGGAAACCTCGTTCAGTATCGCTTCTTCTTCTGCCGCGCCGCTGCCGCCGTTCTTTATCTCCGTGTATATCTTTATCCCTTCGGAAGGCAGATACTGCTCTGCAAATGCGCGTACCTGCTCTTCATAGGCGGGGCGCATCAGGATCGCCCCGTAATCGTCTTCATACCGGTACATGCCGTTTTCATAGGTGCGGTACACTGTCACAACATCCGATTCACCGCCCTGTTCCGGATACACCTTTAGGTGTTCCTGCTCGACGGCGTCTCCCGGCGCGTAGGATATATAATGAAACTGCTGCTCATATTTCCCTTCGATCCAGTCCAGCATCTGCACGACAGATGTAACGACCCCTTTCTGTGTATCGGTCAGTTCCTCATAAGGCCCGGTAAGGCCTGTCATGTCCATAACCTCTTCCTGTCTGGCACCAAGCCATGCGCCGCCGTCATAGCTGGCCTTCCATTCGTCGGGCCCGAGGGTGATGCTCCCGTCCGGAAATGTGCCTTCACCGACAGTCAGCCCCGTATGGCAGTTCACGATCTTTGCGCTGACACTCCAGTTTGGATCCCCTGTTTCCATGATTCCGGTCAGGACATCCGATGTCGTGATCGTCAACAGCATCTTTGCCTGTAGAATACCGTCGATATTCTCGTCGATATGATATATGAAACGGCTGTGATCGGTATCCGCCTCTACATAATAGCCCTGTTCGTCTTTCTCCATATCTTCCAGCACATCGTCAATGGACCCGGCGTACATCTCTATAAGTTCTTCTTTCTGCGTCGGCGTCACTTCCAGAATTAGATCATCCCCGTCACGCCTTACATCGGTACAGTAATCTTCAAAAGCCTCCATGTTGTCCTCGATATCTGTATTGGCAAACTTAAATATCGAGGCAGGTATGGTAATCTTCTCTGTCATCTCCGGCAATGTTTTTCCGGCATCCGGGTCCTGGACCTGATCTGCTGCCGGAGCGCCCGCACAGGCGCTGCAGACGAGTACCGAAGCAGCTGTCACCGTTGCGAGCACTGTTTTATATAGCTTGTCCATCCCCTCACTCCTCTGAAAACACATTTCTATGCTGATAATAATACCATATTAAAGCTGTAAAAGTTACCGTTTTTATAGATTTTTTCATCTCAGATCTGCTGAGAACGGCAACACCCCAGGCAGTCAGGGTATCTGTGCGCAATGTATCTCCACTCTCTGTCCTGACAACTGTTCTTCCATGATTAGTACGAGTGCTCCACCGCCTTCTTCTGACTAGTATCCGGTCACTACTGCCGTGATCTCATATTCATATACTATGATTACCAAAGAGACCTTTTGTGCGGCGTTGGGCCAGATTATGGAGCAACGGGAGATCGACGAGAAGGTCGGCGCGGCGCTCGAATCTGTAGGTGACGGTCACTTTGTATTTGGATGTAAGAACCGATACCTGACTGCGCTCCTTCTAGTTTTGAAAGAGGCTGTCAACGACCAGTATGATTACATCGACTGGTGGCTATATGATGCCTCTCCAGACTATAAAGTCTGGACTGACGATGGAACAAAAGAATGGTGCCTAAAAGAACCAGGAGCCTTATATGACTTCATTGTTGCCGGCACTTGAAAAGAAGGTGAAAAACAAAATGAATCAAGCGGAAACCCTGCGGCAACTCCTGAAAGAAATCGAGGAACTGCTGGAGCGTAACATAAACGAAGACGGCGAGTGCCAATTCAGTTATCTCAAGGAAAAGATTGTACTTGAGATGGCCAAGGAAATAATCACAGACGGAGTTCCCGACCCTCCGATGTGCTTTACATCTTGCTGAATGAAGAACATCATAGATGGGAAAGGATGATTGCGAATATCGGATGAAGTGCTGAAGCAAGTGGTCTTTGATTCGGGCGATTGGGCCTCGATGCGTGAATTGTGTAAGAATCACGAGCAGTACCCTGTACCGCTCCTTGGGAAAACATCAATCGGAGAGGATATCATTATTGAGGTTCTGTCCGATCGTATCATTACGGAAGTCTACCAAGAAAACGGTTGGGTGCGAAAAAACTTCTATTACCCTGAAGAATGTACTACCGAAGAACTCTTCCAAGGGAAGTGGAAGCAGAGTCAGCAGCCCAGCAAAAAAAGGGCTCGTGGAGAACGATAACTTGAAGTAAAAGTGTTGTGTTTTCTCCTTGTACATGCTATAATTTAAGTGCAAAGAATAGGTATTTTGGCAGAGGATCTGGTCGGAGGATGCCTGGCAACAGTTGATTACTCCAAAAAGGCCGGTTTTCCAAGAATTGCCAAATATATCTATTCTGTTAACTCATGCCACCAAACCGGTCAACCGAATGGTTGACCGGTTTTTTTGTAAAAAAATCAGGGTTGTTTTGCAAAAGAAACCGTCTATGCCGCAGGTAATAAATCAATTACAGAAAACAAGGAGAGCTCAGGATGCAGTTTGAACAAGACTTGTTTAAAGAGTACAAGCGTATCACGGAGACAACCAATCTTCAAAAGTGTTATCAACAAATTCTAAAGCTCATCCGATATATTTCTTCAAAGCTGGAAAAAGAGATGCCGGAATATATGTTTATGGGCAGAGTGGTAGAAAATCAAATGGATTTTTCGTACTTTCAGGCTACAACGAAAAGCCTGAAAGAGGCAGGTCTTAAAATCCAAGTCGTATTTATGCACCGCACCTGTGAATTTGAGATTTGGATTTCCGGGTACAGCAGGAAAATCCAATGCAGCTACTATGAGAGGTTGCGTTATACCGAATGCCCATTTGAAATGTGCGCCAATCCGGAAAGAAACGATTTTATAATCAAGACCGTGGCGAGAAAAAAGATAACGACCGATGCGCCGGAGGTAATCATCGCTGAAATAAAAAGAAAAATAGTGGAGTTGGAGGAGTATATTAAAAAATATCAACGGCTTGAAACGACGGAGCGCTGAGGTGGCGGAACGGAGGGATCAGCCGAACATGATTTTATACGGTGAGCAATGGAGATCTGGCTCCCGGATATCTTTTTTGCTTCAACTTTTTAAGACAATGCTGGAAGAAATAAAACGAAGAGGAAAAATGGATCGTTATGCTGTAGTGTTATAAAAAATTAATCGAGCAAGTTGCCTCCAAATAGAGTGGGAAATGCGTTTACAGCAAAGATATCTTGTCCTTCGATGTGGGAAACACTCACACATAGGGAAAAGATCCAATATGGAAAGAATTTTGCTGAAGCTGTTCGAAACGGAATGGTGGAGAATGCAGTAATTTATCGATGATAACGTGCCACACAAACATCATAGATACAAATAACCGAAAAGGAGCTGTTGCCAACGGCACAGCTCCTTTTATCATGCAGGATTGCTTTCCCCTTTTTATGAAAGCATGCCCGTTTCAAGAGTTCATTCGGCGTTTTCAAGGTGTGAATAGTAAAATGCCAAAGCAAAGGTGGCTGCGCACACAAGCATATCCGTTCCTGTCATGGTCAGACCAATGATGCGTAGACGATCCATGAATGTTACCGTGATAAATATAAGAAGGGTATTAGCAGTGCCGGACAAAAGAAGTGATTTCCAGGAAATCTTTGGATGGAACAGGGCGAGCAGGATTCCTGAAAGTCCTGCTGCAATATTCAGACCAAATAGGAAGAGCAACGGCAATGGATAACCTAAAAAGTAAGCTACGCCTTCTGGTGTGTACATTTTGGAAAGATAATACTCATTTTTTATGGCGACGTTTATAAAATCATAACTGCCAATGGCATAGAAAAAAAGCGCAATCAAGGTAATGCACCAAAAATGCCAAGGCCTTCTATATGGTTGTTTTTTCAATGTCAATCACCTTCGGTATGAATAGGATGATTATTTCCATAATTATAGCGTATCAAGTAAAGGTAGTCAAAGGAGTCGATACCCACCCTGCTGCAAGCGGAGCGAAGGCGTGAAAATTTATTGTCAAAACTTATCCCTCGCAGTATAGTTGAGTAAATGCGAATATTTTTTCTGAAGTGAAAAATGTATCTGAAATAATTGGCAATAAATTTTCTGTTTCGCATAAAGAATGCGTGCGAGTAAGAGAAAGCATAAAAGCGATTCCGTTTTTTACAATTTCAGTGTAATGTTTCTGCACACTGGTTTTCTTAAAGAAAAACCGGAGAGAAACCTTTTTGGTTTCTCTCCGGTTGCCTTTGTAGCCTACAATATCTTTACTGGAGCGATTTGGTTGTATAACAAATCAATGGCACAAGGTATAAACTGAATTGTTTCTGAGTTTAGAAATGTTTTCCTTGATTTTTCCATGAAATACAGCACTACCGGCTACGATACTCCGAGCCCCTGCTGAGTAGGCACTAGGTAAAGTGCTGGAGGTGATGCCACCATCTACCTGAATGACAGCGTTGCTTCTCTGCGCTTGCAGCATGGAACAAGCAGTAGCTATTTTCTCGTCGCTGCCGGGTAGATAGATTTGTCCACCTCGTCCCGGTTGCACCGTCATCAGTAGCAGTTGAGAAATGTCTTTCAGATAAGGTAGGGCTGCTTTCACTGGAGTTTCGGGACTGAGTACCAGTCCTGCCTGCATGCCCGCGGAACATATGGCCTGAAGAGCGTCATTTGGACCTCCGGAAATCTCATAATGTACAGAGACACGTGTTACACCCAAACCTGCTAACCCTGGTAGAAAAAGAAGCGGGCTTTCCACCATGAGGTGCACGTCCAAAGGTTTGCTAGTTAGGCGGCTCATGGTACGCACCATATCGATGCCGAAGGAGATAGCAGGTACAAAATGTCCGTCCATAATGTCAATATGGAAGGCATCTACGCCAGCTGAGTCAGCTATCTGTACATCCCGAGCTAGGTTGGCAAAATCAGCAGCCAGAATGGAGGCGCACAATTCAAACATTATCGTTCCTCCAGTTGTGCGATGCGGCGACAATGGCGTTCCTCACCAGAAAATGGAGTATCAATGAAAAGATCCACAATGTCTAACGCCAGACCAGGTCCGGTGACGAGGGCTCCCAATGCCAACACATTGGCGTTGTTATGTAACCGCGTGGCTTTGGCGGAAAAACAGTCGCCGCACAGGGCGCAGCGGATACCCGGCACCTTATTGGCGGCAATAGAGATGCCAATGCCCGTACTACAGATAACAATGCCTTTTTCGCACTCGCCCGACGCTACGGCATGGGCTACAGCCTTGCCATAGGCGGGATAATCCACGGACGCCGTAGAATCACACCCAAAATCCTTGTATTCCACTCCACGTTGCCGCAGGTGAGCCAGAATTTTCTGTTTGAGTTCATAGCCGCCATGATCACAGCCAATGGCAATCATTTCAGACCAGCTCCTTCACGGCCGCGACGATGGCGTCGCTGCGCAGGCCGAACTGCTCCAGCAGGTCCCAGGCGGGGCCGGAGTGGCCGAAGACATCCTTTACGCCCACACGGCGCATCTTCGTCGGGCACTGCTCGCCCAGCACCGCGGCCACCGCTTCGCCCAGGCCGCCCAGGATGCTGTGCTCCTCGCAGGTGACGACGGCACCGCATTCCTTGGCAGCTTTAATCACAATTTCCTCGTCCAGCGGCTTGATGGTGCAGAGGTTGATGACCCGGGCCTGGATGCCCTCGTTTTTCAGCTGTTCGGCGGCGGTGAGGGCTTCGCCCACCTCCAGGCCGGTGGCGAGGATGGCCACGTCGTTGCCCTCGGTGAGCTGTTCACCCTTGCCGATCTCGAACTTGAAGTTGGCTTCGTCGTGGATCACAGGCACCGCCAGACGGCCGAACCGCAGGTAGACAGGGCCCTGGTGCTCGTAGGCTGCCTTCACAGCGGCGCGGGCTTCCACGTCGTCCGACGGGCAGAGCACCGTCATGCCGGGGATGGAGCGCATAAGCGCGAAATCCTCGCAGCACTGGTGGGAGGCACCGTCCTCGCCCACCGAGATGCCGCCGTGGGTGGCGCCGATCTTGACGTTCAGGTGGGGGTAGCCGATGGAGTTGCGCACCTGCTCGAAGGCGCGGCCCGCGGCAAACATGGCAAAGCTGGAGGCGAAAGGCACAAGCCCCATGGCCGCCATGCCGGCGGCGGTGGCCATCATGTTGCTCTCGGCGATGCCGCAGTCAAAATGGCGGTCGGGGTAGGCCTTCTTGAACACGCCGGTCTTGGTGGCGGCGGCCAGGTCGGCATCCAGCACCACCACGTCGGGATGGTCCTGCGCCAGTTCCACCAGCGCCGCACCGTAGCTGTCCCGGGTGGCTATCTTTTTGACCTCACTCATAGCTGTGCCTCCAGTCCCGCCAGCTGGGCCTTGAGCTCCTCCATGGCGATCTTGTATTCCTCATCGTTGGGGGCCTTGCCGTGCCAGCCCACCTGGTTTTCCATATAGCTGACGCCCTTGCCCTTGGTGGTATGCATCAGGATGGCCGTGGGCGCGCCGGTCTGCCAGTGGAAGTACTGGAAGGCATCATCCATCTGGACAAAGTCATGGCCGTTGATGGACACCGTGCGGAATCCGAAGTCCCGCAGCTTGGCATCCACCGGGTCGGTGGGCATGACTTCGCTGGTGGGGCCGTCGATCTGCAGCCCGTTCAGGTCAATAATGACACAGAGATTGTCCAGTTTGTACTTGGCGGCGAAGAGGAAAGATTCCCACACTTCGCCCTCCTCGATCTCGCCGTCGCCCAGCAGGGTATAGACGCGAACGTCATCCTTGTGCAGGTACTTGGCGGCTTTGGCCATGCCCGCGGCGCAGGAAACGCCCTGGCCCAGGCTGCCGGTGGACATATCCACACCGGGCACCGTGTTCATATTGGGGTGGCCTTGCAGATAGCTGTCAATGTGGCGCAGGGTGGGCAGGTCCTCCACCGGGAAAAATCCCTGGTAGGCCAGCGCGCTGTACAGCCCCGGCGCGGTATGTCCCTTGGAGAGCACAAACCGGTCCCGGTCCTCCCACTTGGGGTTGGCGGGGTCGATCCGCATCTCCTGGTTGTACAGATAGGCAAACAGGTCCGCCGCCGACAGGCTGCCGCCCGGATGGCCGGACTTCGCCCCGTGGGTGGCCTCGATGACGCCCATCCGCACCTTGCAGGCTGCAATCTGCAGCTTCAAGCGTTCTTCCTTTGTCATATTACTCACCAAACACCTTTACATAGTCGGCTTTGAACTTTTCGATGCCCGAATCGGTCAGCGGATGATGAATCATTTGCTCAATGACCTTATAGGGGACGGTGGCGATATCGGCACCGGCCAGGGCGCAATCGTTCACATGGATGGGGTTGCGCACACTGGCGGCGATGATCTGAGTCTCAATGTCGGGATAATTCAGGAACATGTCGTGAATGTTCTGAATCAGTTCGATGCCCGGCTGAGAAATATCGTCCAGCCGGCCCAGGAAGGGGCTGACGTAGGTGGCACCGGCGCGGGCGGCCAGCAGCGCCTGATTGGCGCTGAAGATCAGGGTGCAGTTGGTGGGGATGCCCTTGGCGCTCAGCGCCTTGATGGCCTTGAGCCCCTCGGCGGTCATGGGGATCTTGACCACCATGTGCTTGGGGTCCAGGGCGTAGATGGCCTCGCCCTCTTTCACCATGGTCTCGGCGTCGGTGGTGGTGGCTTTCACCTCGCCGCTGATGGGGCCGTCCACGATGGTGGCGATCTCGGCCAGGGTCTCGGCGTAGTCGCGGCCTTCCTTGGCGATCAAGCTGGGGTTGGTGGTAACACCGGCGATGACGCCCATGTCGTTGGCTTTGCGGATTTCCTCCACGTTAGCGGTATCAATGAAGAATTTCATAACAGTACCATCCTTTCAGCATATTTTTTCGCGTATGGACAATTCAATCAGGCGAAGGGGTTTTCGGTGGGATACCGGTTACCGGCGGGCTGGTTGTAGGCGATATCGCCGATGCCCAGGTACTTGAACACCTCGAACAGTACCTTGCCGTAATGGCCGAAGGCCACGGCGCCATGGTGCGGGTAGCGTTTCTGCACCAGGACGTGACGGTAGAAGCGGCCCATCTCCTTGATGGCGAAGATACCGATGCCGCCAAAGGAGCGGGTAGCCACCGGCAGCACCTCGCCCTCGGCAATATAGGAGCGCAGGTTGCCCTCGCTGTCGCACTGCAGGCGGTAGAAGGTAATATCGGAAGCGGCGATGTCGCCTTCCAGAGTGCCGCGGGTAAAGTCAGGATCGCTGCCCGCGGGCTCCAGCAGACGGTGCTGGATCAGCTGGTACTTCACCGCACGGTCGGCGCACATCTTGCAGGAAGGTGTGTTGCCGCAGTGGAAGCCCATGAAGGTATCAGTGAGCTTGTAATCGAACTTGCCGGCGATGTCCTCGTCGTAGATGTACTTGGGCACGCTGTTGTTGATGTCCAGCAGGGTGACGGTATCGCCGGAGACGCACATGCCGATGTACTCGGACAGGGCACCGTAGATATCCACCTCGCAGGAGACGGGGATACCGCGGGAAACCAGACGGGAGTTTACATAGCAGGGCTCAAAGCCGAACTGGGACGGGAAGGCGGGCCAGCACTTGTCCGCAAAGGCCACATACTTCTTGCTTCCCTTATGGGCTTCGGCCCAATCCAGCAGGGTCAGCTCGAACTGGGCCATGCGGGCCAGCAGGTCGGGGTAGTATTTACCCTCGCCCATTTCGGCGGCCATGTCGGCGCAGACATCGGCGATGCGGGGATCGTTGGCATGGGCCTTGTAGGACACCAGCAGGTCCAGCTCGGAGTTCTCCTCGATCTCCACGCCCAGCTCATACAGGCCCTTGATGGGGGCGTTGCAGGCAAAGAAGTCCTGGGGGCGCGGGCCGAAGGTGATGATCTTCAGGTCCTTGACACCCAGAATGGCACGGGCAATGGGTACGAACTCAGCCATCTTGTCGGCCAGTTCCTCGGCGGTGCCCACGGGATACTCGGGAATATAGCCCTTCAGGTGGCGCATACCCAGGTTGTAGGAGCAGTTCAGCATACCGCAGTAGGCGTCGCCGCGGCCGTTGATCATATCGCCGTCGCCCTCGGCAGCCGCCACAAACATGACGGGGCCGTCGAAGTATTTGGCGATCAGGGTTTCGGGAGTTTCGGGGCCGAAGTTGCCCAGGAACACCGTCAGGGCGTTGCAGCCCGCGGCCTTTACTTCTTCCACGGCTTTGAGCATATCGGCTTCGTTTTCCACCGTGACGCTGCACTCATAGGGCTCAAAACCTTTGGTCTTGCAGGCGGCCACGATGTTCTGGCGGCGCTGGGTGGACAGGGCAATGGGGAAGCAGTCGCGGCTGACGGCTACAATACCCAGACGGACTTCGGGAATGTTGGTGGACTTCATGTCAAATTCCTCCGTTTTCTATGTGGATGATTCTGTTTACAAATCTTTTTCGATATCGATATTCTCACCGGTCAGGGCCGCCACAGCACCCTGGGCGGCTTCGCCGGATTCGGGATGGGCCAGCAACCACTTGTTGCAGGCCCACAGGTATGCATCGTCCCCGCCCTTGGTGGGCAGATTCGGCTTGTCGGTGTTGGTGCCTTTGGGCAAAGCCACCAGCACCTTGAAGCCCTGGGCCGGGTTGGTGTGGCAGGGGGCGTAGTGCAGGGTGGTGGCGTAAACTTCCACCAGAGTACCCGCGGGAACACGGAAAGCCTTCACCTTGCCGGTGTCCAGCTTGCCGTCCGCAATCTCATCCTGCTTGGCCAGCAAAAGGATGAAATCAGCGTTGCCCAGGTTGAACTCGCTGTCCCGATGGTATTCCAGGCAGTTCAGTTTGGTGTTGTGGCCGTTGCACCAGCCCATCTGGAAGGGCATACCGCCAAAGAGCGAAGCCCCCAGTGCGGCGGATTCCGGCAGGTTTTGCAGGGCCGGATCTTCAGCCAGATAGTCGGTGCCCTCCGGCAGCGGGGTGGAAATGTTCAGGGCCTCGACCACGGCCTTGCATTCGGTTTCATATCCGGTGATGACACGGCCGTAAGGGGCAAACTCGGGGGCAGTAACAGGATAGATGGTCATTTGTTTTTCCTCCCTTTTTCTTAACTTGTTACTTGGCAAGTTCTTTGAACAGCGGCTTACAGGTGGGGTAGATCTGCTTGAATTTCTGATACCGTTTTTCATACAGGGCAGTGAGCTCCGAATCAGGCTCAATGGTACGGCTGACATGCACCAGGGCATTGGTGGCCTCCTGCACGGTCGCATATTTACCGCAGCAGACCATGGCCAGCAGCGCACCGCCGTAACCGGGCCCCTGTTCGGTAACCAGAATATCCAGCGGAATCCCCAATACGTTGGCCATGATGGTACACCACAGCGGGCTCTTGGCACCGCCGCCGCAGATGTTGGACCGGGGGATCTCCACGCCGATGGAGCGGGCGGTTTCCACCGAATCCCGGATGGCGAACGCCACACCTTCCAGTACGGCTTGTGTGATATCTGCACGTGTCGTGTCCATGCTCAAGCCGATGAGGGTGCCGCGAGCGTCGGTATCATTGATCGGGCTGCGCTCGCCCATAAGGTAAGGCAGGAAAAAGACGGGGTTGCGGCCCAGCTTGTCCCGGGTAATAGGGGCCTGTTCGGCGGGGTAGTCCTTATCGGTGACCTTGAGGATGTCGTCCATCCACCACTTGTTGCAGGAGGCAGCGGAGAGCATGCAACCCATCAGGTGCCAGCCGCCGTCCGCATGGGCAAAAGCATGCAGACCATTGGTGGCATCCACGCCGAATGCTTCGCTGCTGATGAACACCGTGCCGGAGGTACCCAGGCTGATGTTGCAGTGACCTTTCCCAACCGTGCCAGTGCCCACAGCTGCGGCGGCGTTATCTCCCGCACCGGCACAGACCTTTACACTTTCGGGCAGACCCAAGGCGGCGGCTGCATCCGGTTTCAAGGTGCCCACAAACTGCCAGCTTTCATAGAGATGGGCCAGCCATTCTTCCTTGACACCGCAGATTTCGCACATTTCCTTGCTCCAGCACTTGTGCTCCACGTCCAGGAGCAGCATGCCCGAAGCATCGGAATAGTCGGTGGCGTGCACACCGGTCATGCGGTAGACCAAATAATCCTTGGGCAGCATGATCTTGGCAATAGCCGCATAAAGTTCAGGCTCGTTCTCCTTCATCCACAGGATCTTGGGGGCGGTGAACCCTGCAAAGGCAATGTTGCCGGTGTATTTGCTCAAAGTTTCTCGGCCGATTTCCTTGTTCAGATAATCGGTCTGCTTGGCGGTACGGCCATCGTTCCACAAAATGGCCGGGCGCAGCACCCTGTCGGCGGCATCCAGTGCCACCAGACCGTGCATCTGGCCGCCCATGCCGATGCCCTGCACCTGCGCCGAATCAAACCCCTGCAGCAGGGCGGGGATTCCTTCCAGACACGCCTGCCACCAGGCAGCGGGGTCCTGTTCGCTCCAGCCTGTGTGGGGCATACTCAGGGGATATTCCCGGGTAACCTGATTGCATACCTTGCCGGTTTCGTCCACCAGAAGGAATTTGCACGCCGAGGTACCCAGATCTACGCCGATATACAACATAAGAATACCGCCTTTCTCGCTATTCTTTTATAAAGAACATTTATATAAGTTCTTTACATATGATACTGCAAGCATACATCAGTGTCAATCATCAAAACCAACAAAAGCATTTGAAAATTATCACCATATATCTACAAAAATATATGATTTGGTTGACTTTTTTGTTGCGGTTGGGTAAGATGAAAGTGTTTTACATTGATTTCACTTTTAAAAAGTTAAAGGAATTATATATGAAAAAGCTTTCGCCGCCGCCTACCGAACGCCGTCGCTTGACCCGGAACCAGATTTATCAATATATTTACAAGGCACCCGGATGTTCTAAGCAGGAGATTGCTGACAGCCTCAATTTCAGTATGCCAACTGTACATCAAAATCTGAACGAACTGACACAAGCGGGGTTGGTGCGCATCGATGGGGTTGGAGAATCTACGGGTGGACGCCGTCCTCTTCAATTAACTATTAATGAAAATGCGCGCTTTTCTTTGGGCGTTTCTGTCACAGAAAGTCATTTTCGGATTGTTGCAGCTAACCTCCGGCTGGATGAAATTGCATACCAAAAGTATGGTCATCCCCATTGCAACAACATGAAGGAGATGGGGAACTTCCTTGCAGCCGATTTGGAAAATTTTCTAAACAGATTTGGTCTGAACCGCGAAAAACTGCTGGGGATTGGAATCGCGCTACCAGCGATTTTTAATGCCGATAGGACTTGTGTGATCACTGCACCGACACTTAATTTGCGAGATCAAGATATCCATCCACTGATTTGTAGTATCCCTTACCCCGTTGCTGTTTGTAATGATGCGACCAGCGGCGGGTATGCTGAATGGTACGTTCAGCAAGATTCCGATTGCATGGCATATATCTCATTAGAAGGTGGCGTAGGCGGCGCTATCCTTATGAACGGTGTTCCTTATACCGGTCTGAATGGCCGCAGCGGCGAGTTCGGGCACATTTGTGTGCAGCCGGAAGGGCTTTCCTGTAAGTGTGGTTTGCGTGGCTGTCTGGAAGCTTACTGTTCTTCTGATCGAATTTCTACCGATTTGGGTATCTCCGTGGAGCAGTTTTTTGCCGGCTTGGAAGCCGGGAACTTAGCATACCAAACGTTATGGAAAGATTATCTCCGCCATTTGGCGTCGGCTCTTGCCACAATCCGTATGATGTTTGACTGTCGTATTGTGCTGGGTGGGTATGTTGCTCAATATCTCGCTCCTTTTTTAAAGGAGCTCCGGGGGCTGACGGCCAGCCGCGATCCGTTTGATGATGAAGCTGAATATATTTCCCTTTGTCATTACCCCAAGCACGCTGTTCCACTTGGTGCAGCATTGCATTTTATCAATCTTTTTGTTGAAGAGTTATGATTGCGGCTACCGTCATGATTAAGAGGAATTTTCTATGATTGAAAAATTGAACGGTACCACCGAAACTGTAGACTTTACACTCGCTTCCAATATCCGGTTATATCACAACAATTCAGCGGAAGACTTCCCGTTACACTGGCATGTCCCTGGGGAAATCATCTGCCCGATTAAAAACACCTATAATGTGACCGTTGCAGGCGAAATTCTTTATTTGAAACCCCATGACATACTGTTCATCGGCTCAGGTGAATTGCACAGCATTATAGCTCCAAAGGAGGGCGAACGGTACATTTTGAATTTTAGTACCGCAATGTTTGAGCAGTTCCACGAGCTTGCGCTTTTTTTTGCCACTCTACATCCCTTCAAGCTGTTGCGATATCAGGATCAACCGCAGTTTAACGACCAACTTCTGGCCTTGATGACCCGGATGGAAGAAGAATACTTTGGTACGGCGGTCTTTCGGGATTGCGAGCTGTCTTCGCTGATGCTGCACTTTTTCGCAATCATAGGCCGCAAGCTCCATCAGAATGCACCGCATGAAAACATCTCTTCCCTACGGCAAAAAGAACAGCAAGAGCGTTTTTCCATGTTATGTAATTACATTAACGCTCACTGCACAGAAGATTTGTCTTTGGACGAATTGGCCAACGAAGCAGGATTCAGTAAGTACCACTTTGCAAGACTTTTTAAAGAAATAACAGGGACTACCTGTCACAATTATCTGTTGGGGCGGCGGCTTCTCTACGCCAAATCCCTGCTTGCGGATTTCTCCTTGCCCATTACGGAAGTAGCCATGCGTTCGGGGTTTAATTCGCTGGCCACCTTCAACCGGATTTTTAAATTCCAGATTGGCTGTACGCCCAGCGAATTCCGAAAGTTGGGGTTGGGCTTTTCTACTCCGCAGGAATAACAGGCACCCGCCGGACGCCCTCCGTCTGAATTCGTACGGTTTCAGACAAAAGGTTCCGAGAAGACAATCACAGAGAGCGTTTGGGCATAGATTGAAGAATCTTCACCAGCCTTTGTGCAGCTTGCGTTCCATCGCCGGGCTGATTGGCCCGGCCAAAACTAAACCGAAGTGTACACAATGCATTACGAGCCGCAGTTCCCCCCAGGGCCAGCAATACATGGGAGGCATTGCGGCTCCTTGTGTTATCGCACGCAGCACCCGGTGAAACACACACGCCGGCCACATCTAGCCGGTAGGTAAGATTCTGACCCTCGTAGCCTGGCAGCCCCACGCTAACCAAACCAGGCAAGCCTGCTTTGGTACTATTGAAATATACTTCTGTCCAAGATTGACGAAGTGTTTGGCAAAATTCTTCTGCTAACATTCGTTTGAATGCGGCATGCTGCTCCATCTGTTTGCAGGCTAGTTTGAGCGCGCATGCCAGCCCTACAATCTGAGCTACCGGTTCCGTTCCGGGGCGTAATCCGCTCTGTTGTTCGCCACCAAAAATTAAAGGCTTCAACAAAGCAGGATTTCGTGCATACAGGAAGCCGATGCCTTTGGGGCCGCCAAATTTATGCGCGGAAGCACTGAGAAAATCGATGCCGTCTAATGCCACGGGGATATGCCCTACTGCCTGTACAGCATCCACATGGAGCAATACACCTTTTTTTTGACAAAGGGTGGAAATGGTAGGAATGTCCTGAATCGTGCCTACCTCGTTGTTGGCGTATTGAATGGTCACCAATCTGGGCTGCCGTTCCAGAGCCCGCAGCAAGGCAGGCAAATCTATTTTCCCTTCTTCGCTGACCGGTAACGTATATACAGCTATTCCGCTTTTTTTTAGCGATGCGCATGCTCTACCGACCGAGTGATGTTCAATAGGCGTAGTGACAACTTCTCTGCTACCGATGCCTGCTCTGCTGGCACCGCTCAGGATTGCCCACGTGTTGCTTTCGCTGCCGCCGGATGTGAAAAAGATTTGTGATGCGCTGCATCTCAGGCATTCTGCCACGCTTTGGCGCGCTCGCTCTACTGCTTGATGTGCAGCAATTCCGCTTCGATACAAGGCTGCCGGATTGGAAAAATCCTTAGTAAGCCAATAACACATCGCTTCCCAGGCTTCCGGTTCAAGCGGGGTCGTAGCAGCGTGATCTGCGTAAATCGTATCACTCATCAAATCATCTCCAACAAACGGAAAGATGGGGCTCAGGAGGGGACATCAGTCGGAGATAACAACTTTCTCCTTTTGATGCAGCAGGATGTTGAGTGGTTTCTGTCCCGTCAGCAGGATGCTGCGTGCATCGGGCTGGCTTCCTCCTACCCAAACGGTATATTCACCCGGCAGCACTTCCGAAATGCCCTCCTCGTTGCAAAGAGCAAAAGCACACTGCGGCAGATGCAGCGTAACGCACTTTTCTTCCCCAGGCATAAGGTCCACTTTTGCCAGTGCTTTCAGCTGCGCATTCGGTGTGCCAGGGCGTTCGGCCTTGACATAAACTTCAACGGTTTCACGGCCGCGGTACTGCCCGTCGTTGACTACCGTTACCCTTACATCCACACCGTCCGGCCCAATCTGTGCAGCATCGGCCTTGGCATCCCGGAAGGTAAAATGACTGTAAGAAAGGCCATAACCGAAGGGGTAAAGCGGTTCTTTTTCCATATAGCGGTAGGTGCGTCCCTTCATTGCATAATCCGTGAATGCAGGCAGATCCTCATCCGAATGATAAAAAGTGACCGGCAGCTTACCCTGCGGATTGCATTCCCCGAACAAGGCACGCGCTACGGCCCGGCCGCCCTGGGCACCGGGGTACCATGCCTGCAGAACGGCGGCTGCCCCTTCCTGCGCGGTGCCCAAGGCCAACGCACTGCCGCTCAGCACCACCACCACCACAGGTTTTCCGCTCTCGATGCAGGCTTTTAGTACAGACTCCTGGTTTCCCGGCAGAGAAAGAGACTGCTTGTCGCCGCTGGCAAACTGGTTTCCCTGGTCGCCTTCTTCACCTTCCAGGCCCGCATCCAAGCCCAGGCAGCAAATCACCACATCACATTCCGCACATACGCCGCGTACTTCGCTGATAAGCTCATTGGGTTTTGCCAGTTCCTGAATCTTATCTGCATACAGATGACATCCCTCAGAGTAGCGGACCTGCACATCTTCTCCCAGATACTCCTGGATTCCATCCAGAACCGTCATATACCGGGATGCTGTTCCCTCGTAATTACCAACCAAAGCCTTACGGTTGTCCGCATTCGGTCCGACCACTGCGACCCGATGCAGCTTACTTTTATCCAGCGGCAAGGTATGGTTTTCATTTTTCAGCAGAACCAGAACCTTCTCGGCCACTTCCAGGTTCAGGGCCTGCATTTCCCGGCTATCTACCGCATCATACCCGATTTTGTTGTAGGGCACCTTTTCTTCCGCATCAAACATGCCCAATTTCATGCGGGTCGTAAACAGCCGGACCAGGCTTCGGTCGATCGTTTCCTCTTTTACCTTGCCTTCTGCCACAGCTTCTTCCAGATACGCGTACAGATCGCCGCAGTTGAGATCACACCCGTTGTTTACGGCCAGGGCCACGGAATCCACCGGGCCGGACGTGACCATATGCCCTTCATGGAAATCCTTGATTGCCCAGCAGTCGGACGTAACATGCCCCTGGAAATTCCACTTTCCGCGCAGAATGTCCACAAGAAGGGTTTTGCTGCCGCAGCACGGTTCACCGTTTGTGCGGTTATAGGCCCCCATGACTGCTTCCACCCCGGCTTCCTTTACAAGTGCACGAAAGGCCGGAAGGTACGTTTCCCACAAATCTTGTTGGGAAACTTTGGCATCAAAATAGTGCCGCTGATCTTCAGGGCCAGAATGGACTGCGAAATGCTTGGCACAGGCAGCGGCGCGCAGATAGTCCGGGTCATCACCCTGCATACCTTCCACAAAGCGTACGCCCAAGCGAGAGGTCAGATACGGATCTTCGCCATAGGTTTCGTGCCCTCTGCCCCAGCGCGGGTCACGGAATATATTTACATTCGGCGCCCAGATTGTCAGGCCTTTATAGATATCCCGGTCCTGATAGCTGCGATACATGTTGTATTTACCACGCGCTTCCACGCCGACGGCTTCCCCGACCTGGCCCAGTAAGTCCTCATCAAAAGACGCAGCCAGACCAATTGCCTGCGGAAATACGGTTGCCGTTCCAGCGCGTCCCACGCCATGAATGCCCTCGTTCCACCAGTTGTATGCAGGGATGCCCAGACGCGGAATGGCCGGAGACCAGCTGAGCATCTGGCTGACTTTTTCTTTCAGCGTCATTTGTGCAACCAGTGCGCGTGCCCGCTCCCGGTATTGTTCCAGTTTTTGGTTACGATCTTTCATTTTGTACGTACCCCTTTCTTCTTATTTTGTATCATTAGCGCACAACGCCAAAGCCAAGGATTGTGAAGGTCTTACCTTCATCCTCCGGCGCCATGCAGATTTCTATGTGGTGCTTGCCGGCGGTTTCTTCTGCAAACAGAATTGTTGCGTGGCAATGGGTCCATCCCACTTCCCTCGGGTCATAATATGCAACCGTCTGCCCGTCTACTGTTACGCGAATTCTTCCAAAATCCAAGGATGCGCTATCTTTAAAAACCATTTGGAGTGACTTGCATACCAACTCCATTTGAAACGGTTTCTTTCCGGACGTTTTTTTCCAGTTGAAAGGAAACTGCGCTGTATTGTAAGTGTCATTATCCAATGCAACCATCTGCAGATCTTCATCGGTACCGGTAAAGCTTCCTGGGTCCACAGAGATGTCAAGTGGCAAGTTACTGCGGTCATACGCCTGCATCGCAGAGAAGTAGAAACTGTAATAGGGCGGCGCTTCTTTGGCAGGTGCCATACTCTGTTGGGCATCCAGACGCTGTAACAGATACATCAAGCAATCCTTCATGATGCGATGCCCAGCGTTCGAAGGATGATAGGTATCATAGAAGTATTGCCGCTTGGTAATCACACTCCGCTGCGCAGCCGTTGCTCCGAACTGGGGGCTGACCGCTTCCAGCACATCCACCATGGGCAATTCATGCCGCCATCCCACGGGAGCTAACCGCTCTTTCAGGTTCCAGTCATTTGCAAAGACAGAAAACAAGAGAATAACGGCCGGTTCGCCGGGATCATTCCAGATACGATGCACCAGACTTTCGTAGCAGCATCCATTGGTTTCATCCCCCAAATCATTGACGGCGAATTCTACCACGACCAGATCCGGGGATACCGTACCATTGCGTGTGACATCCCGATCATAGCGATTCAAAGCCAGCTGTGATGGGGTTCCGCCTACGCCGGCTTTGATATAATTCACTTGATCAGGTGCAGAGGAGTATTTGTCCCGGATTGCTTCAAAGGTCAGACGGGCATAACATTTTTCCTGTTCGGGAACTGCGCCGGCGCCCTGTGTGATAGAACCACCAAGAAAAGCTAGGGTTATCGGCTTACCAGAACGCAGATCCCCCAGAACCCGCTTGATCCGTGCATTGTTCCCTGTACTCAAGCACGAACGCGCAATCATTGCGTTATACTGTGGCGTATCAAATTCAACCGGCGGATCCGGATCAAATCGTGGCGCATGGTACCCGTCATGAAGGTAAAATTTGACCGTAACAAGGGCGGTGTCTTCTTCACGGGGGAGTTCTATCAAGAACTTGCCGGGAACAGCATCCGTATCTTGTTCCTCTACGGAAGCCATTTCCAGGATGGTTTCGACGCCGTTGGTACACAGAGAAATCTTGCCGCTGCCTCCTTCTGTGCCGTGTTCCCCCGAAAAATACATGCTAAAGACGGCCGCTTTATCAGGCGCATCACTGACAACGCTCACACCAATGCTGTGAACCAACCGGCGGAATCCTTTAGCAGTCCGCAGCATTTCTAGAATTTTCTCGTCCTGAACACCACCCACGATTTTTGCGAATGTTACCAAACGCTCATCGTTCAAGAAAACAGGGAATCGGTTGGATTCGGCATCGGAGCCTCCGCCACCAACGGGCTTATCTACCAGGATATACAGAGCCTCTCGTTGGGGGATGGGATCCCGTGGAGCAATTCGTTGATCACGCATCTCAGGCACACCTTCTCATGATAAACTTTTTGAGTTCCGCTATTTTTCTTTATCATAAAGCCTTATACCGCGGTGGTGCTTCTCATTTTTTGCTATACGTTTCCTTGTATTTTGCTTTTTTATTTTTCTGTCCGCATCTGGGGACATACGCATAAAGTTAGCAATTTTTAATCACTGTCATTGTTTCCTCAAAAAAACATGTGCATCTGTAAGCAATTCTTTTTTGTACTGTTGTTGCATGGGGTTCTTGCTTTTTGAATGGAGAATTTCTGCCCACTATATCTTAGGAAATCGAAATGAAAAAAGAAGATTTGCAAATGTTGCTGTTCCCGTCCATTTTTCGGTTTCTGGCAAAAGGTGTTTTTACAAAGTGCCTTTTCTCATTTCTTGCTATATTCCTCGCGGTTTTGGATTTCATAACGTTTTTTTCGCTCTTTTTGCGCTTGTTTCAAAATAGAAAACCTGCTATAGTGAGTCACAAAATCAGTAGACCGCGTAAACCGGTTACCTCTTACACGGTCCAGAAGGAGCTGAAATGATTATGGAAGGTGCCTACTATAGCGGGCAATATTTAAACAGACTGGAACGGCTTGGATATTCGCAGGCCGAAATTGACAACAAGCTGGAAAGCACATTTGAGGAGATGTTCTATGGTCCGGAGGGGGTTCGCCTTTGCCATTTTGCCGGACCTGACATGATGTACATAGAGGATACGGGGAACCATGACGTCCGTACCGAGGGCATGTCCTACGCAATGATGTTCTGCGTACAAATGAATCGCCAGAAGGAATTCGACTGCCTGTGGCGATGGGTCGTGACCCACATGTACCTCACCGAAGGGGAAAACGCCGGCTATTTTGCCTGGTCCTGTCATACTGACGGCAGCAAAAATTCCGATGGACCTGCCCCTGACGGCGAAGAATTTTTTGCCATGTCCCTGTTTTTTGCGGCCAACCGCTGGGGTTCCGGCGAAGGGGTACTGGATTACGCTTCCTGGGCACGGCGCATCTTGCACACATGTGTACACAAAGGCGAAGAAGCCGGTTCCGGATTTCCCATGTGGAACCCCGAAAACCATCTCATCAAATTCGTTCCCAACTGTGAATTTACCGATCCCTCTTATCATTTGCCGCATTTCTATGAACTTTTTGCTCTGTGGAGCGACGAATGCGACCGTCCTTTCTGGCATGCAGCCGCAGCGGCCAGCCGCCAGTACCTGCGCAAAGCCTGCCACGCCCGTACCGGATTGAGTGCCGAATATGCCGAGTACGACGGCCGCCCGCATCGGGGTGATCAGCCGGACCGTCACGACTGGTTCTTCAGCGATGCATACCGCACGTTGGGCAACATTGCTTTGGATGCCCAATGGTTCGGGGACAAAGACGGTTGGGCCCAAGAAACAGCTGCACATATTCAGCAATTTTTTGAAGAAAAGGAACACGGGCAAACAAACGGCATCTATCTGATCGACGGCACACCCGTTGAAGGAAATGCTCTGCATCCTGTAGGGCTTCTGGCTACCATTGCGCAGGGTTCCCTGATTCTGGATGACGCCTGCGCGGATGAATGGCTCCGCCGGTTCTTTAGCACTCCGCTCCGTTCCGGACCGCGGCGTTATTATGACAATTGCCTGTATCTTTTTGCGCTGCTTGCTTTAAGCGGACATTACCGCATCTGGTTCCCGCAAGAAGCAACGGTATAATGTACCCTACCGAAAAAACGATTTTTTTCTTCCCCTTCGGTTTGCTTTTTTCCATGAACCGCAGTTTACTGGACCACACATTCAGGAGGCTATGTCAATGTTGATTTTCATTAACGGCAACCGCTCTGTCGGCACCATCAATAAAAACATCTACGGGCATTTTGCCGAACATCTGGGGCGCTGCATTTACGGCGGCCTGTATGTAGGCGAAGATTCCGAGATTCCCAACCAGAATGGAATGCGCACCGATGTTGTCAACGCTCTCAAAGCGCTGGATATTCCCGTCCTTCGGTGGCCGGGCGGTTGTTTTGCAGACACCTATCACTGGCGGGACGGCATCGGTCCCAAGTCTTCCCGTAAGACGCTGATCAATACCACATGGGGTGGTGTACGGGAGGATAATTCCTTTGGCACCCATGAATTTATGGAGCTGTGCCGTCAGTTGGGATGCGAAGCATACATCAACGGAAATGTAGGTACCGGCACTGTACAGGAAATGTGCGACTGGGTCGAATATTGCAACATGCCCGGCGTTTCCCCCATGGCCGACTTGCGGCGGCAAAACGGTCAGGATGCACCCTGGAACGTAAAGTACTGGGGAATCGGCAACGAAATGTGGGGCGGCGGCGGCAATATGCGCGCAGACTACTACTCCGATCTGTGCCGTCAGTATGCCAGTTTCCTGCGGGACTACGATCCTTCCCACAAGATTTACAAAATTGCAAGCGGCGCCTGTGATTTCAACTACGATTGGACGCAACGGGTTGCTGAACTGACCGGGGCGCTGGTAGACGCTTTAAGCCTGCATTACTACACCATTCCCGGCAGCGAATGGGAGCACAAAGGCTCTGCCACCAAGTTCAGCCGCGAAGAGTATTATATTACCATGTATAAAGCTCTTCAGATGAAAGGGTTGATTGAAAACCACACCGCACGGATGCGGCAGGCCTGCCCCAACAAAAATCTGGGGCTTGTAATTGATGAATGGGGTACATGGCTTGATGTGGAGGAAGGAACCAACCCCCATTTCCTGTACCAGCAAAACGCTATGCGGGATGCCCTGGTCGCTGCAGTCAACCTGAACATTTTTGGCGATCATTGTGATTCGGTGGTCATGGCCAACATTGCACAAACGGTCAATGTGCTGCAGGCTATGATTCTTACCGACGGGCCGCGGATGCTTTGCACGCCCACGTATCACGTGTTCCATATGTTCAAAGGCCACCAGGGGGCTCGCCAGCTGGAAACTTACGCAGAAACAGCTCTCATCGGTGCAGACGGGGCAGACTGCAAGGTTCCCAATTTGCACGTTTCCGCCAGTGAAGACCATAACGGCAATGTGCTGGTTACCGTCGTCAACCTCAGCGATCATTCCTCTGTGCCTGTTGAAATTCACTGGGATGGCCTGAGCAAGTTTACTTCCATCACCGGTCAGGTTCTTAGCGGTGATGGTGCCGGCGCGGCTGCCTACAATACGTTCGATAATCCCCATCAAGTCGAGCCGAAGCCGTTGACAAACATAACTGTTGGTACCAACAGCTTTACTTCCCTCTTGCCCGCATGCAGCGTTGCTGCCTTTACTCTGAAAGCCTGATTTCCAGACCAAAGCAAAAGAGCGCCGGAGATGACTCCTGCGCTCTTCTGCTTTATTCTATGCCGTCAAACGGTTACTTTTTGCCGTCTGAATTCTCCGTAGTATCCTGAGACTGCTCCTGATTTATCTGAGAAGAGTACTGCTCCGAGCACTTCATGAAAACGCCATTTAAAACAAATGCATTTGCATAAGCAATCGAAGAGAACCCCAGCGCAAACCACAAAAACAGTCCATAGCGCAATGTGGTCTGTGTATACAGGGTAAATGCTACACATGCGCCTATCAACAACAACATGGAAAAGGTTTTGGGCAAAGAGGTCACAGACATGATAAACGCATTCCGTATGGTACCTAAAACCGTATTGTTGAATCTTGCAAGCAGCGGGAAAGCATATACGAAGGTCATCATATAAGCGATTGCTGCCACGGGAATCAAAATCTTAAAGATGCTGTTTTGGAAATTCCCGGAATGCCATAGAAGATAGATATCATAGCCCAGAAATCCCCCTGCGGCCCCAAAAAGAATTCCCATCAGTACGCCCTGGCGGAAATTTGCCCGGAATGACTTGAAAAAATTGCCGACCACCGGAGTGCCGTCTTTTTCACCCGCCATTTTTGTGGTGACATAATGTAAAGCCGTGATGGCAGGGCCAATGGTGACCACCGGAATGCAGCAAACCAGGAACAGCAAATTCAGGACAATAAGATCCCACACAACGCCCAGGGCGCGCATCAGGGGGCTGTCCGGATTAAAAACGCCTCTCAATGAGTTCTCCTCCTTTTTTTCAGGATGTAAATATTCACCAAAAACAGCGATTCAGATTGTACACCATTCAATCTGTTATTTGATTGACAATGGTTCTGCGGCTGGATTATACTGGCATTATACTTTGCACCGCTAAAAATAGCAAGGTCCTTTTGCAACATTCACCGGTAAGGAGCTTTGAATGAACCGGTTTCATCATGTCAGAATCAAGCTGGAGAGTTTTCTCAATAACTTAAGCCTGAAGAAAAAACTTCGATATCTTTATTTTTTATGTATTCTGGTCCCCATATTTTTGACCGATATTGTAATTTTACATGCATTAACCAAGAACGAGCATGCCGAGCAGCTGCACCAGATGGAAAAAATAACCAAATCAGTGCAGTCGATGCTTTCCGCCGCCACAGAAGATTCCGCGCTGATTTCTACCAGCCTGTATATGGATAACTCCCTCCAGGATTTTGTGAGCCGGCAATATGCCAGTCCCCGGGACTATTTTTCAAGTTACCGAGAATACATCCACAATTCTTTGCTGCAGGGTGTTTCCCGGATCACAAATTCTGTCATACGGGTGTATGCAGACAATGAAACCCTGATAAACGGCAGTGAATTTGCACGGTTATCCACCGTTTCGCAGGAGCCCTGGTATCAGCAGTATACTGCGGATGGCTACAGCCCGCGGCTTCTTTTTTCTTATGATGAAACAGATGGGCGCCAGGTGTTGTTTTTACGTGGGATGAATGGCCTTTACAGCGATAAGGCGGAGCGCCTTTCGTGTATTGAAATCAATTACAGCACGCTGGACCGCGATTTCCAGAACATGGGGTATAACTATTCAGTTTATGTATGCAGCGGTAACCGGATTTTGCTTACGAACGCAATGCCCAATTATCGTTGGCAGCCTTATGACACATTCTCCCCGTCTGATTCGGTAGGCTTGTCCCAGCATTTTACCCTTTACAGGGAAGATCTGGACATCTATGTGATGGAACCAAGCGGCAACGTTTTAGCCCTGATTCGCCAAAACATCCATATCCTGATTCTGCTGCTGCTCCTGAACATTATTCCCCCGCAGCTTTTGATGAATCTGCTGGAGAATTCCATTACTTCTCGTCTTTTCCGTCTGGAAAAAGCTTTCAACCAGATAGACAGCGACGTGTTGATCAAGATTTCCGGGCCAAGCGGTCAAGATGAGATCGGCAGTCTGATGGACAACTACAACCGCATGGCTGACCGGATGAACAGCCTGATTGACACCGTCTACCGATGCCGACTGAAAGAGCAGGAGATGGATATTGCCCGGCAGAACGCAGAGCTGATGGCTTTATACAGCCAAATCAATCCCCATTTTCTGTTCAACGCACTGGAAAGCATCCGTATGCACAGCATCCTGAAAAAAGAAGAAGAAACCGCCGATATGGTACAGAAATTGGCCATAATGGTGCGCCAAAACGTGGATTGGTCCTCGGATTCCAATACCATTAAGCGTGAGCTGGCGTTTGTTGAAGCGTACCTGGCCTTGCAAAAATATCGCTTCGGGGAGCGCCTTTCGTATCAAATCAATGCGCAGGAAGATTGCCAGAACATCCTGGTTCCGAAATTGACCATTACCACCTTTGTGGAAAATGCCTGTGTGCACGGTATTGAAGCAAAATCTTCTCCCAGTTGGATTTTTGTACGCGTGTATACAGAAAACGATGCGCTTTGCATGGAAATTGAAGATACCGGTGGCGGTATGGACGAGGCCGAGGCAGAACGTATTCAAGACCGGATGCGCAACGCCAGCCTGAAAATGTTAAAAGAAAAAGGACGCGTAGGCATGGTGAACACCTGCCTGCGCATCCGCATGATGACGGAGGATACTGCACAGTTCTCGGTGGAAAGCGAGCCGGGCATTGGAACACTTGTTTCGATTCGGTTCCCTCTAAACAAAGCAATAAGGGCGGAGTGACATGTTAAAAGTTATTATCGTAGATGATGAGCAGTGTATTGCGCAAGGTTTGCAGGCGTTGATTGACTGGAACGCCGCAGGCTATGAAGTGGCTGCCGTTCTGTCCGACGGACAGGAGGCTTTGGAGTACATAAAAAAGTTACCCGTTGACCTTGTCATCACCGACGTTATGATGCCAAAAATGACCGGACTTGAATTACTGGAAACTGTTCGCCGGGAGAATCTTTCCAACGCCGGTTTCGTGATTCTGAGCGGATACAGTGAGTTTTCCTATGCTCAAAAAGCGCTGCGCTACGGGTGTATCGACTATCTTCTCAAACCGGTGGAAAAGCAAGATCTGTTATCCATTCTCAGCAAATACAATAACATCTCGCAAAACAGCAAAATGGCGGAGCAGTACGAACTGGCCTATCAAGCCCGGTGTTTGATCTCGTTGCTGTTCGGCAAATATGATCCCAACGGCGTGGATTATCTGCATAAGCATCTGGATTTTTCGGACGGCGTTCGTTACATTGAAATTTCCGCTTGCCATTCTTCGGACAGCGATGATGACGATGATGAGAACCACTTCCGTATGGTGCAGCGTGACCTGTACCAAAGCTGTGTGCAAATTTTAGGCGAGGACCGGAGCCGGTGTTTCTATGACGCTTCGTTGGATCGCGTTGGGTATGGGATTGCTTTTGTTTACAGCGGTGCACTTGCCCGAAATGCCGGCTGTTCCGAAACACAGTATATCCAGGATTTTTATAAGAAATTGGGCGTTTCGACACAACACGAATTGCGATTTCTGGTTGGCAAAAAAGTGGACGATATCACCACTGTTTCTGAATCGTATGATACCGTCTGCGAGCTGAAAAACCTTTGCGCCTTCCGCCAGCAAAAATCGATCTATTATTACGAGGAAGAGTTATCGGTTCCGCAAGAAAGAGCCGTTTTGTGCAAAGATACCCTGGATCAGTTGATTACCGCCATTGAACTGAATGAGCAGGAACGCATCGGCTCCGAAATAGACCATTTGTTTGCCGAAATGCAGCAGCGTGGCGTACATGACAAAGATATCACCCTGAACTTAAATTATCTTTTGTTCCGGCTTATGCATCTTGCATCCAATTTGGACAACGAAGCCAACCAGAAGGAAATGCTGCAATTTATCAGCGCGCAGTCTTTCCGGGAAGGAATTTCCCGCGGGAGCCGACAGCATCTGCTCCGCTTTGCACGCGAGTATGCAGACTACCTTTCCCTTCTGCGAAAAAATATCTCCACCGATATTTTGGATTCCATCGACAAGGAAATCCAGGAACACTACTCGGAAAACCTGACGTTGCAGGGCTTGGGCAAAAAATACTATATCAACAGTGCATACTTAGGGCAAATCTTCCGCAAAAAATACGGACAGTCCTTTAAAAACTATTTGTGTTCTTACCGTATTAACGAAGCGTGCCACCAGCTATTGTACACAAACAAGCGGATCGGTCGCATTGCCGAAGATGTGGGCTATAAAGATGTGGATTATTTCCTTTGTAAATTTATCGAGCTGAAAGGCTGTACGCCTTCCCATTTTCGGAAGAGCAAAACCGAGAAACCACATTCTGAATTTCCCGGGAAATAATTCACACCAGAATAATCATACACTTGCTTTTCGTTTTTTGCATTCTCAAAAAACAACGATAAACCAAGCAAAAGTGCAGGCATGTTGCCTTCCAAAATACTTCAAGGACGGGGGACTGCCTGTCTTTTTTGTATCATTGTTTCGCTGTTTAGCGCGATTTCCTCTTCCGTTGAATTTGCAAAGCTATAATTTTCAGGTGTTTTTACTAGAATTTGTCGGTTGTGTAAAACATTTTTAGTATATATACTTAAATCGAAAAAGCCTGCAAGGGGCGAAAAATCTATTTACAGGAGGCCAATTATGAAAGTAAAATTGTGGCGGCGCGTATTTGCGGCAAGTATGTCCGCGGCCATGCTGCTGGGCTTAACGGCATGTGGCGGCGGCTCTGATTCCACCGCATCGTCCGAATCGTCCGATGGGATCAAAGAATTTACGATGTTTATCGCAATGCCCGGTTCCGAAATCAATGATGACAACGAAATTATGAACATCATTGCCGAAAAGACCGGTGCCAAACTGAAAGAGACCTGGCTGACCGGCCAGACCGACGCAGAAGCCATCGGCACAATCATCGCCGGCGGCGAGTATCCGGATTTCATCAATGGCGGCGATGCCATGATGTCTCTTTATGACGCAGGCGTCCTGGTGCCTTGGGATGATTACCTGGAAAAGTATCCCAACCTGAAAGAGATGTACACCGACGAAGAGTGGGACAAGTTCCGCCAGGAGGACGGCAAAATCTATTGGGCCAACGTATTCCAGAACACCTACGGCGAAGATCGTTCCACCACCCATAACGATGAAGCCTTCTGGATTCAGGCGCGTGTTCTGGAATGGGCCGGTTACCCCGAAATCAAAACCCTGGACCAGTATTTCGATCTGCTGGAAAGCTATGCCGATGCCAACCCCACCATGGCAAACGGTACCAAGAACATTCCCTACACGGCACTTTGCGAAGACTGGCGCTATTTCTGCATCGAGAATGCACCCCAGTTCCTTGATGGGTATCCCAACGACGGCTCTGTCATTGTAGACACGGATACGATGCAGGTGGTTGACTACAATACCACGCCCACTGCCAAGCGGTATTTCCAGAAATTGAACGAAGAATACCAGAAAGGCTACGTGGACGTAGAATTCGCCACCCAGACCTACGATGAATACATCGCCAAGCTTTCCACCGGCGCTGTGCTGGGCATGTGCGACCAGTGGTGGAACTTCGCGTACAATGTCAATGATGTTTTCAAACAGCAGGGTTTGGACGAGCAGGGCTGCAACTACGTTCCGCTGGGCCTGACCATTGACGAAGGAATGGAAAACCGCTGGCACAACTACGCCGACACGTTGAACAACTCCAGCGGTGTGGCGGTTACTACCAGTTGCTCCGACATTGATGCAGCCTTTAAGTTCATGAATGACCTCTTGGACCAGGAGATTCACGATCTTCGCTACTGGGGCGTTGAAGGTGAGGATTACCTGGTGGATGAAAACGGCCTGTATTACCGCACCGAAGAAATGCGGATGCAGTGCGCGGATCCCGCCTATCAGGCCTCTCACATGTGCAACTATTCCTACATGCCGCAGTGGCTGGGCACCAGCCGGGACGGCAAGAACGCCATGCAGCCCGACCAGCAGGCAAGCGAATTCCTGGACAGCCTGTCCACCCCGCTGCAGAAACTGTTTAATGCCTACGGCGTAGACAGCTACGTTGATTTGATCGGTTCTGTGAAAGAAGAACCGGGCCCCTGGTTCCCGATGTATTCTTACTCCGGTTCAATGACTACCGAAACCCCCGGTGGTGTTGCCTGGGTCAAGATGGGCGAAGTCAAACACGAATGGCTGCCCAAAGTTGTTATGGAGCCTGATTTTGAAAGCACCTGGAATGAATACATGACTGCGTACAACGCAGCCAATCCGCAGGATTTCTTGGCAGAAATGCAAACTGAGCTTGAGCGCCGTGCCGGTCTTTGATGCCCGTTATTGCAGGCGACACAGACGTTGACACATACAAGTGGCCACGGCTGCACGGTGTAGCCGTGGCCACTTTTTTTATGAAATGCATTCAACCCGCAAGCTCCTTAAACGTTAGTTTGCAACACATGATTCGCCATACACGTTCCTTAGGAGGACTCGCCAATGAAAAATCCATCAAAGCGTATTACATGGAAAGAGATTTCACGCCAGAAATTTCTGATGGTCTGTGCGGCTATCTTTTTTGTATACGGCATCGTATTTTATTACGTTCCACTGGCAGGCTGGGTAATGGCCTTTCAGAACTACAAACCCAGAGACGGCTTCTTCTCTCAATTCGTAGGACTGGAAAAGTTTAAATTCCTGTTCTCTGACGAAGTCTTTTTGCGTGATATCCGTAACACTCTGGCCATGGGCGTTCTCAATCTGGTGACCACCTTTTTAATGGCCATTATCTTCGCCATCCTGCTGAACGAAGTACGCAACATGCTCGGCAAAAAGCTTGTTCAAACGATTTCCTATATGCCCCACTTCCTTTCCTGGATCATTGTCACCGGTATTCTGCACGATGCGCTGTCTTCCACCGGTATCATCAATGAGCTGCTGGTGAACCTGGGCATTCTGGATTCGCCCATCAACTTCTTTGCCAATCCGAGTTATTTTTGGCCAATCGTTGCATTTGCCAATGTTTGGAAGGAAACCGGCTGGAATGCCATTGTCTACCTGGCCGCCATTACCTCCATCGATCCCAGCCTGTATGAGGCAGCCACTCTGGATGGTGCCGGCCGGTGGGGCAAAATCTGGCACGTCACGCTTCCTGGCATCAAGTCCACCATTATGATTCTGCTGATCATGAATGTTGGCAACGTATTGAATGCAGGCTTTGAAGTCCAGTATCTGCTTGGCAACGGCCTGGTCAAGAGTGTTTCGGAAACCATTGATATCTACACCTTGACCTGGGGCATCAGCCAGAACGATTATTCTTTGGGTACTGCAGCCGGTATCTTCAAGAGCGTCGTTGCAATTATTCTGATTCTCGGCGCAAACTGGATTGCCAAACGTGCCGGTGAAGACAGATTGTTCTAAGGGGAGGGTACACATGAAAATCAAATCATCCACCATGGACAAAGTCTTTGTTACCTGCAATACCATTTTCCTGGTTTTGTTCGTCACCATTACGCTGTATCCTGTTCTGAACACGGTGGCGATTTCTTTCAACGACGGTATCGACGCCGTACGCGGTGGCATCCATCTGTGGCCGCGCATCTTTACGCTCTCGAACTATAAAACGGTTCTGAATCAGCAGAACATCATCACCGGTGCTATCGTTTCTGTGGCCAGAACGGTATTGGGAACGATTTTTGCCTTGGTGACGAACGCACTTTTGGCCTACGTCGTCAGCCGCAAACGCTTTTTGTTCCGTTCCCAGCTGTCTTTGTTCTGGGTCATCACCATGTATGTGAACGGCGGTATGATCCCCACCTTGGTTTTGTACCGCAACCTGAACCTGACCAACACTTTCTGGGTATACGTCATTCCGGGCATGATCAGCGCATTTAACGTTCTGGTTCTGCGCACTTACATGGAAGGTCTGCCCAGCGCGCTGGAAGAATCCGCCATGATTGACGGTGCCAACGATTTCACCATCTTTACCCGTATCATCTCGCCCCTGTGCAAGCCGGTGTATGCCACCGTCGCCCTGTTCGTAGCTGTCGGACACTGGAACTCCTGGTTCGATGCTATGTTGTACAACCGGATGAACACCCAGTATACGACCCTGCAATATGAGTTGATGAAGCTTCTTTCCTCTGTCATGCAGCAAAGCGGCAGTGCCACCACCGGCGGCAACACAGCTGCCGCAGCCGTCACGCCGGTTACCGTGCGTGCCGCCGCTACTGTGGTGACGATGCTTCCCATCATTCTGCTTTATCCCTTCCTGCAAAGATACTTTGTATCCGGCATGACCATTGGCAGTGTAAAAGAGTAAAATCCTTTTCCTGCCATCCGCCCCTGTTTTCCAGTGCCTGTAACACGAAAAGTCAGTTCGGCGGCACCCTTCAATAGCTATGGCCGCTGCATCGGTTTTTCCTCCTGGATACAGCGGCCATAGCTCTATATTTTTGCATGCAGAACATCACCCCTTTATACCTGGAGGTTTTCTATGCTTTCCGTTAAAAATCCTATCATGACAGGCTTCTTTCCCGACCCTTCGATTTGCCGGGTAGGGAACAAATTCTATACGGTTCATTCGACATTTGCGTATTTTCCCGGTGTGCCGGTTTTTGAGAGCGAAGATCTTGTCCACTGGAATTTGATCAGCAATGTGCTCGATCGTGATTCTCAGGTTCCTTTGTCCGGCTGTCAGCATTCCGAGGGGATTTTTGCCCCTACCATTCGTTACCATAAGGGCACCTGGTATATGATTACCACCAACGTGTCCGACCAGGGAAATTTTATCGTCACTGCAAAAGATCCGCGCGGCCCCTGGTCCGAGCCTTACTATTTGGGTGAGTCTACCGGCGGCATTGATCCCAGTCTCTTTTTTGACGATGACGGTACCTGCTATTATATCGGCCAACGGCCGCGTTCTGCCGGGTACCGCTACAATGGCGACTGCGAAATTTGGATTCAAACTCTGGATCTGGACACGATGCAGTTAAAGCCCGATGCCACCATTGTACTTACCGGATTCCAGCGCAAAGCCATTTGGCCGGAGGGACCTCACCTGTACAAAAAGGACGGTTACTATTACATTTTGCATGCGGAAAGCGGTACTTCCATCCACCACAGCGTCATGATCGCGCGCAGCAAAAATGTGTTTGGTCCCTACGAGTACTGCCCCTGCAACCCCATTCTGACGCATCGCCATTTGGGAGCCCAATATCCTGTTACCTGCGTCGGTCATGCCGACTTAGTGGATGACGGAAACGGCAACTGGTATATGGTTGTATTGGCTTGCCGGCCGAACCAAGGGTACACGTTGTTGGGGCGTGAAACCTTTTTGGCAAAGGTCACCTGGGAAGATGGCTGGCCGGTCGTGAATGCAGGGGTCGGTCATCTTGAAGAAGTGGTCACGCTGCCTTACGAGGGGCAGCCTTCTGACGACGCCCCCCAATGTAAAACCTATACGTTCGATACCCCTTCTCTGCCGCCGGAATTGCTGACTTTGCGCAATCACCGCGATTATGAACTGGAACTGCACGCAGAAGGGCATTTTGTCCGTCTTTTCCATCGTTGCGACAGCTTGAAGGATTGCGGTGAGCCTGCATACCTCGCGCTGCGTCAGCAACACTGGAATTGCGAATTTGAAACCAGCTTTATCCCGCATTTCTGCAAAGAGAGTGATTGCGCCGGCATTGCCATGGTTCAAAGCAATGAAAATCATCTGCGGGCAGAATGCTATCCCCATGATTCGGGCGTTAAACTTGTTGTTTTTCTGTGCAAAGACAGCAAAGACAACCCTCTGGCGCAAATCGATATGCAGCCCCAGGCTGCCATCCGGCTGAAACTGCGGGTAGAAGGGCTTGTTGCCAGCGTACTTTACCAAAGCGGTACCGAATGGAAAACAGCTGCCTCTGGTATCGACCTGCGCTCTTTAAGCACGGAACATGCCGGTGGTTTTGTCGGCTGCACACTAGGGTTATACGCTTCGGGCAATGGGGAAGACGCTGGTGGATATTCTGATTTTGAAACGATGACCTATCGCGAGCTTCCCACGGAGTAATCTATTACTTTCATGTATTAAACATGCGCATGAGCCTCCTTCTTTTGAAAAAAGAAGGAGGCTCATGCAATATATGGAATCCGAGCGAATCAAAAACAACTTACGAGGTTTTGCATGTGGACGATATTGATGACTTGCAAGCCTTTGTTTAGGTAGCGAATAGAACAGCATAACGAATGTTGTATATGCTCGAACTTCCTAAAATGTCTATTCGCCTACGCGCCGTTTCCGAATTTCACTGTTCCTACGGGTACAATGCCACGCATAGCGGCTCGCATCGCTTCATCCCGAGGATGAACATAGAAGTGAGTGGTAGTTGTCACATCGGCGTGGCCCAGCAGGCCCGATACCGTTGCAACGTCGATGCCGTTTTCGATAGCGCGTGTCGCAAACGTGTGTCGCATGGCGTGAAATTTGACATGTTCCAGGTGCAGTTGCCGCAGAATCCGCGAAAAGTAATGGCTGAGGTTGTCCGGGTCCATCACACGGCAGGTTGTGTTTTATTATCTGCGCAATCGCAGGCTGCGCTGCGGGGCGGATGGCACACCCAGACAGTACCGGGTCAGTCCGGTGGGAACGGTATTCAACGATGGATTTTACTATCTGGTGGGGGAGTCGGAAGACCATCCCGGGCGGCTGGTCAGTTACCGGGTGGACCGGATGCAGCAGCTGGAAATTACCGGGGCGCCCCGGGCACTGACCGAGGTGGGGCGCCGCTTCAGCAAGGAGCAGTACAAGCGCCGTGTATTTTCAATGTACACGGGAACCCCCACCCGGGTGGTGTTTCGGATTCAGCCGGAGTGGATCGATGCAGTCACCGATGCCTTTGGCCCGGTGGTGCCGCGGCAGCCGGAACCGGATGGCTGGTACCGGGTGGAAGCGGATGTGGACATCAGCCCCACCTTTTTTGCCTGGTGCTGCCATTTTACCCAAGGATTCCGTATCGAAGGGCCGGAACCGGTGGTGGCGCAGATGCGCGAACACCTGCGCAGCCTGATGGCCCAGTATGAAACATAAAGCTGTGCAAGATGGTTCTTGGTATGGTATAATAATGTCGCAAAATTCAAACAGATGAAGCATGTTGTATTTCCCTGACAGTTCTTGGTATGGTATAATGTATCCATCATGCTTGGGAATCTGTGCATCGTTGTAGTTCCCTGACAGTTCTTGGTATGGTATAATCTCCGGGTTGACGGTACCGCAAAAGCTGGTGTTGTAGTTCCCTGACAGTTCTTGGTATGGTATAATAGACTGTCAAAAAAGCGCTTCAGTACAGGGCTGAAGCGCTTTTTCGTATGAGAAAAAATTATAGAATTGTCAGCTGCTGGACGGCAAAGGGCTCGTCGGCCTCGGTCATCTGCCCCAGCAGAATCTCAATGGAGGCATACTGCTTTTCGGTGATGACAAGGAACCGGATGGCGCCGTTGTCGGGCAGATGATCCCGCAGACGGGCGCGGTGTTTCTGTACGGCGTCCGCACCGTTGCAGACCCGGACATAGACCGAATATTGCAGCATGTGGTACCCGTCCTTCAGCAAAAAATTCCGGAAAGCAGTGGCGTCATGCCGCTGCTTTTTCGTTTTTACGGGCAAGTCAAACAGAACGACCAGTCTCATAAATCTATTCATAGCGGTGCAGTTGTAAAGGCAGCAGGGCAGGCAGAACCAGTGCTTTGCCAGCACTGCGCAGGCTTTGCACCTGCCGCTCCATGGCGTAGGCAACGCTGTGCCGCTGCCCGGCGGAACGGATCTCCATATTGAGCAGATTGAACAGACAGCTTTTCAGGCGGGTATCCAGCGGGGCGTCCGGAGCCACCTGAGCGGCCACAAACAGGTCCACCACGGGCCGGTAGGGTTCCATCATGTCGTCTGCCAGGTTCCAGGCGTTCAATGTGCTGTCGTGGTGGAGCCCCAGCCAGGGAATAAAACCATAAACGGCCAGGCAGCGGGCCATGCAGCCCCGCAGGATGGCGTAGCCATAGTTCAGCGCTCCATTGCGGGCGTTCGCCTCCTCGCTGCGGGTAAAACCTTCTCCGAAAAGGGCAGGAAAATACAGAGCAGCCGCGGTGGCCTCCCGGTTCTCCCGGTCGCCGGAACGCACGCCCTCGGCGCGGCTGCGCAGCAGCGCCGACTCTTTACAGCGTCCGCAAAGGGACAGACATTCGGCCTGATTCCGAATCTTGGCCTGCACGATCTGCTGCCACCACCGATTGCGGGCGGGCTGGGTCCAATCCAGCTGGCTCCGTGTGATCTCCAGCTGACGGCTGTGCCGGGCGAAGGGAAGGGTGAGGGCACAGGGAATATGCTTTTCGTCGCAGGCGAACACCGTGACCCCGGCCCCGGCCAAGGCGGCCAGCGCCGCTGTGGTCAGGGTGCATTGCCGGCTTTCGATCAGCACCGAGAGAAGATCCTCCAGGGGAAAACTGGCGGTAACCTCCCCCTCCACCACCAGCTGTTCCCGTTGGCAGCGAATGCGGCAGGGCGTGGTGATCATCAGGTTGCGGTAGGCCATGGAATCACCGCCTTACCGGAACCGCTGCCGGGTCTCTTTGCCAACAGGACGTACATGGCCAAGCACATCCACCTCGTATTTTTTCAGGGAGACAAGGGTTTTGACGCCGATACCGCGTAACGAGTAAGCTCCATCTGGTGTAAATACTTTTATGTTGCCAGATGAAATATCCATGCTGTTGTAATAACACAAAGCCCGTTTGACCTCCCACTTGGGTGGTAGGGTGCTGCCCTTTTGGGCAACAGTAAAAGAAAGACCGGTTTTGTGTTCGATTTCAATGAGATCGTCTGCGTACAGTGAGAACAGGAAGTCCTCCTCCTTCATCACTTTCCAGTCGTTATAGCTCTTGTGGGCCACCACCGCCCGGTTGGGCAGCTCATTCTTGCGGGTGTCCGATACGTAGATAGGCACCAGATAGTACCCGTCCCCCGGCACAAAGAAGACATCCACCCGCACCATCGTGTCGTTGTCCGCAGCCCCGCGTCCGCCGTGCACCGGCACACTCAGGCTGGCTTTCTCGTACAGCTTTACCTTGCGCACAATCGGTCCCGGGGTACCATCCGCCTTGGGCTTGCGGAACGGCGCCGGCCCGGCAAAGGCTTTCTTGCCATCCCCGCCGAAGGCCTGCAGGCGGGCACGCAGGGCCTCGTACAACAGCTTGTCGCTGGACGGCTGGTAATAGTTTGCAATCTCGCCGGTCTTTTTGTCCAGCGTCAGGGCGGTCAGGGGCTGCTTGACTACCAGCAGGCCGTCGTCCAGCGCCTTGGGGCTCTTGATGGTTTCCTTGTGGGCGGCGCCCGTTACCTTGTGCTGCGGCATCCTGGATACAAAGACCGGCTGGATGGATGCTACATCAAACTGACTGTAAAAGGCGGGGTTCCATTGCAGCAGATTGTCCTGGGGACACTGGCTCAGCCGTTGGATCAGTTCATCCCGGAAGTGGGGCCACGGGGCGGGGAAGCGCTCGCCGGTACGGCTGTGCACCGAACCGCTGCCGTCCGCCTCCTGCAGATAGGCTCCCTCGATGCGATGGTAGTAGCCGGAGATCTGCTGTACCATCCCCTGGGTGGCGCAGGCAATGACCGCCGCGTCCAGAGCGTGGTGCAGGTCTCCGTCCGCCCGCACCTTGGTCAGCCCCCACCGTTTGCGCAGATGACTGGTCACGCCGCCGGCCAGCGCCATCACCCGCTGCTTGCCGGCAGCCGGGTGATCGGCAAAGGCCAGATGGTCCCGGATATAGTTCAGCAAAAAGCGGGCCATGTACTGGGTATCCTGCAAATTGCGCTGTTTGAAGCCGGTCTGTTCTTCTTCGCTCAAAGATTCCCGCAAAAGATTTTTCTGCTTGCGGTAGTTGCGTACCTGGGTCTTGGTCCATACGATGAACTTCTCCCGGCGCTCTCCCTGCAGATATTGCAGCGGCAGACGGTTGCCCTTCTGGCGGTTTTCGGCAGCCAGAACCAGCACCTTGTTGCTGCGGGTATCGTCGAAGCTGATGCTGTAAGGGACAATGTGGTCCACCTCGGCATAGCCCGGCTCAAACAGATGCTCGGGGGCAATGTATTGCAGAGAATAGGCACAGCGGTGGTCCTGCTCCTTCCAGAGCCGGTATTTGACCAGGTCCTGCCCGGTGGGCTCCAGCAGATGGAAGGTCTCCCGGATCTCCTTCATCAGCCGCTCGTTCTCTGCGGCGTTCTGCTCCATCGAATCCCGCGCCTTGTTGCGCTCCTGCAATGTCTGGTGCAATTCCCGGGCCAACTCCAGATGCAGCCATACCGGCGGCTGCCCCATCTCCCGGATGATGGCATTCACCACCTTGATGGTCTGGGAAACAGCCCGGCGCACCACGGGGCTGGTGATATCCTCCAGTTCCGGCGCCGATGCGGGCAGTTTGGCCGTCTTTTCGGCATAGTTGTGGGCGCGAAAATCCAGCCCGGCCTGGGTGCAGGCCTGGTCGTAGGTCAGACCCTGCAACAGCCAGGGTTCCAATATCCGGCAGGCTTCCAGGGAAATATGCCCGGTGCCGGAAAAATCCAGCCCCAGCAGGGCATCCACCTGGGCAGGCGTCAGACCTTTGTCGGCCAGCAGCGTGCGGCGGGCATCTTCGTCCCGGTGCAGCGCCAGCAGGGTGACAATTTCATCCCACAGGGGAAAATCCGGGGCATCTGCATGCAGTGCCTTGCGCAGGGTGTGGGTACCCTTTAAGGCGGGGAGCTTGTACTTCTTCTCGTAGCTGTCGGGAGTGCAGTCCACCCCGTAGCGTACATCGGCAAAGCGTACATTCTCCCCCCACTGCAGTTCCTTGCGGATGCGGGGATAGGAAATGGTTTCCACCCGGTAGGCCAGTGCCAGCAGCTTGGCGCGTTCTTCCTCCGTCAGGGCACGGGTCTGCCCGTTTTCTGTCACGCGGAGGTGGTTGATTTTTTGCAGCAGCGTGAACCGCTCAAAGGTAGGTGTGTTTTTGAAGGCGCGCTTCTTGTCCGGCAGCAGGGTGCAGCAACCGACCCGTGCCGCCCAGCCACCGCGGTAGGGGCTGTCTCCGCCGGGGCCTTCGTCAAAGGAACGCTGACGCAGCAGGATGGAAAGATACTCGGCTTCCAGTTCCGGCGTAGCCCATGGCTGGCTGAAACCGCGCTGGGCAGCAAACAGAGCCTGGGCCTCCAGGGCAATCTCGTCCCGGCCTACGGTGGACAGATAGTTCTCCCCCTTGTTGCGTTTATGGTCCGCAAACAACGGGTCTTTATAGAGCATCTCGCCCACCGTGCGATACCCATGTTCTTCCATGCGCTGCCGGTTTTGGGTGACTGCCTGCAATAAGATGCCGTCCTCTTTGCTGTTGGCGGCCCGGCGGTTGCTCTTGAATCCGCGGCGCTGCATCAGGTGCAGCAAAATGCGGGCAAAGGCCTGGGCTGTGACAGGTTCATCCAGCGCACGGGTACGCAGGGCATAGATATCTTCCAGATGGCCGGCAGCAAACAGGGCCGAGAGTTCTTCCCGGCTGGCAAGCCCGGATTGCTCCAGCAACTGGTACAGGTCCTGCTTGCGCAGTGCTTTGCGTCGTATGCGGCGGCGCATACTGCGGGCCATGCGGCGCGGGGCTGCCAGACTTTCTCCTGTTTTGGGCTGCTCCGCCCGGGGAAAAATGCGGCTGCCCAACCAGATCAGGCCGCAGGGCTGTGCCTGGTCGTTCAAGGCCACAACGGACCATCCCACAGATGCTACGCCGATGTCCAGACCGATTCCGTACGGCCACTGCATAGAATCAACCTCCTGAAGAAAAGAAGTTTGTATAAAAAAAGATGACGCCCTGCAAGCAGGGCGTCAGAGCTCTACGGTGTACTACCTTATTGTAGTAACCATAACAGTTCTTGGTATGGTATAAGAACTGTTTTTAGTATAGCATTTTCACTCTGCCTTGTAAAGGAGAAAATGATCGGATTTTTCTGAAATGTAGGATATCTTCATACTATCACAGAAAAAATAGGATTGCTATACTTGTTTTGGCGGTATAGGCAAGGATTGCCTGGCTTGCGGTCGTTTGAGGAGAAGAGCGGGTACACGATCATCTTCTCCCCGCGATCCCGGCGTCTCCCGCTCTTTCCCGGAAAGCAAAATTTACCGGTTCGCCGTCAGGCGGCGGGCCAGGGCCATCAGGCGGCCCGCGCAGGCACGCAGGTCGGTTTCGGTCAGGCGGCCGTCCGCCAGGGCGGCGCGGATGTCGGCGTCATCATGGGGATTGCCCGGCATGATGACATCGTTGCCGGCGGCGGCACAGCGCCAGGGCTCGCTGCCATCGGCGGGGACGGTGGTGTTCCAGTCCGACATGATGAGGCCGTCAAAGCCCCACTCGCCCCGGGCCACCACGGTGCAGAGGTCCCGGTTGTTGGCGGCCTGCACCCCGTTGATCCGGTTGTAGGAGGTCATCAGGGCCGCGGGAGCCGCCGTCTTGACGGCAATCTCAAAGCCGCGCAGGTAGATCTCCCGCAGGGCCTGCTCGGAGACCCGGGCATCCACCCCCATGCGGTGGTCCTCCTGGTTGTTGCAGGCAAAATGTTTGATGGTGACCCCCCGGGTGCCGTCCGCCTGGACGCCCCGGGTGACGGCGGCGGCCATCAGGCCGGAGAGCAGCGGGTCCTCAGAATAGTACTCAAAGTTGCGGCCGCAGAGGGGGTTGCGCTGGATGTTCATGCCCGGGGCCAGCCAGAGGTCGATGTGGAACTCCGCCATCTCGGCGGCGATGGCCCGACCGAATTCCTCCAGCAGGGCGGGGTCCCAGCTCTGGGCCAGGGCGGTCCCCACCGGGAAGGCCGTGCAGAACTGGTAGTAGGTGTCAGCGCCCTCCAGCTGCCGGGGCGCGTCCAGGAATCCGTTTTCCAGGGAACCCAGCACCCCGGTGGGGATCACCCCACCGTCGGCGGGGTCCACCTGGTAGCTCTGCCGCAGCCGCAGCCCGGCGGGGCCGTCCGCCATGATGAGGGAGGGGACGCCCCGGGAGGCTTCCAGCGCCTCGGAGGTTTCCCCCGCGGAGCCGGGCACCCGGATGCCCGCCGAACCCAGGGTGCTGGCGCCCTGGGTGATGTTGCCGTAGAGCAGGGGCACCAGCTCCTCCACCGGGCCGTCGGCCATCGGCACGGGAGCCGGAGCGGGAACTTCGTCGGGCAGCGGCGCAAAGGGGAAGGCGGGCAGGTCCAGGGCCGCGGCGGCTGCGGCTTTTTCCATGGCCGGGGCGGCGGGGCCCGCCTCCCCGAAGGGATGGTGCAGCGGGCAGATGGGATGGGTGGTCTCCAGCACCACCTCGGCGTCCACGGTCAGGTGGGCGCAGGGAGCGGCCTCTGCCAGGCTGCCCCCCGCAAAGAGGGTGTAGACCCCGGCGGGGATCACCCAGGCGCCGCGCCCGGGCAGGAACTCCGCCAGCTGTTTCGCGGGTACGGCCACCGTCACGGTCTGGCTCTCCCCGGGGGCCAGGGGCCGGGTCTTGGAAAAGCCGGCCAGCCGCCGGTATTCCCGGGCGGTGCCGGTCTGGGGACAGGCGGCATAGAGCTGGGCCACCTCCCGGCCGGTGAACCGGTCACCGGTGTTGGTCACCGTCAGGTCCACCTCCACCCCGTGATCGCCGGGGCGCAGGGCCGTGAAGGCGGTGGAAAAGGTGGTGTAGGAAAGCCCGTGGCCGAAGCCGAAGAGGGGCTCGATGCCAAAGCTGTCAAACCAGCGGTAGCCCACATAGAGGCCCTCGGCGTAGTCTTCCTTTTCCAGGTCGCCGTTGCAGGCCCCGAAGGTATCGGCGCAGGGGTAGTCGGCGTAGCGTTTGGCCCAGGTGGCGGTGAGCTTGCCCTCCGGTACGGCCTTGCCCAGCAGGATGTCGGCCACGGCCTCGCCGCCCTGCTGCCCCGGCTGGGAGATCTGCAAGACAGCCAGGGAATGGCGGTATTCCGCCAGCAGGTCGGTGAGTTCCACCGGGCCCCCGGCGTTGAGGACCAGTACCAGGGGCAGGCCCGCTTCGTTCAGGGTGCGCAGGTCGGCCATTTCCCGGTCGCTGAGCAGGTAGTCCCCCGCGGTGGGGGTGCGGTCCTTGCCCTCGCCGGAGATGCGGCTGATCACATAGATGGCCGCAGAGGCGCCGATCAGGTCCTGCAAAGTTACCGGACGGCCCTGGGGCAGCACAAAGGGGTTGGCCGCATAGGCGTCAAAGGGATTTTCCACCTTGGTGGCATCGTCCAGGATCTTGTCCTTCCAGGCCAGACGGGCCGCGGTGTAGCGGTGTTCATAGTCGGTGATCCAGTCTTCGCTGGTAAGGGCGACCCCGGCTTCCTGCAGCCCCTCATAAAGGGAGACATTGGCCCGGTTGTTCACATCGCCGGAGCCGATGCCGCCCTTGACGGTATACCCGGCGCCGGCACCGAAGAGGGCCACCGGTTTGTCGGGGGCCAGGGGAAGCACGCCGTCGTTGCGCAGCAGGACGATGCCCGCGGCGGCTGCCTTGCGGGCCAGGGCGGCGTGGCGTTTTTCCCGGGGGGAGAGGGCAGCCCGGCGGCTGCCGCTGTAGGTGTGTGCAGATTGCATGGTGTACAATTCCTCTCGAAATGATGGATAGGACGCGGAAAACCGCCATAGCAGGATACTATGACGGTCTTCCGCACTACAGGAGAAAAAAGGGGAAAGCAGTTTATTCCTTGACACCGCCCAGGGTGATGCCGGCGATGATGTACTTGGACAGCAGCAGGTAGACGATGATGATGGGCACGATGGCCACGGTGATCATCATGTAGATCTTGCCCATGTCGAAGTTCATATAGTCGGCGCCGCGCAGGGTGGCGATGAGGATGGGAACGGTCATCTTGTCCTTGGACTGGATGATAAGGGCGGGAACGAAGTAGTTGTTCCAGGAACCCACGAAGGTGAAGATGGCCTGCACCGCCACGGCGGGCTTCATGATGGGCAGCACGATGCGGTTGAAGGTCATGAACTCACCGGAACCGTCGATGCGGGCGGCCTCCACCAGGGAGAGCGGCAGCGAGGACTCCAGGTAGCTGTACATGAAGTAGAACACCGCCGGGGACGCGATGGAGGGAATGATGAGGGGCAGCAGCGAGTCGTAGAGGCCGATGTTGGTCATCAACCGCAGGAAGCCCATGGCGGTGACCTGGGTGGGCATGACCAGAATGGCCATGATGAAGGTGAAGGCCACCTTTTTCAGCTTGAACTGGTAGGCATAGAGGCCGTAGGCCGTCAGGGCGGAGAAGTAGGTGCACAGCGCCGCCGAGCAGCTGGAGACGATCAGGCTGTTGATGATGCCCTTGAACATGGGGAAGCTGCCGTCGTTGGCCACGTTTTTCAGATTTTCCAGGAAGTAGTTGCCGGGCAGCCAGCTGAAGCCCTTCTGCAGGTCTGCGTGGGAGCGGGTGGCGTTCACCAGCAGGATGTAGAAGAAGAACAGGCACAGGAAGGACAGGACGATGAGGACCAGATAGGCCAGGACGGTTTCCGCCCGTTTGTCTTTGATATGTTTCATGCTTTGGTTCCTCCTTTGGCGTGCTTCCGGTGTTTGGCGGTGCTATCACTGCCGTTGGTCATCCGGTAGACAAAGAAGCAGAGGATGCCGCTGACGATGAAGAGGTAGACCGACAGGGCACCGGCCATGCCGTAGTTGCGGCTCTTCAGGTGGCTGTTCAGGAACATGATCAGCGTCATGGAGGTACGGTCGGGGTTGCCCTGGCCGTTGGTGAGGATCTGGGGTACATCGAACATCTGCAGACCGCCGATGATGGAGGTGATGAGGGTGTAGGCCAGAATGGGGCGGATCAGCGGCAGGGTGATGGAGAAGAACCGCCGGAAGCTGCCGCAGCCGTCCAGCTCTGCCGCCTCAAAGATGTCGGGGCTGATGCCCATGATGGCGGCCATCAGCATGATGGTGGTGTTGCCGAACCACATCAGGAAGTTCATAAGCCCAATGAGGGACCGGGTTCCGAAGGTGGTGCCCATGAAGTCGATGGGGGTATCGGTCAGCCCGATGGACATGAGGATGGAGTTGATGGGGCCGTTGGTGGAGAAGAGGGCGAAGAAGAGCATGGCGAAGGCAGAGGCCATGATCAGGTTGGGCAGATAGATGATGATCTTGAAGAACTGTTTGCCGCGGATCTTCAGCCGCACATCGGTGAACCAGTTGGCCAGCAGCAGAGCGATGACAATCTGGGGCACAAAGCCGATGAGCCAGAGGATCAGGGTGTTGCCGGCGTAGCCGACCATGTCGGATTTGAGCAGTTCGGCATAGTTTTCCAGGCCGATGAAGGTGGGACCGATCTCCTTGATGCCGGAGCGGTAGTATTCATAGAAGCTGTACCGCACGGTGTCCACCAGCGGGATCAGCGAGAAGATGAAGAAGGCCAAAAAGAACGGAAGGATGAAGATGTAGCCCCATTTGGCGTAACTGAGACGATGTTGTTTTTTCTTGTTCATAGGTCACCGTTCCTTTCCGGAAAAGGCTGCCGCACCGGGGTGCGGCAGCCGGTTTTCATTCCGTAGTCTGTTTGAGGCAGGATCACTCCGCCCACTGGATCTCGGTGATGTCGGGGTAGCGCTCCTTGATGGCGGTCTCAAAGTTGGCCTTGGCGCGGTCGTAATCCACGTTGCCCTGGAAGTAGTCGCTGAAGGCGTTCTGGATCAGCTCCACGCAGCCCTGGTCATAGGAGGACAGCGGCGCGATCTTGATGTTCTCGGCAACAGGGGCAAAGTACTCGTAGGCGTTCTGGCCGCCCAGGAACTCAGAGGCGAAGGAGGCGTCGGTAGCCGCTTCCTGCATGCCGCTGACGGTGTTGGTGAAGTCCTGATAATCGCGGGAGATCTTGATCAGGTTGTCCTTGTTGGCGGTGAGGGCCAGGATGATGTCCTTCACGTGCTGGGGGTTGTCGGTGCCGGTAGCGGCATGGATGTAGGAACCGCCCCAGTTGTATTCCTGCGGGGGATTGGTGACGCCCCAGGCGCCGGTCTCGCCGTCCCAGTTGGGGGTCAGGGTGAAGTCGATGCCCCAGGCAGGCAGCAGGAAGGCAAAGACCTTGGAGGAGGAGCTCATGGACTTGTTCCAGTCATCGTTCCACTGGCCCTTGACGGTCTTGTCGAAGTAGCCGGCATCCAGCCATTCCTTGGAATCCTTGATCCAGTTCATGATCTGGGGATCCACCTTGACGGTGGTTTCCCCGGCGGTCACCCAGGGCTGGGAGATGCTGTTGCCGTACAGGCGGAAGGTGTCGGCGTAGGAGGCGAAGGTGTAGTAGCCCTTGGCCTTCAGTTCCGCGGCGGTGGCTTTCAGGGTATCCCAGTCCTTGACCTTTTCGCCCACGGCAGCGGGGTCATCGGTGCCGAAGACATCCTTGGCGATGTCCCGGCGGTAGACCAGCAGGCCCGGGCAGCACTGCCAGGTGGAGCCGCGCTGCACGCCGTTCTGGTCGGAGGCGGTGGTCTTGGTGAAGGGGTACTGGTCGGCCAGGTCGGTGTCGGGGTCGATGCCCAGGTCGGTCAGCGGCATGGCCACGTCGGCGTCGGCATCGGTGTACTTGAAGACGTAGTCGGTCTCAGACAGGAAGATGTCCACCTTGTCGTCATCGGCGGCGGTGGCCTGGTTCAGCAGGGCCTCGTCCAGCTTCTGCTGGTAGACGCCGTCCTGGTTGGGGTTGATGACCCAGTGAATTTCGGTGCCGTCCTTCAGCTTGGTGACGGTGCCGTCGTCGGAGGTGCTCTCCACCTCGGGGTAAACGGCTTCCAGACGGGTGCGGAACTCGTCGTTCCAGCTGTAGATGTTGATGACGGCGCCCTCGGTGCCGCCGGTGGCCGCAGCATCCCCGCCGGTCTCGCCGGTGGCGGCGGACGAACCGGCGCTGCTGCCGCCGCAGGCGGCCGGCAGGCTGGCGCTGATGGCTGTGGCCATCAGAAGAGAAACAACGCGTTTTTTCATGCAGATAACCTCCTACTTTGCTGGTACTCCCGCATGGAGTACCGAATCCCTTAGTGTGACCCTATTATAGCGTGAAGTGAACGTTGGGATATATTAGAATCAAACAAAAAATATCAAATCCATGACTGCTTTTTGTCCAAAATGCGGCTTTTTGACATAAGAAAGGCCCCCGGACCGTTGCGGGTGCGGGGGCTTGGTAGTATAATGGGAGCAGAGAGTTCCCCGCTGACGGCCAGAGGGCGGCAGCGGACGGCGCCACAGAAAGCGGGTGTAAGATGAGTTACCAAAAGGAATGGCTGCTTCTGGAAGCCAACGATGAAGTGGATGAAATTGAACACCGGGATCCCAGCGAAGAATACCAGTTCTACCGGGCGGTGGCCGACGGCGATGTGGACTATGTGCGCCATAATTGCGAGCTGGGCCGCTTCCGGGAAGGGGAGGGCGTAGGCCAGCTTTCCCGGGACCCGGTGATGAATCTGAAATACCATTTTGTCATCACCACGGCCATGGTCACCCGGCTGTGCGGCCAGCACGGCATGGAACTGGAACAGGCCTTCCGCCTCAGCGATTTTTACATTCAGAAACTGGACGATCTGCATACCGAGGACGAGGTCTGCGCCCTGCATGACGAGATGGTGATGGATTACACCAAAAAGATGCGCAAAAACCTGCGCAGCGGCACCAACTCCAAACATATCAACGCAGGCAAGGAGTACATCTACGCCCACATCAAGGAGCGGATCACCATCGAGGACCTGGCCGACGAGCTGGGGGTGTCGGCCAGCTATCTCTCCCGGCTGTTCAAAAAGGAGACCGGCATGTCGGTGTCGGCCTACATCCGCCAGCAGAAGATCGAGATGGCCAAGAACCTGCTGCGGTTCAGCGACAGTTCCCTCATCGACATTGCCAACCAGCTGGCCTTTTCCTCCCAGAGCCATTTCATCCAGCAGTTCCGGGAGGTCACCGGCATGACCCCCAAGAAGTACCGGGACGAATGCCGCCTGAACCCCTGGGACGACTGAAAAACGCATAAGAAACAGCCCCCGCCGTACAGCGGGGGCTGTTTCTTTAGAGCGGGTGCCGGGCAAGAGAGATCACAGCACCAGCAGGATGTCGTTTTCGGCCTGCAGCTTGTCAGCAGGCAGGTAGTTGTCGGGCAGGGCCTCCCCGTTGAGGGTCAGGCTGGCAAAGCCGCTCTCCTTGCCCTGGGGATTTTCCACCCGGATGTGCAGCTTCTTGCCCCGGAAGTCCTTGTCCATGGTAAAGCTCTTCCAGCCGGAAGGCACCGCGGGGGCCAGCCGCAGACCGTTCAGGTCGGGGCGCAGGCCCAGGATGCCCTCCACGCAGCCCACCATGACGGTGGACGCCGTGCCGGTGAGCCAGTGCACCTGGGAGCGGCCGAAGTGGGCGCTGGCCGGGCCCTCGGTGAACTGGCCGTAGCAGTAGGGCTCCAGGCGGCGCACTTCCGCCCGGTCGTTCTGGGCGGCGGGGGCGTTCTCGGTAAAGTAGGTGAAGGCCCGGTCCCCGTGGCCGCAGAGGGCTTCGGCCAGGATCAGCCACCCCTGGGACTGGGAGAAGATGCCGGCATTTTCCTTGGTGCCGGGGTTGTAGATCACCGCCAGGGCGCCCTCAAAGGCATGGGCGTGGTAGGGCGGGTCCATGAGCACCGCGCCGTAGGCGGTGTTCAGCCGGTCGTAGACCTGGGCCATGGCCCGGTCGGCCTGGTCCTTGTCCGCCAGCCCGCTGATGACCGCCCAGCTCTGGGGGTTCAGCCAGAGGTTGGCCTCCGGGTCGGCGGCGGCGCCGATGCGCTGGCCTTCCTCGGTAAAGCCGCGGATGAACCGGTCGCCGTCCCAGCAAAGGTCCTGGATCTTCCGGGCGGTGTCGGTCATCGTTTCTTCCAGATGGCGGCAGGCGGCCTCGTCCCCCCGGTCGGCGGCAAACCGGCGCAGGATCTCGAGGGCATAGTAGAACTGCAGCGCCACAAAGGTGGACTCGCCGTTGGCACCCAGCCGCAGGCAGTCGTTCCAGTCGGCGTAGAGACCGGCGGGCAGGCCGTGGGGACCCAGATGATCCAGCGAGAACTGCACCGCCCGCTTCAGGTGTTCGTAGACGGTGCCCTCGTCCCTGTTGGCAAAGGGGATGACTTCGTCCAGGAAGGCTTTGTCCCCCGTCTCGGCCACATACTTGTAGACGGTGGGGAAGAGCCACAGCGCGTCGTCGGCGCGGTAGGCCGGGTGGCCGGTCTCCGCCACATAGGAGGCATCGTCGGGGGTATCCTCATGGCCGGGGTTGTGGGTGAATTTTACAAGAGGCAGACCGCCGCCGTTGTCCACCTGGGCGGAGAGCATGAACCGGATCTTCTCCTTGGCCATGGCCGGTTCCAGATGGATGATGCCCTGGATGTCCTGCACCGTATCCCGGTAGCCGTAGCCGTTGCGCAGGCCGCAGTAGATGAGCGACGCCGCCCGGCTCCACACAAAGGTGATGAAGCAGTTGTAGGCGTTCCAGGTGTTGATCATCGTATTGAAGGCATCGTCGGGGGTGTGGACCTGCAGATGGTCCAGCCGTCCGTACCAGTCCTGCTTCAGGGCCTCCACCTCGGCGGCACAGCGGGGGGCGGGGTCGGCGTAGCCCGCCACCAGGGCGGCGGCTTCCTCGGAGGGCTTCATCCCCAAAAGGAAGGCCACGGTGCGGCTTTCGCCGGGGGCAAGCTTCACCACGCAGGAGAGGGCGCCGCAGGCGTTCTCGTTGTAGCTCAGAACGTTGCCCAGGCCGCCGGATGCCACGCCCTGGGGGTCGCCGTAGTCATGGTAGCGGCCCAGGAAGGCTTCCTTGTCGCCGCAGTAGCTGGCCACTTCGGCACCCGCCAGCCCGAAGAACCGTTCGGTGACGTTCTTGCCGTCCACCAGTTCGTCGGCGGGCTGGGCGTCCAGGTTGCCGTGGATCTGCTGGGTGATGCGGTTGCCCGCAAACAGCGTCCGGCTGATGAAGAGGGAATACTGCAGATTCACCTGGTCCTGCTCGTAGTTGTTGTGGTTGGTGAATTCCGCGTAGCCGGTCAGGGTCAGTTCCCGGGGGGCGTCGGTGGTGTTGGTCACCGTCAGCTCCCAGACTTCATGGGCGCTGTCCTTGGGCACATAGTAGACCGCTTCGGCGTGGATGCCCGCATAGTCGGAGAGCATCCGGGTGTAGCCCATGCCGTGGCGGCATTCGCAGGCGTAGTCCTGCAGGTCCTTGCCCACCGGCTGCCAGGAAGCCGACCAGAAATCCCCGCTGGCGTTGTCCCGCAGGTAGAGGTACCGGCCGGGGCGGTCAAACTGGTTGAAGACATAGCGCAGGATGCGGCCGTTGGCGCCGGACTTGGCAAAGCTGTAGCCGCCGGCGTTGTTGGAGATGATGGCGCCGTACTCCGGCGAGCCGAGATAGTTTACCCAGGGGGCGGGGGTATCGGGGCGCTGGACCACATACTCCCGGTGGGCATCGTCAAAATATCCGTATTGCATCAGGAAGAATCCTCCTTGTTTTTATACCAGTTCCGCCGTGATCAGGCCGCCCTCGGCGGGCAGCTGCTCTACCAGGGCGCGGGGCAGCTTCACGGTGCCGTCGGCGCCGGGGGTCACGGCGGTGTCGCCGCACCGCACTTCGCCCAGGCGGTAGCTGCCGGCCTCCTTGCGGGCGGCGTTATGGTAGCGCACCGTCAGCGGGCGGCCCGCAAAAGTCAGCCGCAGTTCGGCGGTGCCGGTTTCATCAAACTGTTCGGCGGTGAGCTGGGGGGCCAGCAGCAGGTCGCCGGCCTCGCCCCGGACGCCGAAGGCCTGGGTGATCATCGTCAGCATGAACCAGCTGGCCGCGCCGGTGAGGTAGTGGTAGACCCCCCGCCCGTCGGTGGAGAAGTATTCGGGAATGCCAGGGTAGATGCGGCTGGTCTCAAAGTGCAGGGCGGCGTCGGCCAGGGTTTTCAGGGCCTTCCAGCCCTCCCTGGCAAAGCCCCGGCGGTAGAGGGCGTTGGCGTACATCACCGTCATGTGGCTGAAGACGGCGCCGTTCTCCTTCTCGCCGTAGGCAAAGCCGAACATCCGGCCCAGGTTGAATTTCAGTTCGCCGAAATCGGTGTTCAGCCGGTAGCCGCCGATCTCGGGGCGGTAGAGGTAGTGGTCGGCGCTGCGCACGATGCGGCGCACCTGTTCCTCGTCGGCCACCCCGCCCATGACGGCAAAGACCTGCCCGGTGAGCATCATCCGCACACCGGCGGGGAAGAACCCTTCCACCCGCTGGCCGTCGTTGTCGTAGTAGCTGTTGAACCAGCCCTCCTCGCCGCCGTCGATCCATTCCTGGCGGCGCAGATGGCCGGTGAGCCAGTCCGCCCGCTTTTCCAGGTCGTCGGCCAGGTCGGTCAGGGGCACCCGCACGGTGCGGCCGCTCAGGGTGTGGCGGCAGCGCTCCAGGTACTGTCCCAGCAGTGCCCGCTTGCCTTCCCGGTCGTCGTAGTCCTGGCCGGGGCGCAGCAGCACCGTCAGTTCCTCCATCAGCTCCGCTTCGCCGCCGGGGCTGCGCCCGTCCAGCTGGCGGAGCAGGGCCGCCAGCGTCCGCAGATTGCCCGCGTAGGCGCAGGTGAAGGCCACGCTCTCGCCGCGGTCGGCGGCCATATCCAGGGCGTCGTTCCAGTCGGCTCCCCGCAGGCGGTAGAGGTTGTGTTCGCCCACGTCGTAGAAGGCGGTGAGCTGCTGGAGCAGCAGGTGTTCCAGCAGGGTGCCGCGGTAGACCTCCCCGGCTTCGGTGCGCTGCCAGCTGCCTTGTTCGGGGGCCCAGGCCTCGTCGATGCCGTTGCCCCGCATCGCCTGGGGGTCCTTGAAGTAGGGGGCCTTGCGGTCCAGCAGGGCCAGGTCGCCGGTCTGGTCCAGATAGAGCTGGGTGGTCATCTGGGGCCAGAGGGCGTGGTCCATCCAGACCCGGGCAATGCCGTTGCGGTCGGCGATGAAGTTGCCGTCCCCGGCGCCGATGATGGTGGCGTTGGTGCCGTCCACCCGCACGCCGCCGAAGTTGGCCTCGATCATCCGGCCCACCTGACCGGGTTCCATGAGCAGCAGGGAAAGGCAGTCCTGCCACAGGTCCCGCCAGCCCCGGCCGCCCCGGCCGTAGTCGTGGTGGGGCAGGAAGGAGCAGCCGAAGAGCCGCCGCAGGTAGGGCTGGAAGCAGACCCACTTCATCAGCCGGTCGCCGTCGGCGTCGCCGGTGGCAAAGGCCACGTTGACCTTTTCCTTCCAGTAGCGGCGGGTCTCGGCCAGGGCGGCGTCCACCTTGGCGGCGGTGTCATACCGGGCAAAGAGCCGGTCGATGGCCTTGTCGCTCTCCTCCACCCCCAGCAGCAGGATGTACCGGGCCGAGGCACCGGGGGCCAGGGTCAGGGGAGCAAAGCGGAAGGCGCCCATGGCCTCCCGTCCGGCGCGGCAGGCTCCCGCCGGCACGCCGGGGTAGTTTTCCAGCACCGCCCGGGGATGGGTGAAGCTGCCGCCCTCCCCGATGAACTCCTCCACCGTGGGGTAGAAGGCTGCCGGGGCCTGGCCGTCGGCGCCGTAGCCCAGCAGATAGTAGACTTTTTGGTTGGGCCGGTGGCCCCGCTCGTCAAAGGACATGGTGGGGCAGACCCGCACCCCGTGGACGGTGGTGCGGATGCGGTGGAGCATGGAGGTCACGTTGCGGTGGTCCCGCAGGTTGTCGGCGCTGCGGCCGTAGAGGGGCACCGCCCCGTAGGGGGTGAAGGTGAGGGTGCTGTCGGTGATGTTTTCCACCGTGACGCTGAGCACTTCCACATTGTCCCTCACCGGCACAAAGCTGGTCAGGGTGGCATGCACCCCCGCCGGTTTCAGTGTGCGTTCCAGAGTGTGCCACATAAAGCCCGCCGTCAGGCGGCTGTCGTCCTGGGCGGGGGTGAACTTCACCGCCTGCTGGGCCGCCGACGCGCCGGTCAGCGAAAGGGCGGTGCCGTTCGCCCCCGCCAGCCAGAAATTCCGGGTGGAGCGGTTGTTGTGCAGGTTTTCCACACTCACCGGCTCCAGCAGAAAGGTCTCCTGGTCCAGCTTGGCGTCGCCGCCCAGGTCCGGTGAAACACAGCTCTTCAGCCCGGCTTCGGAAGCCAGCGGGAAATACAGCTGGCTGATCTCTTCGGGGCGGTCCAGTGTGAAACTGCCGTCCGCATCGATAAAATGAGGATGCTGCAAGGTGAATCCCTCCTTGTTGTTTTTCTGCGTCCGGCAGGGCCGGACAAACTGCCGCGAGTCTTTCTTTAGTATCATCATAGCGAAATTTCCGGAAGCGAAAAACAACAAAGCGGGCAAAAATATCAGATTCATGACATTGTGCAAAAAAACCTGTTTTTGCGGCGGCTTTATGAAAAAAACTCAACAAAAAGCACAAGAAAAGAATAAAATATGGATGGATTGAAGAACAGAGGCGTTGGAATCTTGACTTTATATCCGTGGATTATGCTTTTGTATCTTTTCTGTTTTGTCAATGGATTGGCTTGTATCGAATAGAGGCGATACCTCGTTTGCCCCCGCAAAGGCAACGTTACTTTCGGAGGAAAATATATTTTTTGAAAGTCCCTGTTATGACCTGCCCCGGATGCTATAATGAGAACAGAAACAAACCCCGAAGGGCAGCCTCTCCGGGGGGGCAGGAAACAGAAGGGCAGGAGGCATGCTGCCATGACGAATTTACCATCCACCGAAACGATGGAACGCATCTCCCGCCAGGAACTGGCAGACAATCTGGACGCCGTGCTGGACCGCGTGCTCCGGGAGAACATCGGTCTGGTCATCACCGATGAGGGCAAGGATGATCTCGTCCTCTGCCCGTCCGCCTGGCTGGATCCGTTCCACACGGAGGACTTCGGGTCGGTGATCAACTGCGCGCTCCGCTACGCCATGCACGCCGAAGACAAGGAGAGTGAGGCGGTCATCCGGTATCTCCGTCATCGCTGCGGGATATTGGATGAAAAGACGCTGTCGGTGGCGGTTGCGGACCTGGACAGGGAGCTGAAACAGCCGTCGCCGTCGCTCAAGAACCCGCAGGTCTGGCAGGAACTGCAGGGAATGTTCCGGCAGCAGCTGGCCGCGCTGCGGGAGGATTCTTTGGAGGGTGCGACAGAGCAGGACTCGCTTGCAAAGAACGATAAACCGTAGTATTCTGGTGAAAAGACTCCGGGAGGCCTCCTATGAAATTGAAACAATGGGCGCAGGACTGGTTTGCCGCCTGGCAGGCGTCCTATGCCGGTTCCTACAGGACCGCACAAGTCCTATCAGGGGCTGCTGCAGAATACGATCCTGCCTCGCCTGGGAAGATATGAGCTGACAGAACTGACGCCTCTGCGGCTGAAGCAGTTCACCCCACTACACGAGGGTCTTTTTATTCATGTCTACTAATTCTGGGGCAGTTCAAAGCAATTCCACCGCAGTGTTTTTGTCTTTGGTCAGGGAGGAATTCTCTGGTGCAGTCCCTGAAACCGGGGCTCCCCCAGGGCCTCCAAAAGTTCTGCCGGATTTTTGGGCAGGGCACAAATTGACGGCCCGGCGTTTTTTGCCTATACTGAAGGGGAAGCAATGCAAAGGGGGCGCGGCCGGTGAACATACCATACATCGTGGGAATGGGCGCGGCCTACACCGCCGCCCTGGGGCTGCTGGTGCGGCGGCTGCGCCTGCCGGGGCGGGGCTATCTGCCCGAAAAAATACTGTGCAGCCTCTGCTTTGTGGCTGTGGCGGCGGTGTGCGCTGCCCTGGGCAGCCGTCCTGAAGCTTTCTGGCATTTGCTGCCGGCGCTGCTGTGCTGTGTGGCGGGGGATGTGATGCTGGCGCTCTACAACCACCTGCGCCGTCCTAGGTTGTTTCTGGCGGGGCTGGGGGCCTTTCTGGCCGGGCACGCCCTGTTTGTGTGGGGCCTGTGCCGGCTGCAGCCCATGGGCTGGCCGGTGCCGCTGGCCGCGGTGCTGGGGGCGGTCGGTGTGGCGGTGCTGTCCGCCCTGCCGGGCATGCAGACCGGGCGGATGCGCCCCTGCGTGGTGGTTTACGCAGCCTTTGTCTCGGCGCTGCTGGGCAAGGGACTGCAGCTGGCCGTTGGCATGGGGCAGCCCTGGTGCTTTCTGGTGCTGGCCGGGGCGGCGCTCTTCTGGATCTCCGATCTCTTGATCCTGTTTTTGTATTTTTACCCTTCCCGGCACCCCGCCGTGCATGTGGCCAATCTTTTGACCTACTACTATGCCATGTTCTTCATCGCTGTCAGCCTCGCGTTCTGAGAACGGAGACACTTTATTAAGGATATACGAAAAGGCCGGCCAACCATTCGGTTGACCGGCCTTTTCGGTTCTTCTGTAACGGCATCAGCGGTTCAGGGCCAGGAACAAAAACCCGCCGGAGAAAAAGAGGGGGCCCAGCCGGAACAGCTCATGGTCCCCCGTGAACAGAGGGAGAAACCAATGCCCCACGAGAAACTGCACGGGTTTCAAGTCGTAGAGAAAAACGGGCCACAGGCCCAGATAGATGGTCAGCCATACAAGGTAGTAACACAGGCCCACAAGTCCCAGAACCAGCAGTACACGTCGTGCCGGGATGTTGCGGACCCGGATGTCCACCCAGAGAGAGGCCAGGGAGGGGATCAGGCAGCCCAGTCCCAGAACTCCCAGAGCAGGCACGGCCAGGAAATAGGCTATACTGGGATACGGAATGAAGGTCTGGGCCGCTTGACGGATGAGATAGGGCTTCAGGGTTACCTCCATAATCAGCCAGGCGATCACCACCACAGCGGAGATCGCCGTGCACACCCGATACCGCCGCTGGTACCGGGCGAAGGGGGCCTGCACCACGCCGGGGCCGTAGAGCAGCTCCTGAACATCGGCGCCCAGCGCCTCCGCCAGGACGACCAGTGTCTCGGCGTCCAGACGGTTCTTCTCGGTCTCCCAGGCGGACACAGCCTGCCGGGTCACATGGAGCCGCTCCGCCAGCTCTTCCTGGGTCAGTCCTGCGCGCTGGCGCAGCCGCTTGCAATTCCGTCCGATCATACTGGTTCACCTCCCGTGTTTTCTGATTCCATCATACCAGGAGAGGGCGTATTTGTCACGCAATGCTTCGTTGCGGCCTGCTTTTTGCGGCAAAATCGGCCAGAAAAAGGAGAAAATCTCTTCTTTGCCCCCGCAGCCATCAAGGCCCGGTCTCTTTTTGTGCCGCAGCGCGGCAAAACCGGGCTTCCCCTCACCAGCCCTTGGCCCGGGCAACCTTTTTCGGTGATTTTACTTTGTTCAGCCCTTGGCCCGGATGCACAAGGGCAAAAAGCACCACCGAACCCACCAGGACCGCCAGCAGCGTGAGGGCAGCGGACGCCGGGGAATAGTGCACAAAATCGTAGCCGGCGCCGCATCGGGGGTCCACCAGGATCAGCACCGCCTTGGCCGGGTAATAATTCAGCATGGCGGCTTCCATGGAAGCAAAAAATCCGTAGACGAATGCCGACGCGGTGCAGGCATACACCCCCTCCACAAACAGGGAGGCTAGGATGGTAAGGGGAAGCACCGCCACGAACACCAGCAGGTTTCCTGCCACGATCCGGGCCAGCCATTCTGCAAGGACGGGCAGGGCGGCATCGGGCAGCCCCATGGCAAAACACAGGGCGGTCCCCAGCAGGAAACTGAGGACGCTGAACCCCGCCGTCATGAAAAAGAGCACCGCCAGTTTGCCCAGCAGAAGCCGCCGGAGGGAGAGAGGAACGGTCAGGAGGTTTTTCAGGGTATCGTCGGTATATTCCCGGCGGGCCATACAGCCGCCAATCAGGACGATCATGGCGGGGAAAAAGTAGATACAGTTGCTCTCCAGAAGATTGTTCATCACCAGCGGAAAGGTCTTTTGCACCCCGTCGCGGGCCAGCGCCGGGGCAAAGCCGTACAAAGCCGCCAGGATCGTCACAAGGCATCCTGCCTTGACCATGCCGTATCGTCTGAGTTTTCTGAGTTCGGCAAGCACAACATGCATTCGGTCATCACCTCGACCATTTCTTATAAAAGCGTACCAGCAAAAGGACGCAGACCCCAAAAATAAACAAAAGGTAGAGGACCACCCGCAGATAGGCGCCCGATGGCGGCGGCGTCAGCGATGCCAGACCCAGCGCCGCCTTTCGCCATGCCAGAAGCCGGGATACGAACATGAGCCCGTTCAGCAGCGGCAGCCAGAGGGAAAGGGCCTCATGGGAGGCAAAGAGGATCAGCAGCAGCCAGTTGACGACGGCATACAAAAAGGAGAGCAGCAGCGACAACAGATAGCTCTGGTTGCTGTAGATTACCAGCACCACGACCGGCAGGGAGACCGTAGCCATGGTGATTCCCGCAAGGAGGAAACAGACCAGCTTGAACGGCACATCGTAGAGGGTGCGCGGTTCCAGCACAAAGCAGAAAAGGGTGACGGCCAGTCCCGAACAGAGGGCGTAGAGTTCCGACCACAGATACAAAACACCCAGCTTGGCGAAGATCAGCTGGTTCCGTGTGACGGGGATCGCCTGCAGATTCTTGAAGGTGTCGCAGTCCCGCTCCGAAAAGAAGAGAAGGGCGCCAATGCAGCCAAACAGGCAGGGCAGCAGCAACATGGCGCCGTAGGCCAGCGTATAGTTGACCAGACTGTCATAGAAAGCATGAAAATCTGTTATGTCCGCGGCATCCGCCAGACTGGATCTTGTAAACACTGTGAGGGCCGCCGGAAAAAGCAGGGCCAGGGAAGTCAGGAGCAGAAGGCTTTTGCTGCGTTTGAGCTTGTACAGTTCGCACCAGACCAGTTTACGCAATGCCCTCACCTCCCGTCACCTGTTTGAAATGGTCTTCCAGGCTTTCTTCGCAGGTGCAGACCTCCGACACTTCCAGCCCGTTCTTCACAAAGGCGGTGACCATTTTGCCTGCCGACACATCCAGATTGTACAGCCGCAGGATGTGGTCGTCCTGGATGGAAAAGGCGGTCTCCTGGAACTGCCGTTCCAGAATGGCGGCTGCCCGGGCGGTATCCGACACCGCAAAACGGATGTGCTTGCGGCTGTTCTGTTCCAGTACAGCCAGGCTCTCCTCCTCCAGCAGGACACCGTGATCGAGAATGCTGATAGAACATTTGAGATTTGTGCTTTTTGCTTTGCCATAAATGTAAATTGTTGATATTTTTTGGCTTCTGTGTTGAATAAGTGTTGTTATAATGCTACACTGGATTTAGTATAGGTTGAACAATGGTCGTATTTGCTGAAGCAATCATGAAGTAATGCGATCATACATCTATTGCCGTCTTTATTGTGTTTGGCGTATTGCATCATCGTGTGTCTGAATGGATACTTGTCTATGAAGGAGAACGGTTTATGAGAAATCTATCTGTATTTTTGGCTTGCTTTATGTTAGCTGTCAGTGTCAGCGGCTGCACTTTTGGGCAGCAGGAGGAGGAAAGCAGCTCACCGGCAGCATCTTCTTCCCAGCCGGCATCTGTGAGTGAGGAAGAAGTGGCATCAAAAAGTGAAGAAGCACCTGCACCAACAGAAGCGGCCTCCGCTTCTGGCCCATCGGAGGACACTGCGGAACCTCCTGCCGATGCAGAGCCTGAAGCTGATGCGTGGGAGCAGCAGGCGGTGGTTCTCACGGATCAGATCGTAAATTGCTGCCTGCATACTTTCGACGAAAGCGTCGGCATCACAGCGCTCAACGAGCGGGAAATATTCCAGTTCGTTGCCACACTCAGCCGTTATAAAGATGAATCAGGGTATCCCTATGCCGCCGCTGTAACTATCACCGAGCCTGATTCCCAGAATCCGAACCTTGTGGCCCATGTTGCCGAGGCGGATGCGCAAAGCATCGCGTACCAGCTTTTCGGTGTATCGAATTGGTCCTATGATGCGCCAGACTGTTATGATAGCTTTGTACCGGAATACTACTTCAATCTGGAGGCAGGCCTGCCCTATTCGCCATATTCCCCCCAGGAAGCTACAGCTGAAATGACGGGGGATTCCGTAGTTGTCTCCTTCCGTCTGACGGATTCCGATAGCTTTGCCTATGCGGCAGGGGACCAGCGGAAGGATTTTGGGCAGTTCCAGGCGGTTTACCAGATAATATCAGAAGAGGGAAAAAACTTCTTGCGTTTTCAGGGGATTTCCCCGGCATAATAGAAATGCGCCCTGATGCAATCAGGAAACACCAAAAACACGTGGGATTTCTTTTGACCATGATACATTGAAGGAGAAACAGATTATGAAATTTCAAAAAGTGAACGCGACTTTTTCTCTTGCGCTATGCGCCTGTTTGCTGGCTGGATGCGGCATTCCAGCCGCACCAGCATCTTCCACATCCTCGCAATCGGTATTGCCGGATTCGGCAAGCTCGGAAAATACAAATCAAGAGGCGGAGGACGCAATCTCTTCTGCAGCGCCGTCATCGGAGTCTGTTGCCGTGGAGGGTACTTCGGACGCTTCCAACGATCAAATTCAAGCTCTGACTTCTCAGAAGGAAATAACAGTTGATGAATCGGATCTTGCATCCTATACGCAGGACCTGAGCCGCTTTTTTCATGAGCCTATAGCAACTACAAAAGACATCCCGCTGGATTACGATCTGTCTTTCTTTCTTTTGTACCAGACGTTTGAAAACAACCGCGCCAGCTATGAACAAAACGAGAACTACTTTTGGGAAATACCCGAGAGTGATCTTCTGCAAACTGCCGGGGATTGTTTGGGACTTTCGGATTTGTCACTTGCCGATATCACGGAATGGCCGTTTGGCGCGCCGCAGAACGGCATCTGTTACTATACCGAAGAGACCTCTTTGCCGTATAGTGATGCCACGACAACCGAGGTGACCTGCGATGAGAAAACCGGAGAGGCCTCGGTATCTGTGGAAATACGTGACAGCCAGTATGAAGATGCTTCAGGCCAGACAGCCCACCTGATTTATCACTTCGTATGTGCCGAAGGCGAAGAAGGAATGCCGGTTTACTGCCTGCAGTCCATTGATACTGAATGATTTCGAATAACACCATGAACAGAAGCCCCTTTTTATCTCGTGTGGTATCTTGCCCGGTGTACATACCGAGCGACCATGTATGGACGGCAGAACTATGAACGATGGTATTCCCAGCTTTACAGGAGGTGCAGACATGAAGCTTGCAAAAGCATATTTGGCGCTTTCTTTGGCCCTTTGCGCCTGTTTGCTGGCTGGATGCAGCATTTCCGATACTTCGTCTTCGGCGTCCTCGTTGCCGGATCCGGCAAGCAGTGCGGCGGCGGAAAGCAATTTGCAGCAGAATACGTGGGAGGAGGTCCCCTCTGTACCGCAGCCCACCCCTTCGCCTGCCGCGTCCGAATTTCAAAGCTCGGTCAAAGGCGAGGACAACACACCGGAATACTTTTGGTCTCTGGCCAGTCATGACCAATACCTGTCCGGCGTGGTAACCGATTGCCATTTTACGGATTATCCTCAGGATTCCTACATCTGTTTTCATGCGGATGGGCGGGAGTATCGGGTCGAGGGCAGCCTGGGGAAAAAACACGAAGGATTGCTGCCCTTTCATTCGGTCTACTCGTATTCCGGCAAAGAAGCGGATGAGTGCAGACCAGGATGGCAAATTGTTGTCTATTTTGAAGACCAGTTGCCGGAAAATGAGACCACCATCACACAGCCCAAAGAGATCTATCTGTTTCTGCCAGACAACGCCGATATCGTCAATGCATGGATAGGGATAACGGACTACGAATTGACAGCTCTGCGAAAAAACTATGATGCCATGGAGGAAAAAGAAGTCTTTTCTCCCCAGGAGGCTATGCGGCGGGTCGCTCAGCATATAGGATTGGAGAACCTTCAGGAACAAAGCACGTCTCCAGGCATTTATGTATATACGGACGGACAGCATACAATATCGTTCCAAACACTTCATTACAATAGATACTATCAATTGGATCGAAATGCCTGTTATGAGCTGTATGCGTATGACCCAAATCGGGCCGCTCGTTACCTGGACCCAGCTTTCCCGGGAGAAGGCATTCTATCCCAGCCGTTCATAGAATATGAGGTCCTTGACCAATATGATCAGTGCCACGATCTTTATTTTGTTTCCATTACCGGGGAAGTATCGAATATGCAAACAGTCTATGATATGAGCAAAGGCATATTGGTCAAGCAATAAAGGGTGAACAGGCCCCGGAAAGCAACCTGTACTCGAATCAAAATTCAGTGTGATGCCCAGTGAAATAGGATAATTCCTTTTGGGGTAAGTTTTCTCGGTTGATTTGTTGCACCATTGATCATTCAATAATGCCTGAATAAAAAACAGATGCGGGCGTCCGATTGTCTCGGAATGCCCGTATCTGTTTTTTGTCGGAAGAATTATGGTGCGAGGACAAGGTCCTCTCAATTGGCATACCCATTCACCACCAGCTGGGTGGTGGATTTGGCCGACAGAAAAAGGCGCCAGCACTCCCCGTCATCCGTCGCCGTCACAAAGATTTCCAGGCGGTCGCCGTTGGAAAGGTCGATCCTGGCGTCGCCGAAGCGGTTCATCCTGGCGGCAACGACGGTCACATGTTCGAGCCCTGCAAACCATTTCTGCGCCTTTTCATCAAATAGATTGCCGCCCCGGACATCCCAGTCAAAATGATTGTAGTCAAAATCTGCCGCGGCCAGTTTGCCGGTGGATGGCGCATAAAAGTCCAGGCTTCCCAGGAGCATTTTCCCCTTTTCCAGGTTTATGATCCGCCAGGGACATTGCACATGCAGGGAATAGGTCCCCACGTGTTTTTCTCCGCTGATTCTGTCGGGAACCACCACATCTTCCCCGAAATGAAGGTCCAGCATATTCGCCGCCCGGCCGATGTAATACACCGGCTGCCCGATCAGACGGCTGATGGGGCACATTTCTTTCTTTTGTTCACACATGGTTATCCTCCGTTGCAGGGTGCGACCTCTTCACAGAATGGCAGCTGCGCCTTCTATCTGGCGTGGGTGTCGGGAGCTCCCGGGGTGGGTGAAAGCGGCGTTGCGCAACCGATGCACGTGCTGACCAGGCAGCGCTTTCTGAAATTCATATACATCACGCTCCGCAAACCCGTGCCACCGGGAGAAGACCCGGTATACACCGCCCCCGTCCGTCCCGATCATAGAAGAAAATACCCGATGGCGCCATCGGTGTACTGGTTTATGTCGCTGCCCACCCACAGGCTTTCGCCCTCCCGGAGTTTGTGAAAGCGGATTTCTGTACGATCCTCATCACAGGAGAGAATCATGCAAAACCGGGCCTCCGGCTGCATGCACTTGAGTTGGAGTGCCCATGTCTCCAAGGCCAATAACGCGATTTCAAATCCCTGCTCCTGGGACAGCGCTTCCTCAAAAAAGCAGTCGATCCGCGTTTCGGTGTTGCAGGCTTCATAATCGGTCTTGTCGAAACATATCTCCATGGCCCGATCGAAGGCGGCATCCAGTTCTTCAGCCGGCATTTCCGACAGGATGACACAGTCCCGCACCGCTCTGAACGGGGGAAACAACAGCTCCCGCAGCGCGGATACTTTTACGGACGGGATATTCAGCTGCCCGTCGCCGCACTGGCGGAGCAGCTTTTTCATGCTTTCGTTTGCAATCCAGTTCATGGCATTCACCTGTGATGGTTGGTCCATTGAAAAAGGGGCCTATGGCAGACTTCAGGAATCGCTGGCCGCCGCACCCGGGGCCTTTTGATTGGATACGCCGAAGGGGTCCGGCCAGAAATCTGACAGATTGAACCCATCTGCCTTCTCTTCGGGCGGATCTTGCGCATACACATCCAATCCCAGCTCCAGCAGTTCCCCCGGCTCAAAATCTTCCCGGAGGTTTCCTTCTGTGTCCCAGGCAAGCAGCGGCAGTAGCTCTTCCTCGGTGCGGTCGTACCGGACAAAGGTCAGCGGAAGATCATCATCAGAAAAAAGAGGATATTTGAACCCATCTTCAAAGGTCTTTTCAAGTGTAAAATCTGTGGTGGTATACGCGATGTATCCTCGCCATAAGTATTTGTCGGGCTCGATCTGGGGTGTGAAAATCGTTTCTGAAGAGTACGCTTTGCTGAAATCAAGGAGCGCGCCCTGCGTCCCGTTAAAATATACCATGGTGATGGGAAGAACTTTCCCGTTCAGTTCGATTTCCCCATAGGAATAAGACCGTGACTCTCGCTTTGTCACGGCGATGCAGGCGCGGGCTTCTTCACAGACCCATACGCTGTTGAGAAAGTTATAGGGCTTTTTTCGGTCAGTGCATCCCGTAAGCTCAAAAGCCGCTACGGCGCCCAGAGCCCATACCAGGCGTTTATTCCTGTTTGAAAAGAAACCTGTATACAAAAGTGGATCCTCCTGAATCTGCCTGGGGCGTCGGGGAAAACTCTCCTCGTTTTACAAAAAAAATCCGGGAACCGGCCTTCCTTACTCGGCGGGCGTCCGCTTCCAGCCCGTCTGTTCCATCTTCCAGAACATCTTTTCCGCCACGACCCAGGTGCCAGCGTCCTTCCCCGGGTCAGAAAGGTCGATGCTGCCAAAGGACGCATCGATCCGGGAAGTATGAAAATCTGCCCAATAGAAAAGTCCGTCCCGGCGCAGGAGGGTACAGTCGTAGATGATGGAATCATAGCGCGGCGGGCGGGGAAACAATTGGAACAATGCAATCTCTTCAAAGCGCAGGTGGATGGTGTTGCGTCCGCCGCCCAGGATTTGCTGCTGCAGGGTAATGGTCAGCTGGCTGTGGGTATTGATGGGGTGCATCGCGCCGCTTTCCTCCACACAGGTGTCGGGGGTGTACACCGCCTGGACGATACAGCTGTCGTGCAAGGACTGTACAGCTTCCAGAAATTGCTCGCAATCTTCGGCACTTATGATCTCGTTCCAGTTCACAGAATCACATCCTTTCCAGGGCGGATGCATAGGGGCTGCATCCTGCGGCCAATCCATACAAGGGCGCTGGCCCGCGGTGAGCACGATGGCTTTTGGCCGCACTTCCGGGAGTTGCGCCGATGCGTTTTTATGGGTCTGAAGATTGCCAGCCCGGATGGGCGGCGCACCACGCAGCCGCCTCTTTCTCGGCGGCCGCCAGCTGTTCTGCGTATTCCTCCTCACCCACAGTTTCCAGCAGGACAAGGGTCCTGGAAAAATCAAAGCCATAGCGCCGGCCGAAATCCTGCAAGAAGGAAATGACCCGTTTTATAAAGGTATCACGGCACAGGTCGCCGTCCCGGTGGGTATCCTCCCATTCCGCCAGGTCTGCCCTGTCGGCGGGAATCCCGTCCGCGAAGATGCCGGGGTTCAGGGCACCAAGCAGGGCGCCCAGGTCGTCCTCCTGACAGTGTGTGTAACAATATTCCAGAAAAAGAAACAGCAGCCAGAACTCTTTCGGGTAACGCATAGGTCCCTCCTGATCGCCCGGTGAATCGTTACTTCTATTGTACATGGGGGCCGGCCATCCTTTCAAGAAAAAAGCCGCCCGTTTGTCCTTTTTTGCAATCGCATATCTGCCAAAAATACCATGGCGTTTTTGGGCAACCTGCTGCTTGCCCGGCTGTCCCGGAGCCGGTACACTATAGATAGAGCCGATGCAGGCCCGGGAAAGGAGGCTGTCTATGTTTACACTTAAACCTCTCTGCCAGGAAGGGCAGGCCTATGTGGAAGAGCAGCTTCTTCTGCGCGGGTTTGATAAGCGGGGCAAGCTGTTTATCCGGCGCAGCGGAGTGATTGTATCCACAGTGTACCCTTGTTGGGAGCATGGACAACTGGAAGATTATATCATAGGGATTTGGCCGATTTGGTGGTGCCCGGACACAATCGCAATGCTGCGCGGGGGCAACGGTATGCAGTGCCGGGTGAACGCTAGACGCATTACACACGGGAGTATTCCCGAGCCCACGCCGGAGTATCCGTTCCGCAAAATAACAAAAATGTCCTATCCTTTACTGAACTATTACCTGCGCGGGTTCCCTGAGGATTCTTTGCGCCAACAGTTCGGCGCGGATTTCCAGGAATTGCGCTGGGAGCATATTCAGGAAGTTCTGGATTGCACGCTTTTGGCACCTTTGGATTATCGGGCAACCTATGAAGGGGAAAGGGCTTACTACACCTATTTGCGGCAGACAAGGCACTTCTTTAGTGTGCGCAATTTTCTTATGTATGAAAAAAATCTCTCTGCCTTACAGCAAGATATCAAAATGGAACAGAAATTCCGGGATGAATGCCTGCGGCAATACGGGTTTTATCTGGATACGTATGAAAATAAGTACCAGCAAGCCCTGCCGATTCTGGAGGCTGCAGAATCCGGCGACTGGGGCCCCGCCGAACAATACCTGGCCGAAAAGAGCGCCGGGGCGCTGGCCCTGCTCAAACGCTACCACGTGGAGGACAAGGGGCCTTACCCGGCAGCCTATGCCCGGCGGCGCTATGATGCGTAAAACGTGGCGTAAACAGAAGTTCCTGCCCGTGCGGCGATGCCGGTTCAGCTGTTTGCCGGAGCGGAGGGGACTTTGGTGGTTCCTCGGAAGAGATTGGCCCAGAAGTCCGCAAGGACTGACCCGATATCCTTTTTGGGATTTTCTTCCGCAACGGACAAACCAAATTCCAGCAGTTGACCCGGTTCGAAACCTTCTTTGAGATGATCTTCTTCATCCCAGGGAAGCAATGGCAGCAGTTCTTCCTCTGTGCAGTCGTAGCGCACAAAGGTCAGCGGCAGGTCATCATCGGAAAACAGGGAATACTTGCCGTCCTTTTTAAATGCCCCGGTATCGGTCTTTTGTAAGGTGAACTTTTTGGCGGCGTATGCGATGTCTCCTGCCCACAGATATTTCTCGTCAGGAAAAGAAGGCTCCCAGACGGTTTCTTCGGAGTAGGCTTGATAAAAGTCGAAAATGGCTCCCGAGTCCCCGAAGTGATAAATCATGGTTATGGGAATGACCTGGTCGTCGATTTTGACTTCTCCATAGGAATAGGATTGTGGCGTTGTCACAACAACGCAGGCACCTGTTTCCTCATTGACCCAGACAGAATTCGGAAAGTCATAAGGCTTGGATCTGGAAACACAGCCAGTCAAAAAAAGCACTGCCAGCAACAAGAACAAAGATGTTCTCCTGCAAAGTCTGGTATTGTACGCCGGATCCATGCACAAACCTCCTGGTCCCTGACGAGTTTGCTGGTGAGCCGTCAGCGGTAGCGCAAACGGGCAAATTCGTATAGATAAAAGCAAATGTATCCGCGTTTAAAGAGCGCCCTACTGTCCCGTGTGGAAACGTATTCAGAGCGAATCGCTGGTGTTCTCCACCTGTTCTCTGAATGCCTGCAGGAGTTCTCCCAGTTTTGTACAGTCTCCGGCTCCCACAAAAACGCCATCAACAATTTCATACGTTATCCAGTCAGAGATTCCCCGGTCCTTTTCCACCTTTTTGAGCGTCAGGTTTTCATATTTTGTTTCCTTCAAGTCAATACAAACACGCCACCCTGGATTGTCAAGGGTTTCAATTTTTATTCCGTAGAAATTTTCCCATTGGTCATTACAGTTCTGGTGATACCATTCTTGCAGCCATAAAACCAGGTCCATTCCTTCGCTCCTTTTCTTCCATCAGGTACAGGCGTAACACTTTCTGCTGCTGGCGGACCGTTTTCATCATAAGTATAATTGCTCTGTTCTCCTTTGAAAACAGCACTTTACATTGCAGGAACAGGGCGCGAACTTCCCGGCACCATTCGTTGAGACGCGCCCCGCAAAGCAGCAGGTCACGGCAGCAATGTGCGAATACGGATACCTTTCGTCACGGTTGTATTTCCCCTGCCGGGCTCTGTAATTTCCGGGCTGATACACCGAAGGGATCCGGCCAGAAATCCGACAGGTCAAAGTTGAACCACTGGATTTTCCTTTTGGGAGGATATTTTTCCAGCAGGTCCTGTGTCAATTCCCACAGCCCGCCCGGCTGGAAACCTTCTGTCAGATTGGCCTTCGCATCCCAGGGAACCAGCGGCAGCAGATCTTCCTCCGGCACATTATACCGCACAAAGGTCAGCGGCAGATCCTCGTCGGGAAACAGCGAATACGTCTCCCCTTCATCGGCCTTTTTGAGTATGAACCTGTTTGTGTGGTACTCGACTCTTCCTTTCCATAAATTGCGCTCGGGCTCCATCTTGTGCGAATAAATGGCATCCGGCGAATCCGCTTCATAAAAGTCGCGGAATCTCCCGCTGTTTGCAATACCGTAAATCATCGTGATGGGAATAACACCCGCCTCTGTCTGGATCTCCCCGTACGAATACCCGAAATCTTCCTGCTTTATGACCGCTACACAGGCCTTTTCCTCTTCGCATACCCAAATGGTTCCGACGAAATTGAATGGCTTCTTGGATTCCGTCGGGTCACAGGCTGTCAGGAAAAATCCTGTCGCGATTGCCAGGATCAGCGCAAGGAGCCTGCGTCCTATTTTATGGGTGGATACAATGCTCATATCCAAACTCCCTCCTATTCGCGGCAATAGTCACCTGGGCATCATGATTCTTCCTCGTTGCAGAAACCGTCCGGTATCTTGTTTTTGTGATAGGATGGGTCCGCTGCAAGCCATGTATAAATTTCCTGCCGTTCCTTTTCTACCTTGTTTTCGCTCATTTCCAGCCAGGCAATATAAAATCCGACCCGGTTTATAATGCATTTCGTGATGATTTCCAGACCGTCACTTGTATAAAGATAGCGGGTGTCTTTTTGGTCTCCCAGAGTACCCACACTGATCTTGTAGTTATGAAGATAGTAACTGACCAGAGCAAGTTCTTCTCCCGTTTCTGCGCAAGGCTCAACATCCGAAGCGCCGTGAAACAGTACGCGACACTTTATGGAAGTCTCTTCGCCGTTGAGGCTTTTAGGAATCCTGCAGGAGAGGCAAACTCTGCCTTTTACGCAGAATTGCTCGGTACGGCAGGGAAGATTTTTGACAGTACATTGTGCTGGCTTTCCATTTATGAACAGGGCTGCAGTGCCCCACTCGGCTGAAAATTGCTCTGACATAGTATTTCCCTTCCTATATTTTCCCGGATCGAACATCCCAATCCCCTTCCTTGTGAGGAGGCGGCCTTTTCACGAGACGATTGAACTGATTATACATATAGTCTACACGCTTATTCTTGGAGGTATCAAGTACCAAGCTGCCCAAAGAATCGCAGGCAGAATTGGTGAATGCATCAGTAACGGGTAGATAATGGCATCAAGTGAAAATGCAAAAAGATAGCGGCTGGTTTTCCTGAATGGAAAACCGGCCGCTGACATGATGGGAGGTCAACACAGTACATAAAGGGCAAGTTGCTGATTCACGGAGGAATACGTTACATTAACTACCCTATGACTTTGTGTCTGACACAGAAGGCGGAACTTTTGCCTCCCATTATAATCCTTTGTATTGTTCCAAAAACTCCACCACGGACATGTGTTGTAAATTGAATAGAATTTCCTCATCCTTTTCCCACCAGGTGTCTCCCAAATACTTGCATCCTTCTGCATATCCCCAAGGGACAAGATTTTTATACAGGGTATACACCTCAAAATCAAACCGATACAAGGTAATGTGTGCGCCTAAAACTACCCCGGCCCTTGAGCTTATCAAATACATATGCAGAAAGGAGTCACTTGGGGTACCGTTTTGAAAGGCTTGATATTCTTCAAACAAATCATTGTATGTGCGCTTATCTTCTTTGAAAATCTTTGTCAGCAGCCCTTCCTTTCCTAATCGACGAACCGTATCGCTCTGTGTCTCTTCGTCACGCATTTCATACGTTAGGGAAGACGAAACACACTTGACAAGAGCATTTCTGATAATAATCTGTTCCAACTTATTCCCCCCCATGTTCTATGGATTCTAAAGCCCTGCTTTTTGCTGCATGGATTGATAGGATTTCCGCCAATAGGGTGACTGTCGAAATGCCAACCTTCGGCTTTGTGTTGCGTGCGAAATGGGTAAAATATGCTATGCGGCGGGCAGTTTTTCGCTCCGACTGGGGTAAATGGACAGGCAGCGGTAGCCGTACAACTCCCGCAGCTCGTCTACGGTCGTGCTTTTCAGTTCTGCGACGCCCTCCAGTACATCATTCGGAATCTGTGCCGTATCACCGATCAGGCGATAGGGCTGCCCCTCGTGAAGTTCTTCGTAAATAGCTAGCGGGTCATATCCAACCAAAATCAAATAGGGCGTCTGATCGCTCGTCACGACTTCATAGTAATAATGATCCAATTGTATCGGTGCCCGTGTTTCGTGATAGCACCAGTCAGAAACCCCCACCGCATCGACATAAACATTCTGCCATGGGAAGCCGAAGTTGTGTGCGTAGCGCTCGATCTGTTTCTGCATGGGGGACAGAGGCGGAGGCGGCTGGAAATCGAGATAGATGCCGTAGATAACGCCTGCCACAATAGGAGCCGCCAAAATAGGCGAAATGACCAGAAATATTTTTTCCCAGCGCCTGAGGCTATTCCAAAATTTTCTCATCCCTATCACCTTCCCTACAAGTGGTGGTCTTTACACGAGCAGGTTCAACTGATTATACATATAGTCTACACGTTCGTTCTTGGCGGTATCAAGTACCAAACTGCCCAAAGTATCCAAGGTAAAATTGGCAGGCCCTTTGACGATGCGGCCCTTCGCAGTTCTGGCAGAACCATTGCAGCAGTGTTCCCTTTCATCGAAAGAAGAATTTCGAGAACAATAACCCGTTATTCCCGGATTGCTTTTCTCAAAATTATCTGGCTTGTCGATGGACAAAAGGACCGTGTCGTGCTATTTTAATTACAAATACCGAATGAAAAGGAACACAGCAACAATGGCAGAATATCTTGCACCCGGCGTATATGTGGAAGAATTTGATTCCGGCGTCAAAGCCATGGAAGGCGTGGGGACCAGCACCGCGGGTTTCCTGGGCTTAGCGGAAAGAGGCCCCGTCACGGGCCGACCTGTCCTGCTCACCAGCTTTGCTGAATACCAGCGGCGGTTCGGCGGCTGTCTCCCGGAACAGGAGTACGGCTCCTGCCGCTTCCTGCCCAACGCGGTGGAGCAGTTCTTCACCAACGGCGGCAGTACCTGCTACGTGATGCGGGTGGCGCCGGAGGACGCCGCCATCGCACAGAGCGCGGAGGGCCCCGTCCAGGTGACGGCCCGGGACCCCGGCGCCTGGGCCAACACCATGCAGGTGTTGCTGACCCGCTGTGTGCGGGCCCGCACCCAGGTGCTGGCCACCCAGGGGGACGGGCGGTATCAGCTGAAGAATGCCGCCGGATTCCGGGCGGGGGACATCCTGGCCTACCGCAGCGGTGACACCGTCAGTTACCATAAGGTCACATCTCTGACCGGCAGCGTCATCACCGCCGATCCGGCCCTGCCCGACGACGCCGTGGATACCGACCCGGTGCCCCGGCATACGGTGGAGGCCTGCGGCGTGGACCTGGCCATCCGGGGCGGCGGACAGGAGGAGGCCTTTGCCGGCTGCTCCCTGAACCCGCTGGCGCCGGACTACCTGCCCGCCGTGACGGAAAAATCCACCCTGGCAGCCCTGACCCTGACGGTGGAGGATAAAACCGATGATCTGCTGGTACTGCTGGGCGCACAGGCCGGGGACACCGAACTGCGCATCGGCCTGGCAGGCGGCGCCAACGGTACGCTGGACGGCATCAACGCCGGCGTGTTCAACGGCACCGACGGCGGCCCGGGCAAGCGCACCGGCATCGAGGCCTTCCGGGAGATCAGCGATGTGTCCATCATGGCGGTGCCCGGCGTCACCGACGCCAGTGTCCAGGCCAAACTCATCGCCCACTGTGAAAAACTCTCCAACCGTTTTGCCGTGCTGGACGCTCCGCTGGACTGCACCTCGGTGGACGCCCTGAACACCCACCGCAGCGCCTATGATACCTCCTACGCCGCCCTCTACGCCCCCTGGGTGCAGGTGTATGACCCGCTGCTCAAGCGGCCCACCTACCTGCCGCCCTCCGGTTCGGTGTGCGGCATCTACGCCCGGGTGGATATCGAGCGCGGCGTCCACAAGGCCCCCGCCAACGAGATCGTCAAGGGCTGCACCGGCCTGGCCGTCCAGTACAACGAGGCGGAACAGGGCAAACTCAACCCCAACGGCGTCAACCTGATCCGGGCCATCCCCGGCCAGGGAATCCGGGTCTGGGGCGCCCGAACCTGCTCCAGCGACGGAAACTGGAAGTACGTCAACGTACGCCGGCTCTTCATCTTCCTGGAGGAGTCCATCCGCGCCAACACCGGCTGGGTGGTCTTTGAACCCAACGACGAATCCCTCTGGAGCCGGGTCAAGGGGACCATCTCCCTCTTCCTGGAGACCCAGCGCCGCAACGGCGCCCTGATGGGCTCCACCCCCGACCAGGCCTACTACGTCAAGGTGGGCACCGCCACCATGACCCAGGACGATATCCGCGGCGGGCGGCTGATCTGCGAGATCGGCGTTGCTCCCGTGCGTCCGGCGGAGTTCGTTGTCTTCCGTATCACCCAGACCACCCAGAGCGCCACCTGAGGAAAGGAGACCCGCACCATGGCAGAAATCATCTATCCGTATAAAAAGTACAACTACAAGGTCCTCATCGACGGGAAAGGGGAGGCCGGCTTCAGCGAAGTGTCGTCCCCCGACATCACCTCCGACCTGGTGGAATACCGGGAAGGCAACATGGCCGGCAAGACCCCCGGCAAACAGCCCGGCATCCTGAAGTATTCCAACGTCACCCTCAAGTGCGGCACCACCGAGTCCCAGGTCTTTGTGGACTGGATGAAGGAGATCCAGAACGGCAAGGCCCCCGCAGGACGGTGGTCATTACCCTGATGGACGATGAAATGAAGGAGGTCGCCTCCTGGCAGCTGGAAAAAGCCTGGCCCACCAAGTACGCTGCCCCCGACTTCAACGCCACCAGCAACGAGGTGGCCATCGAGAGCCTGGAACTGGTCTGCGAAGGCATCACCCGCACCAAGTAAGGAGGAACCGCCATGGAATTGCAGACTGTCTATCCCTTCCGCCTGCCCAAAGGCTATCTGGACGCCGAGGGCACCCTCCACCGGGAAGGCCGTATGCGGCTGGCCACCGCCGGGGATGAACTCGGCGCCCTGCGGGACCCCCGCGTCAAAGCCGAGGAAAGCTGCCTCAACGCCGTGGTGCTCAGCAAGGTGGTGGTCTCCCTGGGAACCCTGCCCGCCGTCACCCCCGAAATCATCGAAGGGTTGTTTATCTGCGATATGGAATTTCTGCAGAATATGTACGACACCATCAACAAGTCCGAAAAGCCCCAGATCCGGGTCACCTGCCCCCACTGCGGCCGTCAGTTCACCCATACCCTGAAGTTCGATGGGGTTGTGTGAAAGAACCTTCCCCCGAGGCATTTTCGAATCGCTACCGGTATGTTCCACAAAACAGGACAGGGCTCCGAATTATTCTCGTGAGCCCTGTCTTTTATTTTATGGATGGACTTTACGGCAGGCTGCTCTCCAGCGATCAATTATACAACTTATCGTATAAATCACTCCTAGGATTACCGTAATCTATGGTACACCACGTACAGTTTTTTGTGTCGACGACCACGTAATAAAGTATCGTGCGGTAAACCGGCAATTCTGTTGAACACTTGAAGTAAAGATACCGATCATTGATGAATTGCACAATTGGTTCTACCGATGAAAAGTACCAATCGACCTCCCGCAATCTACTCCATGGAACAAGCTTTACGAACGCTGATCCTTCTTTCATCATTAGGCCAGTAAATGCAGCTGCATACAGTCTGCCATTTCCCGTAAAAATGTACGGCACATTTTCTATCGTCACGCCATTATCGGTCAAGCATTGTGTGGGGTATCGCTCTTCGTCCTCGCGCCTTGCCTGAAGATAGTGTATGCCGTCCGATGTCACAGCAAACTTGTATGGCAATTCTGCAATTTGCTTTGGAAATCCCTTTTCAATCTGTACTGGAGGGATGCCATCCGAGAAATCCACGATGGCGATCGAGGCGGTTTCTCCATCCACATAGGCAATATACAGTTTTTGACGATCGCAGACCGCTTGACAAGGTGTGTTTTCCGCAACGATCGACCGCAAATCAAAGACAAAGAGCTTACCCTGACTGACCGCAACGGCCCAGGGATACCGTATCCGGGTTTGCTCCGTTACCGGTAATGAATCCGGCAGGTCGGTTACACCACTCTCTAATGGATACCGATTAACAGAGCGAACTTGGTCGTCAAGAGTGGCCGTGACCAGCCGGACCGTGCCGTCCTCCCCGATCCCGACGACGAGCCTTTCCAGCGCTGTGACGGCTTGCTGTTCGCTTTTTCCCATCCTATGGGAATTCGCGATCCCGACAAGCAGAAGAATCAGCGACAGGGCTGTGCAGCCGAATGCAAATATTATAGGCCATGGATTCTTCCGGCCTGTCTTGTTGGTTTGAAAACATCGAAGTATACCCGTCATGCTCTGCACCTCTTTGTTCTGCTCCATCCGACCCGCTTGCAGGATTCCATCATATCCGGGAACAGACGGCCCCACACGCATCCAAGCGGCCTTCCCGCAAAAGGGCCGGGGTGGGGAAGCGTTCAATCCATCCCGTTCCGGAAAGTCCTCTCATCCTCAAACCCCACAAGGAGGCACCGCAGGTCCTCGTGGGTAATGCAGATCAGCCAGCGATAGCTCTCGTCGAAAACATAGCCGTCAATAAATTCCCACGGTTCGAGCTGGTTCAGATAGTCACACACCTCGGCAAAGGTGGTTTGATAGGTTTCCCCGCAGCGCTCTTCGTAAAAGAATACCGGCCCTGGGATAGACAATTTTTCCACTTCGGAAAATTCTCTGCAAAGCGGCCTAATCCGCAGGCAGTTCCATAACCGGTCAGAGGTAAGATCGTATTCCTTCGCAAAGGCATGGATGAGTTTTGATCTGTACACCGGGGAGTTCTTCTTCTCGATGCAGATGCCATGGATAAACTGACGCATGGTTACTCCTTTTAAAGTCAAACAGGTCTATGGCATCCGTTTGTGCCTTGCCATCCGCCTCAGAATCAAACGAAGCCCTGTTCCTGTTTCTCTATGATATACACACAATCCATGCCATTTCTCTTTTGCGCAACAAAGGTATCCTCCGGAAAGACCTGCTCCACAGATAAAGCAAAGTCATTATTAAACTTATCCAATTTCACAACTTTCACCAGCCGGCTCTTCTCAAAGAACAGCAGCCGTATCTGCGTATCCATGTCGCCCATGGGAATGGTAAAATCCAGTCCGTATTTTTCCTTCAGTTCATAGCCATCGCTGTACGGCTCGTGCGGGAGATAAAGCGAATCCCATGGAAACAGAAACATCTCTTTCATCTGAAAAGGCGTGCCGCTTTCTGCCGCCCGCCCGACTTTGAAACGCCAGAGAACAGCATCGAAAAGGCCGGTTCGCCCCAGCAGGAAGAGGCCTTCCAGCAAGAGGAAAGCCACGAAGACGCCGAGCAATATCCCTTGATGCTTCTTTATGCGATTCAACAATGTTTCCCGCCGCCCTTCCTGCGAAAAATAGTCTGCGCTTGCCAAAGATTCACTCTATCTATAGTCTACACGTTGGCTCGTGCCCGTTTCAATTTCCAAAATGCCCAAACTGTGGCGGGCAAAATTGGACAGGTTCCCGGGACTGGTCCAGGTTGAAGGCTCCCTGCCCATTGCGTTAGATGTAAATTCTTGGCTTTGGTGTTGAAGAAACTCTTTTATATTGATACACTGGATTTATAAAGGAATATAGGGGAGGCGATGACCGTGAGAACCGGCAAGAAAATGGGGGCCCTTGCAGCCCTGTTGTGCGTCTGCCTGTTGGTGGGGTGCGGTGACGCCTCATCCTCCGCCGCGGCCCCGCAGCCGTCCGATACCGTCAGCCTTTCCCAGGAAGCGCCCTCCACCGATGCGGCCCCGCAAAGCGAACCGTCCCCGGAACCCGAGAACACACCGTCCACCGATGCAGCGCAGGAACCGCCCCTGTCCCAGCAGGATTTGCAGGTGCCTGCCCCGGATTTTCTGCCGGAGGACCTGCAGATGCTCTACCGCTGCGCCTACAAAATGATGATCATCCGCATCGGCACCTATGCCATCGATGCGACCAATTTTTTCCCCTGTGACACGCCGGACACCAGCCTGACCTATTGGGATCAGCTGACCATTGACGGAAAATCCTACGCACCCGCCCTGAACCATTACCAGAGCTGGGACCTGTTTTACACTACACTGGACAGCATCTTCACAAAAGAGTTTCTGGAGACCAGCTATCTGTCCTCGGACGGTACCGTCTATTTCCGCCCGGTGGATGGGCGGCTGTATTATCTGCCCACCGAACGTGGTTTCGCTCCGGCATACGATCAAGATACAACCAAAATGGATTTTGTCCTTTTGAATAAAACCCCGGACCAGATCGACATCCAGGTCACCGCCACCTATGCCGTAGACGAAAATGCCAACCAGGCCTTCCGCCAGGCGTGGCTGGATGGACTCGTCTCCAACACCGAAACCTACACCATCTCGCTGCAGCGGCAGGAAAATGGCTGGCGCTTTTCTCAGTTTGACGTTCCCTTTTGACGGCGGGATCCGCTTCCTCCAGGAGGTATCGCATGAAAAAACTGTCCCTGCTTTTGGCGTGTGCATTTTTGGCGGCCGGTGTCAGCGGCTGTGCTTTCGGGCAGCCGGGGGAGGAAAGCAGCTCCTCGGCGGTAGTTCCTTCCGGGGAAGCGTCCGCGGGGGGAGAGGAATCTGCGCCCACAGCATCGAGCGCTGCTTCTGTTCCCTCGGCGGCCACCGGGGAGCCCCCAGCCCAAGCGGCGCCGGACACCGAAGCGTGGGAACAGCAGGCGGTGGTTCTCACCGATCAGATCGTCAGTTGCTGCCTGCAAACTTTCGATGAAAGCGCCGGTGTCACAGCACTGGACGGACGGGAGATCTTCCAGTTCATCGCCACAATCAGCCGGTATCGGGAGGAGCCGGGCTATCCCTATGGGGACGCCGTGACCATCACCGAGCCGGATTCCCGGAATCCGAACCTTGTGGCCCATGTCGCCGAGGCGGAGGCGCAAAACATCGCGTACCAGCTGTTTGGCGTGGCGGACTGGTCCTGCGATGCGCCCGACTGTTATGACGGTTCTGTGCCGGAATACCACTTCAATCTGGAGGCGGGCCTGCCCGTTTCGCCCTATTCCGCCCAGGAGGCGACGGCCAAAATGGAAGGGGATTCCGTGACGGTCTCCTTCCGTCTGACGGATTCCGACAGCTTTGCCGATGCGGCAGGGGACGGGAGGAAGGATTTCGGGCCGTTCCAGGCAGTTTACCGGATCATGTCGGAGGAGGGCAAGACCTTTTTGCGGTTCCAGGGGATTTCCCCGATGCAATAAAGGCGTCCTCTGCACCGGACGAGGATACGGAAAGGAAAGCAGGCTCCGACGACACGGGAAAACGCACCTTCAAAGAGGGCCTTGTCTATCCCATGGATAGAACTGGGATTGCCAATGACGGAAAGGAGCTGACCTAAAACGATCAGATACGGGCTTCCGATTGCCTCGGAAGCCCGTACCTGGTTTTATGCGGCCGTCGTTGGGAAGACCAATCCCGGCGTCACCGAAGCGGTTCGTTCAGTGCCCGGTTTACTCCTCGGCGGAGGGACCACAAAATTCCTCTTTTCGGCTTCACTGAGCCGGGCCAGTGCCAGCTTTTCTATGGCCACATCCCTGCACAAAATCTCAAGCCGGGCAATTCCAAAATCAAGACCGCATTGGTATAAGGCATGGGAGCCATACATCTTTTTGGAAATGTGGATATCCTGGATAAAGTAGTCGATTTGCCCATAGGTATAAAATTCCGGCTTCCATTTGCTTTTTTCCAGCTGGCCGACCTGTTCGTCAGCATGGGAAAAGTCCAGGCGGTAGCATTCGGTAAAGGTGTATTTCACAACGGTACGGCAGTCATATTCGTGATACAGATACACTTTACTCAAAAAATGTTCGGCGGTGATTCCCAACACTCTGGCCTCGTAATAATCATATTGCCCTGCGATTGCATTCTTATCGCCGCTATCCATTGGATTCATGAAGGTCACCCCCCCGTTATGGCCTGGTATGGAATCACCCGGAAATGTTTTTATCTGGCGGAGCAGGTCAGGCAATGCTTTCGGAAGTTCATATACATCACGCTCCGCAGACAGTGGATAGGAAAAACGACCTTGCCGGCGGTTTCTCGGCGGCAAAAAGGGCGATGCTGCCAAAGGACGCATGAAAGTCCGCCCCGGCGCAGGAGGTCGCAGCCGCAGAGGATGGGACCACAGCCAATGAATCGTTACTTGTATTGTACACGGGACCCGGCCCTCCTTGCAAGGAAAAAGACGCCCGGCTGCTGTTTTTGCAACCGCATAACTGACAAAAAAGTTGTGCCGTTTTTGGGCAATCTGCTGCTTGCCCCTGCTGTCTCGGAACCAGTACACTATAGATAGAGTTGACAGCAACCCAGGCGGGACGGAAAGGGCAGGTGAACGGTGGGATGCAAAAGGCGGTGCTGGCCGCGACGGCGGTGGTCCTGGTGGCTTTGCTGGCCTTTTGGGGAGTGTGGACAGCACAGCGACGGGCTGCAGCTGCCGACGCCAACGCCCGGCAGGTGCAGGAGTTGATGGAGGAGGCAAAAAGTCTGGACCTGCCACCAGACGTAGAGCCGGAAACTGTGGAGATCTGCCACCTGCCGGTGACGGCGCGGACGTGGGAAACCTATGTGTTTGTCACTGTCCGTTCGGACGCCTCCTATGAAGAATTGAAAGCACAGCTGGAAACACCGCCACGCTATCCTTCCGAAGGGGCCACGCCCTTGAAGGTGCTTGCCTGGGAAACCTATCGCCAGGCGGACTGGGTTTCCCGGAATGCCACGGCGGAAACGGCCGGAAGTGCTGACCGCTGGGTGTTGAGCTGGTATGTCCTCACGGCAGACAGCACCGACCCGCAGCTGCGGGAGGGAGTGGCGGCCAGCTGCACGCTGTCATAAGGAGAAAAAAGGAAGGAGGCTGTCCATGCTTACGCTGAATCCGCTTTGCCAGGAAGGAATGGAGTATGTGGAAGAGCAGCTTCTTCTGCGAGGGTTTGATAAGTGAGGCAAGCTGTTTGTCCGGCGCAGCGGGCCCATTGTGGCGACAGTGTACCCTCGTTGGGAACATGGAAATGTAGAAAATTATGTTATAGGGTCAGAGCCGATTTGGTTTTGTCCTGACCTGATACAATTGCTCGACTGCGAGATAATGTTTCATGTACGACTTTTCTGACAATTATAGGGCGCATGGCAGCGGGGACGGTTCCGGCGCCCACCCCGGAGCATCCATTTCGCAAAGTGACGAAAATTTCCAATTCATCATTGGAATGGTATTTAAGGCACGGCACACCAGAACTATTGCAGCGCTATTTTGGAATCACCCTTGAACCTTTGCGCTGGGACATAGTACAGGAGGTTTTAGATTGTACCTTTTTTGCGCCGCTGGATTTTTTGGCAACGTATGAGGGAAACCGTTCCAGAGCAGAGTTTATGACGCAGAGGTATCATAACCTCGGACATATCATGGATATACGGTATCATTATTTGTACGAGAAAAACCTTCTTGCGTTCAAAAATAATCTGCTGGAAGAAGAACAGCTTCTCAAAGAAGCCGTTCTCCCAAAGAGGAACAATCCCAAAGACTGTGATTCAATCTACTGGCGAGATTTGAAGGTTCTGCAAGCCGCAGAAAATGGCGACTGGGGCCCTGCCGAACAACTTCTGGCCCAAATGAGCGCGGGCGGGCTGGCCCTGCTCAAGCGCTACCATATCGAGGACAAAGGCCCCTACCCGGCAGCCTATGCCCGGCAGCGCTATGATGCGTAAGATGGGGGCGGCTCCAGCGCCGCCGTGACGCTTCCCTGCGGCGGGGGCCGCAAGTCCGCCCTGTCTGACCGGATATCTTTTGGGAAAAATTTATTGCCGGAACGGTACATGCAGCGCATTGGTCTGCATGATCCGAAGGACATTGGCCGAAACCTCGAGCGCCTGCATCTGACCGTTTGCGTCCAGATAAAATCCTCCCGCTTCTTCGGCGCTGCCCACGCATACGATCTCCTCAATCCATGTGGCATCCCCGCCATGGAGCAGCCCCATTTCCTCCGAGATATTCAGAAGATTGAGCTTGATTTCCTGGCCGGTTTCTCCGTCCACCACTACAACATTGACGGCGCTGTTCTTGGTCCGTTCCTGCCAGCGGGAGAAGACGGCGGAGGATTCCGGCATATCCTTCAGGAGGATGCGGGGCAGGGAACGGGCCACGTTGAAGGATCCCAGCACCATCACACCATAGATGGCGATCAGCCCGATGAGAAAGCAAACCATATTTTCCAGAAAGTCATTTTCCGCTTCGCCCGCAACGGCGCGGATGATCCCGCCCGTCAGTTGGGTGATCAAATAGTATCCCACGGGAATGAACAGCACGAGATCCGTAAACATGATGGCTTCATTTGTCAAATCGGAATACAGCATGGCCCGTCACCTCCCTTGTGCCGCGAAAATCGTCACGGGGTGTCTGCGAAAGATACATTTCATTTCTATTCTACACGTTTGCCCGTAGGCATTTCAATTCCCATACTGACCAAACCCTGCGGCAAAAAATTGGAGGGGGGCGGCGGCCGGTCCCGCTCTCTTCCGTTTGACTGATTGCAGCCCGGCGCCGTGTATGGTATGATGCTATTGGAAAGTGAGGCGATACTGCCATGCCCCTGCAGATTGTACGCAACGATATAACCAAGATGAAGGTGGACACCATTGTGAACGCCGCCAACGAGAGTTTGCTGGGCGGCGGTGGCGTGGACGGCGCCATCCACCGGGCGGCCGGGCCGGAGCTTTTGCAGGAATGCCGCACCCTGGGCGGCTGCCGGACCGGACAGGCCAAGATCACCAAGGGCTACCGGCTGCCGGCCCAGTATGTGATCCACACGGTAGGCCCCGTCTGGCGGGGCGGCAGCCACGGCGAACAGGCACTGCTGGTGTCGGCCTACCGCTCCTCCCTGGAACTGGCCCTTGCCTGTCACTGCGAGACTGTGGCCTTCCCGCTGATCTCCTCGGGGGTGTACGGCTACCCCAAGGACCAGGCGCTGCAGGTGGCGGTGGATACCATCGGGAATTTCCTGCTGGACCATGAGATGACGGTGTACCTGGTGATCTTCGACCGGGCGGCCTATACCATCGGCAACAAGCGCTTTGCCGACATTGCTGCCTACATCGACGACCGCTATGTGGCCGAACATACCGCCCCTGAGGAAGCGTACCGCCAGTCGGTCCTTTTCGCCCCACCGATGGCGGCGGAACCCTGCCGGGCGGTGCCCGAAGGACTGAACCAGGCGCTGAGCCGGCTGGACGAGAGCTTTTCCCAGATGCTGCTGCGCAAGATCGACGAGCTGGGCATGACCGACGCCCAGTGCTACAAAAAGGCCAACATCGACCGCAAACTCTTCTCCAAGATCCGCTCGGACGTGCACTACAAGCCCTCCAAGCCCACCGCCATGGCTTTTGCGGTGGCGCTGGAACTGCCCCTGGGGGAGGCCCGGGAACTGCTGTCCAAGGCGGGGTTTGCCTTTTCCCACGCCAGCAAGTTCGACATCATCGTGGAGTATTTCATCGCCCACGGGAACTACAATATTTTTGAAATCAACGAGGCTCTCTTCGCCTTTGACCAGAGTCTGCTGGGCGGCTGAATGTCGCCCGGCAGGCGACCAAAGCCCGCAAAAATCCCCCTATACTGTGATTGTAAGCCAGACAAACACAGTACAGGGGGTATTTGTATGAAGCAGAATCTGACGGAACTGGTCTTCATCCTGGACCGCAGCGGTTCCATGCAGGGGCTGGAGAAGGACACCATCGGCGGCTTCAACGCCATGATCGAGAAGCAGAAAAAGGAGCCCGGCGAGGCCTTTGTCTCCACCGTCCTCTTTGACGACCGGGCGGAGGTACTCCACGACCGGGTGCCGCTGCATGAAGTGCGGCCCATCACCGGGCAGGAGTACTATGTGCGGGGCTGCACCGCTCTGCTGGACGCCATCGGCGGGGCCATCCACCACATCGGGAACATCCACAAGTACGCCCGGCCCGAGGATGTGCCGGCACGCACCCTCTTTGTCATCACCACCGACGGCATGGAGAACGCCAGCCGCCACTACACCGCCCCGCAGGTGAAGGCGGACATCCGGCGCCAGAAGGAGCGGTACGGCTGGGAGTTCCTCTTCCTGGGGGCCAACATCGACGCGGTGGAAACGGCGGGCCATCTGGGCATTGCCCCCGACCGGGCGGTGAATTACCACAGCGACAGCGTGGGCACCCGCCTCAACTACGCGGCCATGAGCCAGGCGGTGTCCTCCCTTCGGAACAGTTCCATCCTGGACCCACACTGGAAGGACGCCGTGGAGGCGGACTTCCGCGGGCGCCGGCCGAAACAAAAATAAACAGGAGGGGCAAAGGCACCGCCTTTGCCCCTCCTGTTTTATGCCCTTTTGCCGCTGCCCGCCAGCAGGCCCAGGGCGAGGAGGGCGCTGCACACATCGGCGGCGGCCTGGCCCATGAGCACGCCGTTATAGCCGAAGAGCCTTACACAGACCAGCAGCGCCGCCACAAAGACGACCCCCTGCCGGCTGATGGACAGCACAAAGGCGGGCCCCACCTTGCCGGTGGCCTGGAACAGCACGGTGAGCAGCAGCACGATACCGGCAAACACCGTGGAGACCGCCTGCCAGCGGAGCATCTCCGCGCCGGTGGCGATCATGGCGGCGTCCTTCACAAAGGCCCCCATGAGGGGCGACGCCAACAGGCAGAGCACCGCCGTCAATGCCAGGGAGAGGGCGGTTAAAAAGCCCAGGCAGAAGCGCACCAGCTTTTTCATTTCCGCCCGGCGCCGGGCGCCGTACAGGTAGCCGAACAGCGGCACCCCGCCGAAGGAAAATCCGATCAAAACCAGCTGGGCGATCATGTTGATCTTCAGCACGATGCCCATGGCGGCGATCTTGTCGTTGCCGTAGGGCAGCAGGAACTGGTTCACCACGATGACGCAGAGGCTCTGCATCAGGTTGCTCAGGGCCGCCGTCACCCCCACGCCCAGGATCTGGCGCAGCTCCCGGCCGCTGACACGGCAGAGGGAGGGCCGGACGGACAGACAGCGGCTTTTTTGGTGCAGCAGCCAGAGAAAATAGAGGACGCTGCACAGGTAGCCGATGACGGTGGCCACGGCGGCGCCCATGGCGCCCATCCCCGCCACCGAGATGAGGATGGGGTCCAGGATGATGTTGATGACGGCGCCCAGGATGGTGCCGATCATGGATTCGGCGGCCATCCCCTCGCAGCGCACCAGGTTGGAGTGGATGAAGCTGAGCACGATGATGGGCGCGCCCACGGCCAGCACGATGTAGTAGGCAAAGGCGTGGGGCAGGGTGTCGGCGTCCGCTCCCAGCAGGAGCAGCAGGGGATGGCTGAACGCGCTCATCAGCACGGCCAGCACCACGCCGGTGGCCAGCGCGATGTAAAAGCAGAAGGCGCTGACCCGCTTGGCCCCCTGCTCGTCCTGGCCGCCCAGCAGCCGGGAGATCAGCGAACTGCCGCCCTGGCCGAAGATGTTGCCGAAGGCCATCAGGGCGGTGAACACCGGGGCGCAGAGGGACACCCCGGCGATCAGGTTGGTGTCGTTGGTGCGGGCGATGAAAAAGGTGTCCGCCAGATTGTAGACCAGCGTCACCACCAGCCCCAGCACCATGGGAAAGGCCAGCTGAAAATAGCTGCGGTACAGATGTTTTGAATCAAACAAAGTTTCCATACAGGTCGCCTCCACAGCACTTTATTATAGGCGTTCCCCTTGCATCTGTTTGTGTCATGTGGCACAATAGAGAAAAAAGAGGTGAGCAGGATGCAGGAACTGGCGGGCCGGGCCCGGCTGGAACGGTTTTACGAAGAGCAACGGGAGCATTTCCGGCAGCGGCCGCCGGTGCTGAAGCTGGTGGCCTTTGAAAAGGGGGAGATCCTCAACGACCCGCTGCGGCTGCTCCGTTGCTTTTACATTCTGGTGCGGGGGAGTGTCTCCATCTACCACCTCACCGAGGAGGGGGCCATCCGCTACATCTCCAAGGCGGCCCGCGGCACCCTGCTGGGGGACATCGAGTTCAGCGGTGCGGCCAGTCTGCCCCTTTATATCGAAGCGGCGGAGCGGGTGCTCTGCCTGGCGGTGCCCTTCCGGGAAAACCAGGCGGCCCTGGAAAACGACCCGGTCTTCCTGCGGTTTGTGCTGCGCCAGCTGGCGGCCAAGCTGTCGTTGTCCGCCGTCATGACGGCCTCCGCCCAGACGCTGGAGGAACGGGTGCTGTTTTTCCTGGGAAACGTCCAGCCGGACCACGCCATCACCTCGGTGAACCAGGCCCTTCAACCCCTCCACTGCAGCCGCCGCCAGCTCCAGCGGGTGCTGAAAAAGCTCTGCGACGGGGGCCGGGTCATCAAAACCGGCCGGGGTTGCTACCGGCTGGCCGGGCCGCAAACTACCACAGGAAAGGAGAGCGGGTTTTGAGCACGCAAATTTCCATAGCCGACGATTTTGACCTTTCCAAGATTGCCCAGAGCGGACAGTGTTTCCGGGTAAAAGAATTTGAGGATGGATCCTTCCGCTTTGTCACGGGGCGGGAGGTGCTGTACCTCCGGCAGTCTGCCGGGGGCTTTGCAGTGAGCTGCCCGGAAGAGACCTGGCAGCGGGTGTGGGGTCCCTACTTTGATTTGCAGCGCAACTACGCCGCCGTGCAAAAAATCATCCCCGATTCCGATGCCTACATGAAGCTGGCGGCCAAAGAGGGCCGCGGCATCCGCATCCTGCGCCAGGACCCCTGGGAAATGCTGGTGACCTTTATCATCTCCCAGCGCAAAAGCATCCCGGCCATCCGGCAGGCGGTGGAACTGCTGGCGCAGCGGTTCGGCGAGGCCGTCACCACCCCCTGCGAAACACTGTACACCTTTCCCACGGCCGCACAGCTGGCGGGGGCACAGGCCGGGGACCTGGCCGCCTGCAAGCTGGGCTACCGGGTGCCCTACCTCCAGGACGCCGTGGCCAGAGTGCTGTCGGGGCAGCTTGACCTCACGGCCCTGGCGACCCTGCCCGACGCAGAGCTGTTCGAGACCCTCAAAACCATCCGCGGGGTGGGGGACAAGGTGGCCAACTGCATCTGCCTTTTCTCTTATGGCAGGATGGGCGCCGCCCCCGTGGATACCTGGATCCATAAGATCATTGCCCGGGAATACGGCGGACGCAACCCCTTTCCGGACTACGGCGAATACGCCGGCATTCTGCAGCAGTTCGCCTTTTACTACGCCATCGCCCACAAGGAGCGGTTCGCCGGGGTGTGATGTGGCCTGTTTTTTGGAAAGGAGCGTATCTGTATGACCGAACAAACCGTGGATTGGGAGACATTTTTCCGGGAGCGCCAGCGCCAGGAGAAAGAGGACAAACTGGCCCGGTTCCGGCACCTGAACCCCTACGTGCGCAAGGGACAGGTCGTGTTTGCCGGTTCCAGCCTGATGGAACAGTTCCCCATCTATGAATTCCTGCTGGACTTCCAGCTGCCCTACACCATCTACAACCGCGGGGTGGGCGGCTTCACCACCGACGAATTCTACGCGGCGCTGGAGGACTGTGTCTTTGCGCTGGAACCGGCCCACCTGTTCCTGAATATCGGCACCAACGACCTCAACGGCCCCGAGTACCGGCTGTCCCGCCTGCTGGACAACTACGAAAAGATCCTGCAGGCCATCCGCGGGCGGCTGCCCGCCACCAGGCTCAACCTGATGGCCTACTACCCGGTCAATCCCGCGGTGGCCACCATCCCCCACATGCAGGAAATTTTCCGCCACCGCACCAATGCCCGCATCCGGGAAGCCAGCGAAGGGGTCCGGGCCCTGGCTGCCCGGTACGGGGCGCGGTTCCTGGACTGCAACGCCGGGCTGACCGATGCCGACGGCAACCTGAAGGCGGAGTACACCATCGAGGGCATGCACATGTATGCCAACGGCTACAAGCCGGTGCTGGATGCCCTGCTGCCGGTGCTGCAGGAGATCGGGGCACAGTAAACAGAACAACAGAAAAGACCGACGGAGCCTCCGCAAAAAGGCTCCGCCGGTCGTTTTGTATACAAAAAGGAAATCACCCTTTGCCCCGCGGCCGGAAGAGCGCGCCGCAGATGAAATAGACGCTCAAAAACGCGATGAGGAAGCCCGCCGCCGTGTCGGTCAGATAGTGGGCGCCCAGCATGATGCGGGAGAGGGCCACCACGGCGGTCCAGACAAACCCGAAGGCCACCAGCGCCCGCCGGTAGCGCCCCAGCCGGGGTTTGAGGCAGGGGGCCAGCCCCAACAGCAGCATGGTGGCGGCGTTGGCGGTGTGGGCGGAGGGAAAGGACTTGAACTCGTCGGCGCCCACTCCGGCGGCCAGCAGGGGGCCTTTCAGGGCGGCGCCCCGCCGCCACCAGGGGAAGAAGTAGGCCTCGGGATGGCTGACCACCAATCGCATGCGGGGGCGTCCCCAGAACACCTTGATGAGATTCACCACCGCCAGCTGGCAGAGGATGACCAGCAGGATGGCCAGGGCCACTCGGGCGATGCGGTTGGGGTCTGCCCCCTTGGCCAGGCGGCGGGTGAGCAGCACGGTGACAAGGCAGAGCACCAGCCCCGCCGCGGCCGGCACCACCGGCGATACCGGCAGATACAGGGCGGGCAGGAAACAGACGAGCCCCACGCCCACCACCAGCAGCAGAACGCCTCCCGCCGCCTGGAGCACCCCGGCCACAGACCGCGCCCCGCTGCGCCCGCAGAGAAACAGCGTGCCCGCCGCCACACAGCCCAGGGGCGCGGGGATGGCGCCGTAGGCCGCGAAGAAGAGGGCAAAGGGGCTGGAATCGTCATACAGCGCCGAGGAAAGGGGATAGTCCACCAAAGACCCCAGCACCATCAATGCCAGCGCCACAACGACGGCCCCCCACAGGGTGCGGCGGGACAAAAAAGGCGTACATCCGTTCACGAAACATTCCCTCATTTCCTGTGTTTTGGCCCCGCGGGGCCTTTTCCCATAGAAGTAGTATACCACATGGGGCGCAAAAGGCATAGGCTGTACTTCGGGGGAGCTTCCCGCCCTGTCTTGCGGTACGGAATTTTTTGTAAAAAGCAGGCCCGGGGTATTGACATATACCCCCTGCGGGTATATGATACAGATACCCCACAGGGGTATACGAAGACAAAACCACGGAAAGGAAGCACCCATGGAACAGGAAAAGAACTGCTGCTGCACCCACCGCACCAAGGAGCGCACGCCGGAGGAGTACAAAAGCCTGATCAACCGGCTGAGCCGGATCGAGGGGCAGATCCGCGGCATCCGCAAGATGGTGGAAAGCAACATGTATTGCCCCGACATTCTTGTGCAGAGCGCGGCGGTGACGGCGGCGATGAACGCCTTCAACAAGGAGCTCCTCTCCGATCACATCCGCACCTGTGTGGCCCACGACATCCGCGAGGGGGACAAGGAGACAGCCGACGCCAGCATCGACGAGCTGCTCCGGGTCATCCAGAAGCTGATGAAGTGAGCCCCGGGGCCATTCCATCGCACGGGAGGGAAACAAATTCATGAAACAATATAATGTCACCGGCATGAGCTGTGCGGCCTGCAGCGCCCATGTGGAGAAGGCCGTCTCGGCGGTGCCGGGGGTCACATCCTGCACGGTCAGTCTGCTGACCAACTCCATGACCGTGGAGGGCAGTGCAGCGCCCGCCGATGTCGTCGCGGCGGTGGAGGCCGCGGGCTACGGCGCCGCCGAAAAGGGCGCCCGGCGGGAGGCAGCCCCTGCCGCCGATGAGCTGAAGGACACCGAGACACCCAGGATGGTGCACCGGCTCATCGCCTCCATCATCTTCTGGCTGCCGCTCATGTACATCATGGGCTGGATGCTCTGGCGATGGCCGCTGCCGCCCTTCTTTGAAAACAACCATCTGGCGCTGATGATGTTCGAGATGCTGGACACCATCGTGGTCATGGTCATCAACCAGAAATTCTTTGTCAGCGGCTTCAAGGGGCTGGTACACCGGGCCCCCAACATGGACACCCTGGTGGCCATGGGTGCCACGGCGGCCTTCGGCTACAGCACCGTCATGCTGTTCCTCATGGCGGACGCCGTGATGCAGGGGGATATGGCCCGGGTCATGGCCTATATGGACGAGATGTATTTTGAATCGGCGGCCACCATCCTGACGCTGATCACCATCGGCAAGACGCTGGAGGCCTACTCCAAGGGCCGCACCACCGACGCGCTGAAGAGCCTGATGAAGCTGGCCCCCAAGACCGCCACTGTCGTAAAGGACGGTGTGGAGACCGAAGTGTCCATCGACGCGGTGCAGCAGGGGGATATCTTTGTGGTGCGCCCCGGCGAGAACATCCCGGTGGATGGTATGATCCTGGAAGGCCACAGCGCCGTCAATGAATCCGCCCTCACTGGCGAGAGCATCCCGGTGGACAAGGCCGAGGGGGACAGCGTCTCGGCGGCCACCATCAACCAGTCGGGCTTCCTGCGCTGCCGGGCCACCCGGGTGGGGGAGGACACCACCCTCTCCCAGATCATCCAGATGGTCGGCGATGCGGCGGCCACCAAGGCCCCCATCGCCAAGATCGCCGACAAGGTCTCCGGCATCTTCGTGCCCACCGTCATCACCATTGCGGTGATCACCACGCTGGTCTGGCTGCTGCTGGGCCGGGATGTGGGTTACGCCCTGGCCCGTGGCATCTCGGTGCTGGTCATCAGCTGCCCCTGTTCGCTGGGGCTGGCCACGCCGGTGGCCATCATGGTGGGCAACGGCATGGGCGCCAAGAACGGCGTGCTGTTCAAGACGGCGGCCTCCCTGGAGCAGGCCGGTGAGGTGGACATCGTGGCGCTGGACAAGACCGGCACCATCACCAGCGGCGAGCCCAGGGTCACCGACATCCTGCCCGCCGACGGCACCACCGAAGAAGAGCTGCTCCGGCTGGCGCTGGCCCTGGAGCAGAAGAGTGAACACCCGCTGGCCCGCGCCATCATGGAGGAGGGCGCCCGGCGGCAGATGCAGGCCGGGGCGGTCACCGACTTTGCGGCCCTGCCCGGCAACGGCGTGACTGCCCGGCAGGAGGGCGCTGCGCTCTGCACCGGCAACCTGAAATTCATCGAGACCCATGCCGCTGTTTCCCGGGAAATCCGCGCCAGGGCGGAGGAACTGGCTGCCCAGGGCAAGACGCCGCTCTTCTTCAGCCGGGACGGCCGGCTGGCCGGTATCATCGCGGTGGCGGATGTCATCAAGGCGGACAGCCCCCAGGCCGTGCGGGAACTGCAGAATATGGGCATCCGAGTGGTCATGCTCACCGGCGACAACCAGCGCACCGCCGATGCCATCGGCAAGCAGGCCGGTGTGGATGAGGTCATCGCCGGGGTGCTGCCCGACGGCAAGGAGAGCGTCATCCGGGACCTCATGACCCAGGGCCGTGTGGCCATGGTGGGCGACGGCATCAACGACGCCCCCGCCCTGACCCGGGCCGACACCGGCATTGCCATCGGCGCCGGCACCGACGTGGCCATCGACGCTGCCGACGTGGTGCTGATGAAGAGCCGCTTGAGCGACGTACCCGCCGCCATCCGGCTGAGCCGGGCCACCCTGCGGAACATCCACGAAAACCTGTTCTGGGCCTTCTTCTACAACAGTATCGGCATCCCGCTGGCGGCAGGCGTCTTTGTGGCGCTGGGCTTGACGCTGAACCCCATGTTCGGCGCTGCGGCCATGAGCCTTTCCAGCGTCTGCGTGGTGAGCAACGCCCTGCGGCTGAACTTCTTTGATATGCACGACGGGCGCCGGGACAAAAAAGTCCGCCATAAGCCCCGCAAGGACCAGCCCCAGGACGCCGCACCCCGGAATACCGCCTGCTGCATCGTCCAGTGCCCGGTCGAGCCTGCCCCGGCGGCGGAGGGCACCGTGGAAAAGACGATGGAGATCGAGGGCATGATGTGCGAGCACTGCGAGCGCACCGTCCAAAAGGCCCTGGAAGCGGTGTCCGGTGTACAGCAGGCCACCGCCGACGCCAAGGCCGGCACGGCGGTCATCCTCATGCTGCCCGATACCCCGGAGGAGGCTCTCACCAAGGCGGTGGAGGAGGCCGGTTATCTGCCCCACGGCATGCGGTAACGTCCGCACGCCTGTCGATACAGAGGGGCCGGCCCACCGCCGGTTCCCCAAAACCAACAACCAGGAGGATTGCATTCTTATGAAAAAGATGATGAAAGTGGAAGGTATGCACTGCGCCGGCTGTTCCGGTCGCCTGACGAGATTGCTGGAGGCCCTGCCCGGGGTGGAGAGCGCCGCGGCTGACCATGCGGCGGGCACCGCCGAGGTCACCCTCCAGGGAGACCTGCCGGACGACACGCTGAAGGCCACGGTGGAGAAGGCCGGATTCACCCTGACGGACATCCGGACCGCCTGAACCCACCCGTCCGATAAAAGAAAACAGCGCCCCGGGAAATGGCCCGGGGCGCTGGAACGAAAATGCTCCCGGAAAGCAGATGCTTTCCGGGAGCGTTTTCTGTTTATGAAGAGGAATCCTTTTGGGAAAATGCGTTGTTATTCTGCCTGGACGGTTTCAGCGGCCCGCTTGGCCTGCAGCTGGCTGGCAATCTTTTCCAGCACGCTGCCGTCCAGCTTGTAGCCGCCCACGTAGATGACGAAGGCCAGCACCGTGATGACGGAGGGCACCACACCCATGAGGATGCGCATACCCATGATGGTCTCGGCGGTCTGGGGCACATTCTCCACATAGCCGAAGATGGTCAGGCCCACGCCGATGAGCCAGCCGGCCACGGCGGAAGCGGTCTTGACCAGCAGGGTCTGGAAGGAGGCCACGATGCTCTCGTTGCGGGTGCCCAGCGTCACCTCGCCGTAGTCGATGACATCGGCCAGCATGACGGTGGTGGCGCCCAGGGTCAGGCCGGAGCCGAACTTATAGAACAGACCGCAGACGATGGTGAGGGGGATGTTCTCGGGGGCCACCACGCCCACGCCCAGCAGGCCCAGCAGGCCGATGGCGGGGGTGAAGCTGGCCAGGGCGAAGACGGTCTTCTTGTTCATGAAGCGGGAGAACAGCGGGAAGAGGAACAGGGCGCCCATCTCAGCCAGAGAGGCGGCGGTGGTGAAGTAGGGGAACAGCCCGTCATCCATGGTGACGTACTTGAAGTAGTACAGCGCCATGCCGCCGGCCAGCTGGACAACCAGGTTGTAGGCCAGCACCACGCCGATGTAGACCTTCAGCTGGTCGTTGCCGGTGATGACATGGAGGGCGTATTTCAGCGAGGTGCGCTCGCTCTTTTTGGAGGAAGCGGACTCCAGGCTGCTGCGGTCACGGGAGAAGATGACGGTGACCATCAGGGTGACCACGAAGATGACGGCCACCAGCACAGCGGTGTTGGCATAGCCGCGGGCCTCATCGCCGTTGCCCAGCAGGTCGATCATGGCCAGGCCGAAGGCGCCGATGAGCAGCCAGGCAGAGCTGGCGAAGATACGGGGGATGACCGACATGGAGTCCCGTTCCTCCTTGGTGGAGGACAGGGAGGGCAGCATGGACCAGTAGGGAATATCCAGCACGGTGTAGGTCATGCCCCACAGGATGTACATGACCGAGTAGTAGGCGTACTGGGCAAAGCCGGAAAGATCGGGTCCGCGGAACAGCAGCACCAGAATCACCGCATTGATAATGGTGCCGATACCGATCCAGGGGCGGAACTTGCCCCAGCGGGTGCGGGTGTTGTCCACGATGAAGCCCATTATGGGGTCATTCACCGCGTCCCATACACGGGCCACCAGGAACAGGTTGCCCACGAAGAGGGGTGCCAGACCGACGGTGTCGGTGAGGTAGATGGTCAGATAGGTGCTGATCATGGCGTAGCACAGGTCCTTGCCCAGGCCGCCCACACCGAAGGCCAGCTTCCTTCCCATTGTTTGTTTCATGTTGTGTGATACCTCCATCCATTTCTTACAAACCGATTACTGATTCTTCTCAAACTGTACCAGCACGCTGGCGTAGTCGCCGCTCAGGTGCAGGGGCAGTCCGTGATCCATGAGATAGCTGCCGCTCTTGACGATATCGCCCTGGGAGGTGTGGACAGTATACCGCGCATCCTCCTCCAGACCCCGCAGCCGGACGGTGGTGCCCCGGTGGCCCACCTTGCTCTGGGGCAGGAAGGCGAAGAGCACGCCCTTGTCCCCCTTCAGGTATTCGTACAGGAAGTACTGGTCGGCGCTGGGATTGTCCAGCCGGTAGAAGGCGCCCTCCTGGATGATGGGGCGGATCTCCTTGTACTGGGCGATCATCTTCTGGGCCAGGGCCACCTCCTCGGGGGTGAACTTTAGGATGTTGCAGCCGATGCCCAGGCTGCCCATCATGGCGCTGTGGAACCGGAAGGTCAGGGGGATCACCCGGCCCGACAGGAAGTTGGGGCAGTCGGTGACCCAGGCCCGCATGGCCTTGATGGGATAGATGCGGGAGTAGGAATTCTGGATGTACAGCCGGTCGTAGGCGTCGGTGTTGTCGCTGGTCCAGAAGTCGTCGAAGATGCCCAGGATGCCGTAGTCGATGCGGCCGCCGCCCGAGGCGCAGGCCTCAAACAGCACGTCGGGGTGCTTCTTCTTCAGCTCGGTGACCACATGGTAGATGAACTGGATGTGGTTGTACCAGATATCCCGCTGGGGGCCGGTCTGGGAGATGGGACGGTTGGCGTCCCACTTGATATAGTCGATGTCATACCGGGTGAGGAGGTTGTCCAGCATGTTGTAGATGAACTCCTGCACCTCCGGCTTGGTGACGTTGAGCACATACTGTACCCGGGAAGTATCGGTGACCCGGGTGTCGTAGTGGTAGATCCAGTCGGGGTGGTCCTGGTAGAGCTTGGCTTTGGGGTTGACCATCTCGGGCTCCACCCACAGGCCGAACTTCATGCCCTGCTCCTTCACGGCGTCGATGAGCTCCTCCAGCCCGTTGGGGAACTTGCCCTCGTTGACGTACCAGTCGCCCAGGCCGTTCTGGATGCTGTGCCGCTCGCCGAACCAGCCGTCGTCCAGCACAAAGAGCTCGGCGCCCAGCTCGCTGGCCTTCTGGGCCAGCTTGATCTGGTCCCGGCAGTTCACATGGAACTCGGTGGCCTCCCAGGAGTTGTACAGCACCGGCCGCAGCCCCGCGCTCATGATGTGGTCCAGGGCGAAGCGGTGCAGGTTGTGGGACATCGTCTCAAAGCCGGTGGCCGAGTAGCCGCACAGGATGGCCGGCGCCGTCAGCGTCTGGCCGGGCTCCAGCGCCAGCAGGCAGTCGTGGGGATTGATGCCCATCTGGACCAGCGTCTCGCCGTAGGGGGTCTGCTCCACCACGCCGCTGAAGTTGCCGGTGAGCCGCAGCGCCCCGAAGAAGACTTCGCCGCTCGTCTCGGTGGCGTCCCGGTCCAGGATGAAATAGGGGTTGTGGTTGTGGCTGGAAGTGCCCCGGCGGTTCTCGATGAGGATCTTGCCGTAGCTCACCCGCTGGGTGAACGGCTGCTCCTCGGCGCCCCAGTGGCCGTGCACGTTGGAGAAATTCAGGTTTTCATAGGGAATATGGAACTGGGCGCTGTGCAGCTGCTCGATCTGGAGCGGTTCCTCCATCTCGTTTTTCAGCACCACGGTGCGCTCCATCAGGTCATAGGCGGGGTAGAGCTTGTAGTGCAGATCCATCCGGAAGGCGTAGTGCTCGTCCTTCAGGTGGAGCACCAGTTCCTCCCAGCCGTCGCCCTGCTCAGTGTCGTACCCGTCGTACCGGTAGACCAGCTCCCGGGTGCCGTCCGGGAAGGTGACTTTGAGGCAGTGCTCCTTGTAGCGCAGCCCGCCGTGCACCGGGAATTCCTCCGGCGTGATCTCAAACACCGGGTCGTTGGTGGATACCTCGGTGAGGACCGGCATCTCCAGCTCGTCGGCGGAGGGCAGCTTCTTGCCCCAGTAGAGATGCCGTACCAGGCCCCGGTCGTCGATGCCGAAGGCGTAGCTGGTATTCCCGGTGCTGAGCAGGAATACCTGGCTGTTCGTTCCAACTGCAATGCTCATCTGTTTCTCCCTGTTTTTCTGCAATGGTTTTTGCGGGTTTTATATCATGGTTTTACGCGCTTTTTTCTTGCATGAAAATGTTAACACGCAAAAATCCCGATGTCAACGAATTTACTAATGCTTTTACTGAATAAGGGAAAAGCCTGTAAAATATTTACTAAAAACACCCTTCGTATTTATGCAAAAAACGCAGAGGAAAAACTCTCCTCTGCGTCGATTCTTGGTGATATATTTGTCTTACTGGTCCCGCACGCTGCCCCGCTCTTCCAGGCGGCAGGAAATGATGATCTGTTTGGGGTGGGTCTTTTTCTGCCAGAGCAGTTCCATGCAGATGGCCGCCGAGTCGGCGTTCTCCCGCAGGAAGACCTCCACCGAATCCAGGGGCGGCTGGGCCAGCCGGGACAGGCTGGTGTTGTTGAAGGTGATGACCCCCACATCCCGTGGCACCTGGAGGTCAAACTCCCGCAGCGCCCGCAGCAGGCCGGGGGCCACCACGTCGCTGGCGGCAAAGATGGCGTCGGGCAGCGGCTTGCCCGCCTGCAGGTAGTCCCGCATGAAGGCGTAGCTGCTGGCGGAGTTCATCTCGCAGTCCAGCACCAGGTCCTCCTCAAAGCGGCCCCGCTCCCGCAGGGCGTTCTTGTAGTAGTAAAAGCGGGGGTCCATGGTCAGTTCCTTCTTGGGGCCGAAGGTGTAGACGCTGCCCAGGTAGGCGATCCGCTCATACCCGTGCTTCCACAGGCTGTGGAGTACCTGCCGCACAGCCAGATGGTAGTTGGGCACGATGCTGCAATACTTCTCCACATCGGGGTTGGAATCCAGAAAGACCAGATTGTCGGTGTAGCGGTGGAAGTCGTCGATCTCCCCCTGGGTGAACCGCCCGATGGCCACAATGCCGTCCAGCGGCAGGTCGTCGTTCTTCACAAAATGGCCCGCCTCGTTGCGCAGCAGGGTGCAGGTGCTCCAGCGGCGGGCAAAGCAGACCTCGTCCACCACATTTTTCAGCATCAGATAGTAGATATCCTCCCGCAGCTGGGGGGTCTCAAACATCTGGGCAATGCCGATGCGCTTTTCCCAGTTGGCGGGCTCCGGGGCCTCCTGCGGATGGGCTGCCTGGTATCTCTGCTGCAGGGTCTGGTATCCCAGATCCCGGGCTGTGCGCAGCACACGCTGCCGGGTGTCCTCCGTCACACTGAGGGTGGGGTCCTGGTTGAGTACCCGGGAGGCGGTGGCCGGGGAAACCCCGGACCGCTGGGCAATCTCTTTCAGTGTCACCATGACCATACTCCTGTATTATTCAATCTGCCCGTTGGACAGAAGGTAAAATATTTCCAGTGGTTAGAAATTATTTTACCTTATTTTACCATGGTATACAAGGCTTTGGGAAAAAATAGGCAAAACTTGCCGCAAAAAAGCGGCGAAACCCGCTGCATCTGCCGCAAAGCGCCGTGAGCGGGGCGGCGGTCTGTCCGGCTGCCCTGCTCACGGCGGCGGTATTTTTTTCAGGATTCCGGGGGTTCCGGCGGTTTGGTGCTGCAGCTTCCGCCGCTGCAGCAGCATCCTCCCAGGCTGCCCGAGAGCAGCAGCCCGATCAGCCCCATATAGACCATGGTGTTGAAGGGGTTGGAGGTGATGGCGCAGGTCCCGGTGGGGCAGCCCACCAGCGCGTAGTAGATAAGGCCCACCAGTGCGCCGCCTGCGGTAAAAAGGACCGGCCGCCGCCATTTTTTCCAAAGTTCCTGTAACATCTGCTGTCGCCTCCTGTTCGGTGATGGATCCCCTGCGGGGGAATGCTTTTTCTGTGGTTGTGCACACAGTATACCGCATTTTCCGGGAACGTACCGTGACAAAATCACCCGGCGCCCCGATTGCATTTGCCGCCCCGACGTGATAGGATAACGGTATTGTCCGGCAGTCCCTGCCCGGTTCAGGAGGAAAACCATGACCCTTTTACAACTGAAATACGCGGTGACGGTGGCGGCCGCCGGCACCATCAGCGAAGCGGCCAAGGAGCTGTATATGGCCCAGCCTAGCCTGACCGCCGCCATCAAGGAGCTGGAAAACGAGCTGGGCATCACGATTTTCCGGCGCACCAACAAGGGTATCCTGATCTCGGCGGAAGGGGAGGAGTTTCTCGGCTATGCCCGCCAGGTCATCGAGCAGACCAGCCTCATCGAGGAGCGGTATCTGGGCACCGCTCCGGTGAAACACCAGTTCTGTGTGTCCACCCAGCACTATTCCTTCGCAGTGGAGGCCTTCGTGGACCTTTTGAAACAGTACGGCGGCGACGAGTACGACTTCCGCATCCGGGAGACCCAGACCTACGAGCTCATCGAGGATGTGGCCAGGCTGCGCAGCGAGGTGGGAGTGCTCTACCTCAACCCCTTCAACGAGACGGTGCTGCGCAAGACGCTGCGGGAAAACGACCTGACCTTCCACCGGCTGTTCGTGGCCAAACCCCATGTCTTTGTGGGGGCCACCAGCCCGCTGGCCCAAAAAAGCGTGGTGACGCTGGAGGATCTGGAACCCTACCCGCGGCTCTCCTACGAGCAGGGGGAGCACAACTCCTTCTACTTTTCGGAGGAGATTCTGAGCACCCGGGAGAGCAAAAAGGACATCCTGGTCTCCGACCGGGCCACCCTGTTCAACCTGCTCATCGGGCTGAACGGCTATACCATCTGCAGCGGCGTCATCAACGAGGAGCTCAACGGCGAGAACATCGTGGCGGTGCCGCTGGCGGTGGACGACCGCATGGAGATTGGCTACATCACCCACCGCAAGGTGGGGCCGGGGCCCTTCGGCACCCGCTACATCGAGGCGCTGAAGCGGTACACCGCCGCCCAGGACCAGAGCGAATGAAACAGCGGTTTGCTATAGACGCAATCTATGGCAAACCGCTGCTTTTTGGTATTTTACACCGGAACTTCCCGCCGGTATACTGGAAACCGGTTCCGATCAAGAAAAAAGGGATGCCGCCGACGCGCAGTGGGCGGGGTCCGCTGCAGATAAAGGAGAATGGGAAGATGAACAAGGTACACACGCCGTTCCGGTACGACTATGTGGGCAGCTTTCTGCGGCCCGAGGAGCTGAAAAAGGCCCGCGCCGATTTTGAGGCGGGCGCCATCGACACCTGGCAGCTGAAAGAGGTGGAGGACCGGTGCATCACCCAGCTGGTGGCCAAGCAGAAGGCCGCAGGCTACCATGTGATCACCGACGGCGAGTTCCGCCGCGCCACCTGGCACCTGGATTTCATGTGGGGCTTTGAGGGTATCGGCCACAGCGCCACCCAGGAGGGTCTGCCCTTCCACGGGGAGGCCGCCAAGATCGACGACACCTACCTGACGGGCAAGCTGTCGGTGGGGGTGCATCCCTTTGTGGAGCACTTTAAGTTCGTGAAGGCGCTGGAGGATGAAAACACGGTGGCCAAGCAGACCATCCCGGCCCCGGCCCAGTTCCTGGAGCAGCTCATCATGCCCATGAACCTGCCCGACACCCGCAAGTTCTACCCCACCGACGAGGAACTCATCGCCGACCTGGTGGCGGGCTACAAGAAGGTCATCGCCGACCTCTACTCCGCGGGCTGCCGCAACCTGCAGTTCGACGACTGCACCTGGGGCTGCTTTGTGGACCCTAAGGCCACACTGTTCTTCGGCACCGACGAGGCGGGTCTGGAAAAGCTGCAGGAGGAGTTCCTGCTGGTGAACAACCTGGCCCTGGAGGGCAAGCCGGAGGACCTGGTGGTCAACACCCACATCTGCCGGGGCAACTTCCACTCCACCTGGGCCTGCAGCGGCGGGTATGACCGCATCGCCGGGCTGGTCTTTGCGCGGGAGAATGTGAACGCCCTCTACCTGGAATTCGACGACGAGCGGTCGGGCAGCTTTGAATGCCTGCGCCAGGTGTCGCCCGACAAGAAGGTGGTGCTGGGCCTCGTCACCACCAAGAGCCCCAAGCTGGAGGACAAGGCGGCCGTCATCGCCCGCATCCACGAGGCAGCCAAGTACGTCCCGCTGGACCGGCTGTGCCTGAGCCCCCAGTGCGGTTTTGCCTCCTGCGAGATCGGCAACAAGCTCACCGAGGCGGAGCAGTGGGCCAAGCTGGCCCTCGTCAAGGAGATCGCCGAAGAGGTCTGGGGCTGAGCCCGCAACCTGCAACCATCAAGCGCCGGAGCGTACCGCTCCGGCGCTTTTGTCTTTCCCCGCACCGTTTGATTGACAGCGGCACGGCACCTCCTTATAATAGAGGAGATTTTGTGCCGGGCGGACCCGACGGGAAAGGAGAACGGGGTGAAACAACACAAAACGACCAAAAAGCGAAGGCTGCTGCGGGTGGCCGCCGTCCTGGCGGCGGTGGTGGTGCTGCTGGCGGGGGCCTTTTTCTGGTATGTCTCGGACTACTACCGGGCGGAGAATGTGGCCCTGGCCGTCCTGAGCGACGGCAGCGGCATCACGGTGGAGGATAATCTGACGGTGCTGGCGCCCTCGGTGCCGGGGGATACGGCGGTGGTGTTCTATCCGGGCGCCAAGGTGGAGGCGACAGCCTACCTGCCGCTGCTGGACAAGCTGCGGCAGAACGGGCTGACCTGCATCCTGGTGGATATGCCCTTCCACATGGCCATTTTTGATGTGAACGCCGCCCAGGATGTGATGGCGCAGTTCCCCCAGTACCGGCACTGGTACATCGCCGGGCATTCCATGGGCGGGGCGATGGCCTCCCGGTTTGCCGCCGGTCACCCCGACGAGATCGACGGCCTGATTCTGCTGGGCGCCTATATATACGGGGACTATCCGCCCGCCGACACGCTGACGGTCTACGGCTCGCTGAACCAGAGCGTGGAGGACAAACTGGACTACACCGAAAACGTGGTGGAGATCCAGGGCGGCAACCACGCTCAGTTCGGCAACTACGGCCCCCAGAAAGGGGATGCCCCGGCCACCATCTCCGCCGAGGAACAGCAGGCGCAGACGGTGGAAGCCATCCTGCAGTTCATCGGGCAGCGGCAGGCAGCCTGAAGAAATGAAAAAGATCCCCCGGCGCTTTCCTCAGAGACCCGGGGCAGGGGGATTGTGGTTTATGGGGAAATGCGGATCAGCGCTCCTCGCGGAAGTAGGCAAGACCCAGGTGAGCCGGGGGCTGGTCCTCCTTCTTGCGGCGCATGGATACGGCGATCAGCACCAGGATAGTGACCACATAGGGCACCATCTGGACCAGGTCGGTCATGGCGCTGGACACCGTGATGCCCAGCAGGCTGGGCAGGAACTGGTACAGCCAGTAGAGGATGCCGAAGAGGTAGGCGCCCCAGATGGCGTTGAGGGGCTTCCAGGTGGTGAAGATGACCAGGGCCAGGGCCAGCCAGCCCAGGGCCTCGATCTGGCCGGTGGTGGCCCAGATGCCCTGGTTGTAGTCCAGCACGTAGTACAGGCCGCCCACGCCGCAGATGGCGGCGCCGATGCAGGTGGCCAGGTACTTGTACCGGGTGACGTTGATGCCGGCGGCGTCGGCGGTGGCGGGGTTTTCACCCACGGCCCGCAGGTTCAGTCCCGCGCGGGTGCGGGTGAAGAACCAGTGCAGCAGGATGGCCAGCACGATGGCGGCGTAGGCCAAAAAGCCGTAAGAGAAGACGGTCTGCCCCAGCACGCCCATCTGGGAGAGCACGGGGATCTTGGCGGCAAAGGCCTTGTTGGCCACGGGGGCGGCGCTGTAGGTGGCGCCGTTGAGGATGAAGACGCCGAAGAAGTTGGCCACGCCCATGCCGAAGGTGGTCAGGGCCAGGCCGGTGACGTTCTGGTTGGCCCGCAGGCTGATGGTCAGGAAGGCGTAGATCAGCCCGCCCAGAGCGGAAGCCGCCAGGGCGCAGATCAGCGCGATGAGGACGCTGAGCACCGGGTTGGGGTTGGCCACGCTGTTTTCGTAGAAGTAGGCGCTGGCAAAACCGGCGAAGCCGCCCAGATACATGATGCCGGGCACGCCCAGGTTCAGGTTTCCGGACTTTTCGGTGATGGTTTCACCCATGGCGCCGTACATGATGATGGTGCCGAAGGGAATGGCACGCATGATCCATGCAATCAGACTGCTCATTTGCCCTTCACCTCCTTGTGGTGACCACGCCAGATCAGGCGGTAGTTGATAAAGAATTCGCTGCCCAGAATGAAGAAGAGGATGACGCCGGTGATGATGTCGGCGGCGTACTCATTCAGGCTGTAGGCCGAGGCGATTTCGGAGGCGCCGCGCTCCAGGAAGATCAGCAGGAAGGAGATCAGCGCCATATAGAAGGTGTTGAACTTGGCAAGCCACGCCACGATGATGGCGGTGAAGCCGTTGCCGCCCGCCGAGGAGGTGGAGATGGTCTGGTCACGGCCGGCCACGATGAGGAAACCGGCCAGGCCGCAGATGGCGCCGCTGATGATCATGGTGCGCACCATGACGCGGCGGACGTTGATGCCGGCGTAGCGGGCGGTGTTCTCGCTTTCGCCCACCACGGCGATCTCGTAGCCGTGCTTGGAGTATTTCAGGTAGGCGTACATGGCAAAAGTCAGCACCAGCACCACGATGATGTTGATGGTGTACCGCTGGCCCAGCACGATGGGCAGCCAGCCGGCCTTGGTGGCCTTGTTCAGGGTGCCCAGGCTGGAGGCCTGGCCGCGCATGATGTTGGTCATGCAGGCCACGATGCTGGTGGCTACATAGTTCATCATCAGGGTGAACAGTGTCTCGTTGGTGTTCCAGCGGGACTTGAACCAGGCGGGCACAAAGCCCCACAGGGCGCCGGCCGCCAGGCTGCCCACCACCATGGCCGCAAACAGGGCGGGAACGGGCAGGCTGTTGCCGAAGTAGACCATGATGAGGGCGGTGGCAAGACCGCCCACCAGCACCTGGCCCTCGGCGCCGATGTTCCAGAAGCGCATCTTGAAGGCGGGGGCCAGGGCGATGCCGATGCACAGCAGCGTAGCCAGGTCACGCATCGCCCAGGAGAAGCGCACGGTGGTGGAGAAGGTACCGCCCCACATGACGCCGTAGACGCTGAGGGGGTTCAGGCCGGTGACGAAGAAGATGAACAGGGCGTCCACCACCAGCGCCAGCAGGATGGCCACGGCCCGCACCGCGATCTTGCGGCGCAGGGGAGCCGCCTCCCGGCGGGCAATACGCACCAGCGGTTCGGAAGGATGAGTGGTTTGGGATGCCATCAGGCGCGCACCTCCTTTTCATTCTGCAGGTCGGTCATGCGCAGGCCGACCTCCTCCTTGGTGGTGGTGCGGGCGTCCAGCATGCCGTTGGCCTTGCCGCCGCACAGTACCAGGATGCGGTCGCACAGCTGCAGCAGGACATCCAGGTCCTCGCCCACATAGATGACGGCCACACCGTTTTTCTTCTGCTCGTTGAGCAGGCGGTAGATGGTGTAGGAGGTGTTGATGTCCAGCCCGCGCACGGCGTAGGCGGTCATCAGCACGATGGGGGAATCCGCCAGTTCGCGGCCCACCAGCACCTTCTGCACGTTGCCGCCCGACAGCTGGGACACCGGGGTGTTCAGGTCGGGGGTGACCACGCCCAGCTCCTCCCGCACTTCCTCGGCCAGCTTGCGGGGCGCCTTGCGGTCCACGATGGGGGAGGCGCCGCGGCCGTAGCTCTTGAGCATCATGTTGCCGGTGATGCCCATGGAACCTACCAGGCCCATGCCCAGCCTGTCCTCCGGCACGAAGGAGAGGTGGATGCCCGCATCCCGGATATCCTTGGGGGTCTTGCCCAGCAGGGAGGTGGGCTTGTCCTCGGCACCGGGGGCAAAGAACTGGATCTTGGCCCCGGCATCGGCCCGCTGCAGACCGGCGATGGCCTCCAGCAGTTCCTTCTGGCCGTTGCCGGAAATGCCCGCAATGCCCAGGATCTCGCCGCCGTAGGCGTCAAAGCTCACATCGTCCAGCACGCGGCCGCCCTCGGGGCCGGTGACGCTGAGATGCTGCACCGACAGACGCTTGGTGGGATGGTCGGGCTGGGGACGCTCGATGTCCAGTTCCACCTTCTTGCCCACCATCATCTCGGTGAGCATGGCCTCGTTGGCGTCCTTGGTGGCCACGTCGCCCACATACTCGCCCCGGCGCAGGATGGCTACCCGGTCGCTGATGGTCAGCACCTCGTGGAGCTTGTGGGTGATGATGACCACCGCCTTGCCGTCGGCCTTCATGTTGCGGATGACCGCAAAGAGCTTGTCGGTCTCCTGGGGGGTCAGCACGGCGGTGGGCTCGTCCAGGATCAGGATGTCGGCGCCGCGGAACAGCACCTTGACGATCTCCAGGGTCTGTTTCTGGCTCACGCTCATCTCATAGACCTTCTGGTCCAGGTCCAGGGCAAAGCCGTACTTCTCGCAGATGGCCCGGGCCCGGTTGCGCACCTTCTTCAGGTCGAACTTCTCGCCGGGTTCCATGCACAGGGCAATGTTCTCCAGGGCGGTGAACACGTCCACCAGCTTGAAGTGCTGGTGGATCATGCCGATGCCCAGACGCAGGGCGTCCCGGGGAGAGCGGATATCCACCGCCTGGTCCCCCATATAGATCTCGCCCTCGTCGGGATAGTAGATGCCGGCAATCATGTTCATCAGGGTGGTTTTGCCCGAACCGTTCTCCCCCAGAAGGGAGAGGATCTCGCCGTGATGTACCTCAAGGCTCACATCATGGTTGGCTGTCACTTCGCCGAAGGTCTTGGTGATGTGTTCCAGCCGGATGGCATACTGGGTGTTCGGCATGGGCCGCCTTTCTCCTTTCACAACGGGAAGGGAAGCCCGCATAAGCGTGAGCTTCCCTCCCGAAAATTCATGTTCAGATGGATGTCAGGCCACCGGATCGCTGTCCTCGACGATGCCGTCGATGTGCAGCGTGAAGTAAGGCGCGCTGCGCAGAGTGCTCTCGTCGAAGTAGCCGTCATGGATGGCTTCCTTGGTCTCGCCCTGGTAGACCGCCACGGCCTCGCCGGTGGAGTAGTCGTAGTAGCTCAGGTCCACAGGAGCGCTGGTCACGGTCTGGCCGTCCACCGTGAAGGTGGAGGTGTCGAACACATGCAGGCTGCCGTCCTTCAGAGCGGCTTCCACTTCGGCCACCTTGTCGGCGGTGCCTTCGGCGCACTCGGGCCCCAGCTCGGTGATGGCCACGGCGCCGTCGTCATAGCCCTTGGCCCAGTCGGTGGGAATCTCTTCCCCGTTCATGGCCGCGGTGAACAGCTCGGCGTAGTAGACCTTCCACACGTTGGTGGCGGAGGTCAGGGCAGCGGTGGGGGCGGTGTCCAGCATGTCGATGTTGTAGCCCACAGAGTAGCAGATGGTGCCGGCGTCCTTCAGACGCTGGGTGGCGGCAGGGGCACCGGTGGAGTCGGCGTGCTGGCCGATGATGACCGAACCGTTGGCGATCAGGGCCTCGGCGGCAGCGCCCTCCTTGTCAATGTCGAACCAGGAGTTGGTGTACATGACTTCCATGGTGACGGTGGGGAAGACGCTCTTGACGCCCAGATAGAAGGCGGTGTAGCCGGAGATGACTTCCGCGTAGGGGAAGGCGCCCACATAGCCGATCTTCACGTTGCCGTCGGCATCAAAGGAGTTGGGCTGGGTCTCGGGGGTCAGCGTGCCGCTGTCCACCAGTTCCTTCAGCTTCATGCCGGCCACCACGCCGGAGACGTAGCGGGACTGGTACACGGCGGTGAAGGCGTTCTTGAAGTTGTCCAGACCGCTGATGGCGGCGAAGTCGCCGGTCATGGAAACGAAGGTGGTGTCGGGATACTTCTCAGCGGTTTCCACCAGATAGGTCTGATGGCCGTAGGAGTTGGCGATGACCAGGTCGCAGCCCTGGCCCACCAGGTCCTCGGCGGCGTCGGAGCACTCGGCGCTCTCGGGGATCTTGTACTTCCAGATGATCTGGTCCTCGGGCAGACCCACCTCGGCAGCGGCTTCCTTGATGCCGTTGATGTGGGCGGCGCTGTAGCCCTCGGTCTCGTCGCCCACCAGGATGACGCCCACCTTCAGGTCGGTGGAAGCGGTGGTGCCGGAGGCCTCGGCGGTGTCGCCGGTGGCGGTGGAGGCGGCAGCCGAAGAGGTGCTGCCGGTGGCGCCGCAGGCGGCCAGCGACAGCATCATGGCGCCGGCCATCAGAATGCTGAACAATTTCTTCATAAATGTTACTCCTTCTCGTTCTTTGGTTGCGAAACAAAAAGAAACACGCGGCGCACCGGAACCCGGTATGCCGCCCTGTATCCTTCATTGTAGACACCGCGGCGGCAATTTTCAATAATTTTCGATGTAATTGTAAAAAAAATGTAAATGTGTAATCTTCGCCGCCATTTTTCGCGCTTTGAACTGTGGGAAACGCACAATACTTTTTGGGAAAAGTATGACTTTTCCGGGCAAGGCGGCCAGGACTGTTTCCCGGGCGGCGGTTCCGACGGCCGGAGCCGGGCGGGACCACCCCTATTATAAGGTAGCACCGGGGCGGCAGACCCCTTGCAAAGACCGGCATTTTTAGGTAAGATGGAGCTGAATGATGAAAGATAAGGAAGGATTGTCATGACAGAGGAAACAATGCAGGCCCGGCGGGCCTTTCTGGTGGATACGCTTCAGAAACTGCTGGGGCAGGACAGCCCCACCGGCTTCACCCACGGGGTGATCGGCGTGGCGGAGGGCATCGCCCGGGAGCTGGGCTTTGCCACCCGGCAGACAAACAAGGGCAACCTGATCATCACGGTGCCCGGTCGGGAGCCTGGCCGCAAGGTGGGGCTCTGCGCCCATGTGGACACCCTGGGCCTGATGGTGCGCTCCATCACCGCCGACGGCATGCTGATGGTCACCAAGGTGGGCGGCCCGCTGCTGCCCACCCTGGACGGCGAGTACTGCCGCATCTACACCCGGGCGGGCCAGGTCTACACCGGCACGGTGCTGAGCCTGTCGCCGTCGGTGCATGTGCAGGATGACGCGGCCACCCGTCCCCGGGACGAGAAGAACATGGCTGTGCGCATCGACGAGAAGGTGCACACCAAGGCGGACGTGGAAGCGCTGGGCATCGCACCGGGGGACTATGTCTGCTACGACCCCAAGACCACCGTCACCGAAAGCGGCTTTGTGAAGTCCCGCTTCCTGGACGACAAGGCCAGCGCGGCCTGCCTGCTGACCCTGCTGTGGCAGATGAAGGAGACCGGCACGAAGCCCCGGTACGAGACTTACTTCACCCTCACGGTCCACGAGGAGGTGGGCCACGGCGGCGCCACTCTGCCCACGGTGGACGAGCTGCTGGCGGTGGACATGGGCTGTATCGGCGAGGACCTGAGCTGCACCGAGTACCAGGTCTCCATCTGCGCCAAGGACAACGGCGGGCCCTATGACTACGAGATGGTCAGCCGCCTGGTGAACCTTGCCAAGGGCCACGGCGTGGACTACGCGGTGGACATCTACCCCCACTACGGCTCCGACGTGGGCGCCGCCTGGCGGTCCGGCATGGACTGCCGGGCAGCCCTCATCGGCCCCGGCGTGCACGCCTCCCACGGCATGGAGCGCACCCATCTGGACGCCCTGCGCGCCACCATGGATCTGGCGGGGCTCTTCCTGGAGCTGGCCTGATAACCGCATAACCCAAAAGGACCTCCGGCACTGCCGGAGGTCCTTTTTATCTGTGCCAGCTGCGGGCGGACAGCATGCCGAAGAGGGCGGCCAGAATCTGCTGGAACAGCGTGCCGATCATGACGGGGAACACCACCTCCGCCGGAAAGTAGGTGGAGGCGATGACAGCCCCGGCGCTGATGTTGCGCATACCGGCGCCGTAGATCATCGAGACGGTGATGTCATGGGGCTGCCGGAACAGCAGGGCCAGCAGCCAGCCGATGACATACCCGCAGGTCGCCAGCAGCAGGATGCAGCCCGCCGCCAGCAGCCGCTGGGCGTTCAGGTGGCGGATGTAGGGGGCCACCTCGGAGGAGTTGGCGGTAACCACAAAGATCAGGCAGAACTTGGAATAGGGCGCCAGCCGGGCGGGCCAGGTCTCCTTGACCCGGTCGCGGCTGAGCTGGTTGAGCACCATGGCCAGCAGGGCCGGCAGGGCGATCATGAAGATCAGCTCCTCCATCATCCGGGAGGTGTCGATGGCCACCTGGGAGCCCACCAGCAGCCGCAGCGTCAGGGGAATGAGGAAGGGGGACAGCAGGGTGTCCAGAATGACCAGCGCCAGGGACAGCGGGCTGTTGCCCCGGTAGATGGACACCCACATCAGCCCCACCACCGCCGCGGGCACCGAGAATTCCAGCACCATGCCCGTCACCACGTTGGGGTTGTCCGGGAAGAGCAGCCGTCCCAGGCCGCAGGCCGCCGCGGGCAGCACCAGGTGGAGCGTCACAAGGCAGGCCAGCAGGGGCAGGGGGCTGCGGAACACCGCGGCGATATCCCGGAAGCTGGATTTCAGCCCGCCGATGAAGGTCATGAAGGCGAAGACCAGTGGCACATAGGGCACCCCCAGTCCCGCCACCGAGGGAAACAGCACCCCCGCCGCCAGACAGCAGGGGGTGACCAGAAACATCCACTTTTCCAGAAAACGGTTGCAGCGCTGCAGCATAGAACCATCCCTCCTACGGGCGATCCGCCCGGGCAAAAACAGAGACTTCCCAACCAAAAAAAGCAAGGAAACTGACACGGGTCAGCGTCCTTGCTTTTTCGGATTGGCGCCCATTATAGCACGCCCGGCGGGGGAATACAAGGCCCCGCAGCCCCTAAACCGGGGCCCGGAAAAATTTCACAGAATCCGGGATTTTGTGGTACAATAAGACAAAACACCGGGGAAAGGGAGGCAATCGCCATGTATGTCTATGGTCTGGGTCAGAGTCTGACGCTGCTGGAGGCGCCGCCGGCGCCGGGCACGGCGGCGGTTTTCCTGCTCACCTCGGAGGAGCTGGACCGCAATCCCCGGCTGCCGGGGCTGGAGGGGGTACTCCACCACACGCCCGGCGCCCGGGATGCCCGGGTATGCAAGGCGGAGGTGCGCCGGGACTGCCTCAGCGGCACGGTGGTGGTACCCCGCCGGGGCAACGAGGGGGACCGTGTGGCCTTCGGGTATCTGCTCACCCGGGACCGGGTGGTGCTGTGTGACGACACCGGCACGGCCCATGCCATCCTCAAGCGGCTGGGCAAGGCAAAGCGCTGGCGGGAAAACGGCCCGGGGCGGTTTTTCTGCGAGTTTCTGGAACAGCTGCTGGCCCGGGAACTGCACCATCTGGAGGAGCTGGAGGACCGGCTGTCCCAGCTGGAGGACGGTGTGCTGGCGGGGGAGATGGAGGGCTTTAATGCGGCCCTCTCGCCGCTGCGCAAGCAGGCCCTGGGACGGCTGCGGTTCTACAACCAGCTGGACGGGGTGGCCTGTGAGCTGGAAAGCAACGAGATGGGCTTCTTCACCCCGGAGGAACAGCGGGGCTTCCACATGCTGGAAAAGCGGCTGGCCCGCCTGCGGGACGAAGCCCAGCTGCTGCGGGAATACTGCCTGCAGGTGCGGGAGCTGTTCCAGGCCGAGCTGGACATCCGGCAGAACCGCATCATGAAGATCCTCACCATCGTCACCACGGTGTTCCTGCCCCTGTCGCTGGTGGCGGGGTGGTACGGCATGAACTTCACCGGCATGCCGGAACTGCGCTGGGCCTACGGCTACCCGGCGGTGATCGCGGCCAGCGTGGTCATTGTGCTGCTCTCCCTCTGGGTGATGAAAAAGAAGAAGTTCTGGTAACACAGGCGCAAAGGAATACACCATGTCCATCGTACTTGACCATCAGCTGCGGGAACAGATCCCCCAGGAAATGCGGGATTTTCCCGTCGCCTTCTACAGCAACGAGCTGGCCGATCTGCCCGACCGGGCGGGGCCGGTGCACTGGCACCCCTACTGCGAGATTGCCACCGCCGTAAGCAGTGTGCTGGACTGTCAGGTGGGCCAGACCCACCTGCAGCTGCAGCCGGGGGACAGCATCTTCATCAACCGCAACATGCTCCACGCCATCCGGCAGCTCTCCGGCGGGGCGCCCGACCCGCTGCCCATCCTGGTCTTTGCCGGAAACGCCGTGGCCCCCGAGGGCAGCGCCGTCTACCGGAAATACATCCAGCCCATCCTGGACTGCGCCACGCTGCCCTTTGTGGTCTTCCGGCGGGACAGCGATCAGTGGCAGGAGGTCCGTGCCCGGATCGGTGCAGCCTGCGCGGCCATGGGGCAGCGGCCGGACTGCTACGAGCTTACGGTGCAGCGCTGCCTGAGCTGCGTGCTGGAAGCCATCTACCGCCAGCTGGATACTTTGCCGGCGGTCGAGGCCTCCCGGGTGCAGCTGAACACCCAGATCCGGCAGCAGAAGATGCTCTCCTTTATTTATGAACAGTACGCCGGGCCCGTCACGCTGGCGGATATCGCGGCGGCCGCCCACATCAGCCGCAGCGAGGCGGGGCGGTGTTTCCAGGCCTACCTGGGCTGTTCGCCGGTGGAGGCGCTCATCCGCTACCGCCTGCAGCGGGCCTGGCAGATGCTCCAGGAAACCGACCTGACGCTGCAGCAGATCAGCGACGCCTGCGGCTTCCACTCGGTGAACTACTTCCGGCGTCAGTTCCGCAGACGGTACGGCTGCGCACCGGGGGAAAAGCGGAAAATGGGTAAATAGTGCCCTTTTGTGGCGGTATACTCCCTTTTATTTGTTGGCATTTGGGCTTATAATACGTGCAACACCAACAGAAAGGAAGATTTACGATGGAATTTCACTGGCTGAACGAAAGCAAGATCCAAAAGACCGGGGACCGCATCGAGATTGTGGCGCCGGCCAAGACCGACTTTTTCTGCGGCAGCATCGACGAGTGCGAGGAGGGCATCCTGCCGGAATCCCTCTGCAATGCGCCCTACTATTATACCGAGATGGAAGGGGACTTCGTGCTGCGGGTGAAGGTCTCCCACGATTTCCGGGATACCTACGATTCCGCCTCGGTGATGGTCATGAAGGACGCCACCTGCTGGGCCAAGTGCTGCTATGAGCTCACCGACTTCGGCACCCACGCCGCCGTGAGCGTGGTGACCAAGGGCGACTCCGACGACGCCAACGGCTGCAACCTGGAGGGCAACAGCGCCTGGCTGCAGGTCTGCCGGGTGGGCAACAACTTCGCCTTCCACTACTCCGCGGACGGCGAGCACTTTTACATGATGCGCTACTTCCACCTGCCGGCGCAGCCCGTCATCAAGGTGGGCCTGCTGGCCCAGGCGCCCACCGGCCAGGGCGGCATGCGGGTGTACGAGCACCTGTCCATCGAGAAGAAGACCGTGAAGAACATCCGGGCGGGTAAGTGATATGGCGGATACCCGGAAGTACCGCAAGACCCTGCGGGCCTGCTACCTGGGGTTTGTGACCCAGGCCATCGCCGCCAACTTCGCGCCGCTGCTCTTTCTCACCTTCCAGAGCAGCTACGGCATCTCGCTGGAAAAGATCGCCCTCATCCCCGTGGTGTTTTACCTGACCCAGCTCTTCATCGACCTGGGCGCCACCCGGTTCGTGGACAAGATCGGCTACCGCCCCTGCGTGGTGGCCTCCCAGGTGGTGTCGGTGCTGGGGCTGGTGCTGCTGGCCGTGCTGCCCGAACTGCTGCCCGAGCCCTTCCTGGGCATTCTGGCGGCGGTGGTGCTCTACGCCGTGGGCAGCGGCCTCGTGGAAGTGCTGGTGAGCCCCATCGTGGAGGCCTGCCCCTTTGAGAACAAGGAAAGCCACATGAGCCTGCTGCACTCCTTCTACTGCTGGGGCGCGGTGGCGGTCATCCTGGGCTCCACCCTCTTCTTCGCGGTGTTCGGCACCCGGCACTGGCAGATCCTCGCGATGCTCTGGGCGCTGGTGCCGCTGGTCAATGTGTTCCAGTTCCTCACCTGCCCCATCGAGCGGCTGGTGGAGGAGGACGAGGGGCTGTCCCCCCGCCGGCTGCTTCGGATGCCGCTGCTCTGGATGATGATTCTGCTCATGGTCTGCGCCGGCGCCGCCGAAGCCTCCATGGCCCAGTGGGCCTCCGCTTTCACCGAGTCGGCGCTGGGCGTGTCCAAGACTGTGGGCGACCTGGCCGGGCCCTGCCTCTTCGCCGTCTTCATGGGCCTTTCCCGCATGCTGTACGGCACCCGGGAACAGAAGGGCAATCTGAGCCGCACCATGCTGCGCAGCGGCCTGCTCTGTGTGGTCTGCTACCTGCTGGCTGCCCTCTCCCCCTGGCCGGTGCTGGGCCTGGCGGGATGCGCGGTCTGCGGGTTCAGCGTGGGCATCCTTTGGCCGGGGGCCATTAGCCTCTCCTCCCAGGCGTGCCCCAAGGGCGGCACCGCCATGTTCGCCTTTTTGGCCCTGGCGGGGGACTTCGGCGCCACCGTCAGCCCCGCTGTGGTGGGCACCCTGTCGGAATGGTCCGGCGGCAACCTGAAAACCGGCCTGCTGGCCGCCACCGTCTTCCCGCTGCTGCTGGTGGGCAGCCTGTTTGTGCTCAACCGCCGCCGGCAGCCCGCCGTCCGTCCCTGACGGTTTTTCTAAAAATATCGCCTTCCCTGTCCTGCCCGGTCCTGCCGGGCGGGGCGGGAAATTTTTTTGCGCCCGCCCGCCGCTTCCTTTCGGGCGCCGGGTGGTATATAATGGAAGCGTTTGTGAAAATGAGAGAGGAGTACCCCCATGCTTTTCCTTTTGCTGGCTATGCTGTTCAGCGCGGTGCTGGCCATGGTGCTGAAATACCTCAACACCAGCAGCCCCTACGGCGTGTTTTTCTTCAACTACATCACCTGCACGGTGCTGGCCTTTGCGGCCATGGAACCCAGAACGCTCTATAACGGCGATTTCACCCCCTGCTGGCTGGGCGGCATCACCGGGCTGATCTATCTTGCCTCCCTGTCCGCCAACGGGTACAGCATCCATAAAAACGGCGCCATTCTCTCCTCGGTGTTCACCCGGCTGGGGGTGCTGGTGCCCATCGTGGTGTCGGTGGCCCTCTTCGGGGAGCGCCCCACCGCCCTGCAGGGGCTGGGCGTGGCGCTGGCCGTGGCGGCCGCCGTAGTGATGAACGGCCTGCCTGGCAGATCCCATGATTCCGCCGCCGGAACGCGGATTTATCTGGTGCCCCTGGTGCTCACGCTGCTGCTCAACGGCGCCGCCGACGCCATGTCCAAGGTGTTCACCCAGCTGGGCCGCCGCCAGGACGACGGCCTCTTCATGTTCTATATCTTCCTGTTCGCCGGCCTCGCCACCCTGGTGCTGCTGGTGAAGGAGCACCGCCCCCTCACGGCGCGGGACCTCCTCTTCGGTGTGCTGGCGGGGGTGCCCAACTTCCTGTCCTCCCGGCTGCTGCTGGCCGCCCTCACCCGGCTGCCCGCCTTCCTGGTCTACCCTTCCTACAGCGTGGGGGTCATCCTCGTCATCAGCGTGGCCAGCTTCCTGTTCTTCCACGAACGGCTGAACACCCGCCAGCTGGGGGCGGCGGCCATGATTCTGGCGGCGCTGGTGCTGCTCAACCTGTGAAGGCTCTCCCGCCTGCGGAAAAAAGCGGGGGACTATGGGGCGGGCAAGGAGGCACTGCCCTTGAAACTGGTCAAATTCAACAAAAAGTAATCGAAAAAATTGTGAGGAATCTGCCGGGGGATTCCCTTGAAGGAAAAAATCCGGACTGATATAATAAAAAAGATTATATAAAGTGGGTTGGCACGGCCCTGCCCGAAGGAAAAGGATGCCGGCCATGGAATGTCAAAGGAGGAATTGGGTTGAAAGGGATCCGCAGAAAATGTCTGGCGCTGTTGACAACGCTGGCAATGCTCTTCAGCTGGGCGATTCCGGCGTACGCTGCCGGGGAAATCTGCCAGGTACAGTATGATGTGACCTATGGCCAGACGGAAGCCCGGACCATGCTGGCGATGATCAACGACTTCCGTACGGGAGGCGACGCCTGGTACTGGGATGAGAGTGATACCAATAAGACACCGGTGACCGGCCTGCAGCCGCTGACCTACGACTACGAGCTGGAAAAGGTAGCCATGCAGCGTGCGGCGGAGATTGCCATCAATTTTGCGCACGACCGTCCGGATGGAACGGAGTGCTGGACGGCATACCACGATGTGGGAATCTACTGCGAAAACGGTGAAAATATCGCCGCAGGGTCCGCCTCGGCGCAAAGCGCTTTTGAACTGTGGCAGGAAACCAACGAAAAGTATGCCGGCCAGGGCCATCGCCGCAACATGCTTTCCAGCTCTTCCCAGACCTTTGCCGTTGGCCATGTGGTCTACAATGGTGTACATTTCTGGGTACAGGAATTCGGAACAAGCCTGGTGGGGGGAACCGAGACCCCGGCCAATGACGATGTGACCACGGCCACGGTCAATGTCAGCGCCGACCAGGTGACCCAGAAAACGGTGCAGGCACCGGCACCCGTCACCCTGGAACTGGACCAGGGAACGGAACTGCCGCTGGTGAATGTGACGATGACCCTGACGGAAACCTGGGGCGTTACCCCCCAGGCGGAAGCACAGGCCAGCTGGCAGGACGATCCCAACGGTATTGTGAAGGTGGAGGGCAATCAGGTGACAGCCCTCAAAGCCGGCACCACCACCCTGACCGGCACGGTGCTGGGAGAAGCGGTCTCTCTGGATGTGACGGTGAACGCTGCCTCGCTGGAGGGAGCCGCCGTCACGCTGGATCAGCCCCAGTTTACCGTGACCGGCAGCGAGATCCGGCCCGCCGTGACGGTGACCCTGAACGGCAAGACGCTGACCGAGGGAATCGATTACACCGTCTCGTATGCCAATAACATAGAGATCGGCACCGCCACCGTCACGGTGACGGGCACCGGCAACTATACCGGCACCGCGCAGACCACCTTTGCCATTGTGGATTGTACCCACCAGTGGGATGAGGGCAAGGTCACCACGCCTGCCACCTGCACCACGGAAGGTGTGAAAACCTATACCTGCGCCCTTTGCGGGGCAGCCAGGGACGAAGCGATTCCCGCCCTGGGCCATGCCTTTGGCGAATGGGAGACCACCAAGGAATCCACCTGCACCGAGGCCGGTGAGCAGACCCGTACCTGCCCCCGCTGCGGTGAAACCGAAACCCAGCCTGTGGCTGCGCTGGGTCATACCTGGGATGCGGGTGTGATGACCACCCCACCCTTCTGCAACAAGGAAGGTGTGATGACCTACACCTGCACCGTCTGCCAGGAAACCAAGACCGAGCCCATCCCCAAGACTGAACATACCCCGATGACGATCCCGGGCGTGGAACCCACCTGCACCGTGGCCGGCCGGAGCGATGCCAAGATATGCAGTACTTGCGGTAACACCCTGGAGGAACCGCATGCAATCCCCGCCCTGGGCCATGACTGGGGAGAATGGCAGGAGGTACAATCCCCCAGCTGTACCGCAAGCGGTACGAGAAGGCACCAATGTAAGCGCTGCGGCTTTATCGATAGCGAGAATCTGGATCCCACGGGCCATAGCTGGGACGAGGGCGTTGTGACTACGCCTGCCACCTGCATCGAAGCGGGTGAGAAGACCTACACCTGCACCGTCTGCCAGGAAACCAAGACCGAGCCCATCTCTGCGCTGGGCCACGACTACGACGAGGGCGTTGTGACTACGCCTGCCACCTGCACCGAAGCGGGTGAAAAGACCTACACCTGCACCCGCTGCGAGAGCACCAAGATTGAAACGATCCCCGCCACCGGCCATACAGCGGTGAAGATTCCCGGCAAGGCGGCTACCTGCACCGAGACCGGCCTGACGGATGGCAGCAAGTGCAGCGTTTGCGACACCATTCTGGAGCAGCAGACGGAGATTGCCGCCCTGGGCCATGACTGGGACGAGGGCGTTGTGACCAAGGAGCCTACCTGCACCGAAGACGGTACGAAACTCTATACCTGCCAGCGCTGCGGTGAAACCAATACTGAGACCATCCCTGCCACCGGCCACAGCTACGAGGAAAGCTGGAACAGCGACGGGGAAAACCACTGGCGTGTCTGCCAGGTCTGCGGCGCCCGCGGCGAGGAAGCGGCCCACAGCTGGAAATGGGTTGTGGACCAGGAGCCCAACGGCACCCAGGCCGGCAAACAGCATCAGGAATGCACCGTATGCGGCGCCCGCGGCGAGGAAGAGACCATCCTGACGGCAACCGTTCCCGACGTTGGAGACGGCAAGGAATACCGCGTACAGGTGGTGGACAGCCAGCCCGAAGAAACGGTGGAAAATACGCTGACCCAGGCGGCGGAGACCAAGTTGCCCGCCAATGCGGTGAACAGCAAAACTTTTTTCTATGAGATAGACCTGCAACACAGGGAGTCCGGAGGCGAGTGGCAGAATGCGGATGCCGCTGGCATGCAGATCACGGTCACGTTGCCCTACCCTGCCGGCACCAACGGTACGGATTACGATTTTATCGTCACCCATCTCATGGAGAACGGCAAGGTGGAGCATCCTGCCGCCGTGGAAACGGTCGACGGCCTGCTGGTCACCTTCCAGGGGCTGTCTCCTGTTTCGGTAACTGCGTACCAGCAGAAGGCCAGCGACCCTGTGACCACGCCGGACGAAACCGAGAATGACCCGGATGACGATTCCGAACAGACGCAGACCAATAACCAGTCCGGTTCTGCCACGCCGGTCCCCGCAACGCCGACCCCGGCGCCTGCGCCTTCCGAAAATAGTGCGACTGTTCCGGCCGCTGCCCCGACGGCTGCGCCGCAGTCTGCCATTCCCGCCACCGCGGACAGCTTCCCGTTGACACTGTGGGTGGTTCTGTTTGCGGCAGGCACCTGCGGCCTGATCGCTCTGGTGGTGACATCCCGCCGCCGTGACGGGTAAACGGCCGCTGTAAGACCAGTATGATGCTCCCCGGAAAGGGGATAGCAGGACCCGCTCCGGCCCTATGGCCGGAGCGGGTCTTTGCTGTATATGGCTCACCAGCGAAGCCTGTCGCTGTACCGGAAAGTGCGGGCAGAAAAAGCAAAAGTTTCTTATTATTTCACCGGCAAACGTGTATACTCATAACCGTTGTATTTGGGTAGATGTCAGTGTTTGGCAGAGGAAGGAAAGACTATGATAGGATTGGGAACGATCATCAATGTGGTGGCGATCCTGGTGGGCGGCGTCATCGGGCTGGTGTTCAGCCGGGCCATCAGCGCCCGCTACCAGGAGACGCTGATGCAGGCCATCGGGGTCTGCATCCTGTTTGTGGGCATCGGCGGCGCCGTGCAGGAGATGATGACCGTCACGGCGGACAGGCTGCAGAGCAGCGGCACCATGATGATCGTCATCAGCTACGCTGTGGGGTCGCTGCTGGGGGAGTGGATCAACCTGGAACGGCGGATCGAGCAGTTCGGCAGCTGGCTGAAGGTGAAGACGGGCAACGCCCGGGAAAAGCGGTTTGTGGACGGTTTTGTCTCCGCCTCCCTGACGGTCTGCATCGGGGCCATGGCCGTGGTGGGTTCCATCCAGGACGGCATCTCGGGGGACCACTCCACCCTGGCCCTCAAGGCGCTGCTGGATATGGTGATCGTCTGCGTCATGAGCGCCTCCCTGGGCCGGGGCTGCCTTTTCTCGGCCATCCCGGTGGGCATTTTCCAGGGGATGGTGACGCTGCTGGCCCGGGCCGTGCAGCCGTCCACGATGAGGTCGATGGACTTCTCCAGGCCCACCCGGTTGAGGAGGGCCACGATCACGCCGCCGATGAGGAAGGAGGTGGCCATGTGGGTGTAGCTCCAGCCCCATTCCAGGATGCCCACGATGTTGATGGCGATGGAGACGGCCAGCACCAGGGTGGAGAGCTTGCGGACGGGGGTGAAGGTGATCTCCTCATCCACGGGCAGCAGCAGGGAGGAGTTGTCGATGTCCTTCACCAGGCTGAGCTCGGGGTGGTTTTTGATCTTGCGGGCGTAGCGCAGCGTCCACAGCAGGGCCATGAGGCAGATGACGCCCAGCGAGACCAGGCGCAGCTCCCAGCCGGAGAACATGGGCAACTCGGCGATGGTGTGGGAGGTACCCACGGTGAACATGTTGAAGGGGGCGGAGGCGAAGGCGATGAGGCAGGCAAAGCCCGAGATGGCCATGCCCACCAGCGCGTCGTAGCCCAGGGAGATGGCCAGCGAGATGATGATGGGAACGAAGGGGATGATGTGTTCGCTCCAGCCCAGGATGCCGCCGAAGATGAAGAAGACGATCATGACGATGGCAATGATGACCAGGCTGTTGAACCGCTTGGAGGCTTTCAGCACGCTGTTGATCAGGGCGCCCACCACGTTGATGTACTTGTAGATTTCCACCACGCCGGCGATGAGTATGATGCAGAACATCATGTTTGCGGTGGCGGTAAGTCCTTCGGGGATGGAGCGGAACATGTCAAAGAGGGGGACGGGGGACTTCCACCGTATGGTAGCTGTCGGCGATGACGCAGGTCACCCCGTCTACCGTTTCCCGGTCGTAGGCGCCGGGGATGACGAAGCAGGAAATGATGGTGCACAGAATCACCATGAACAGCAACGGGATAAAGGAATGCAGGGCCTTGCCCTGGGGCAGGCCTTTCTTTTCTTGTTTGGCGTTGACTTTCAGTGCCTCACTCCTTTCAGAATCCCGTTTTGTACCTGGCTGTAAAATGCACCCTTCACCTCCCCTTCACAATGCTCTATCGTTACAGGGCACGGCCCTGCAACCGCAGACCCACCTTGATCATGCGGTACATCCGGTCGGCGGCCTCCAGAAAGAGTTCATCGGCCCGGGCCAGGGCGTCCTCCAGGGAGGCGGCCCCGCCCATGCAGGAGACCACCGCGGAAATGCCGCAGTCGTAGATCTGTTCGGCCCCCTCGCCCAGGCAGCCCACCACGGCCACGGCGGGCACACCCCGGCGGGCGCAGTGCCGGCCGATGCCGGAGAGGACCTTGCCCTGGGTGCTCTGGGCGTCCAGGCGGCCCTCGCCGGTGACCACCAGGTCCACATCGGCCAGGAGGTCATCGAAGCCCACCAGGGAGAGTACCGTCTCGATGCCGGAGCATATCTCCACCCGGGAGAAGGCCAGCAGCGGCACCGCAAGACCGCCGGCCGCGCCGCTGCCCGGCAGGTCCTGCAGCCGCCGCCCGCAGGCAGCCTCCAGCACAGTGCAGTAGTTTTCCATGCCCGCTTCCAGGCGGGTCTGCTGGGCGGGTGTGGCACCCTTCTGCCGTCCGTAGACCCAGGTGGCGCCCTGGGGGCCCAGCAGGGGATTCTTCACATCGCACATGAGGATGAGCCGGGCCTGCCGCAGCTGGGGCACCATGGCGGAGGTGTCCACCGACACCACCCGCTCCAGCCCGGCACCGTCCGGGCTGACGCACTGTCCGTCGGCGTCCAGGAAGCGGATGCCCAGGACGGTGGCGGCGCCCATGCCGCCGTCGTTGGTGGCGCTGCCCCCCAGCAGCAGATAGACGGTGGTGTATCCCTCCTCCAGCAGGTGGCGCAGCAACTGGCCGGTGCCCAGGGTGGAGGCGTGGAGCACATCGGGGGCGCGGTCCCCCAGCAGCGGCAGCCCCGACGCCTGGGCCATCTCCAGGATGGCGGTGGTGTCGTTCAGCACGCCGTAGCGGGCCTCCACCGGGTCGCCCAGCGGCCCCGACACGGTGCAGCGGCCGTAGTGGCCGCCCAGGGCGTGGAGCAGTGCTTCCACCGTGCCCTCGCCGCCGTCCCCCATAGGCAGGTCCACCATCTGGCAGCCGGGGAAATGCTTTTCGGTGACGGCGTGCAGCAGTTCGATGGCCTGAAAAGAGGAGAGCGACCCTTTAAAAGAATCCGGTGCGAAGAGAATTTTCATGGACACACTTCCCCTTTCGTGCTTTTGTACAATATCTTTTCTGGCATCATACTGAATTTTTTGCCATAATACAAGATTTCACGGTCTAAATTTTCCGGCGTTTCTTGTGCGGACGATACAATCTTCTTTTTGTCGTCGCCATAGTGCGCAAAAAATGCCTCCTGGCCTTGTACAGATTTGACAAAGCAGGGGGCATTGTTCATTTTTTGCTCTTGAGATAGTGGTACAGACAGGTCAGCAACAGCCGGTCGCTGGCGGACTGGAAGGGGTTGATGCCCAGCGCCGCCCGCAGCTTGTTGAGGCGGAACACCAGGGTGTTTTTGTGCAAAAAGAGGGCCTCGCTGCTGCGGACCAGGTTGAAGTCGTTTTTCTGCAGAGCGCCCACCATCCGCAGGATGCTGTTCTTGCTCTGGGGTTCCAGGGCGTGGTCGTAGACGCTGAACAGACCGCGCAGCTCCTCGGCGGGCAGCAGCGAGAGCAGATACTCGCTGAGATGGTCCGAAAAGTAGAGCACCCGGTCGCTCGCCTCCAGGTTGCGCTCCAGCCAGCGGCAGGCGTCCAGGCCCCGGTGGTAGTCCGCCAGCTGGTACTGCATGGTGCCCACATAGGCCCGGTCGTAGCCCACCGGCCTTTCGATGCGCTGCAGCCAATCGGCGGTCTGGTTGTGCCAGGAGGCCAGCGCCGGGGCCGGGCCCTGTTCCAGGTCCAGGTAGACCAGGATGTGGCGGTTGTCCACCGTCCAGGCCATGTCCTGGCCGGTGACGCAGCCCTGCACGGCTGTCAGCTTCTGTTCGGGCTGGGAGTCGGGGGCAAAGCGCAGCACGATGGGGATACGGATGTGCCGGGGCGAAAAATCCAGCGTCTCGGCCAGCTGCTCCAGCTGCCGGGGGGCCGGGGCCTCCTCCAGAAACAGCTGGGAGTAGAACCGGTGGTGGGCGGTGATCCGGCTGATCTCCAATTCCTGCTGGCTCTCGTAGCGCACCATCGTCTCCAGGGACATCTTGATGATCAGGGCGATCTCCCGCACCTTGTCGGGTTCCCCGGTGACCCCCACCACGGCGATGGGCTTCTTGCCGTAGTGCACCAGCAGATTGACCCCGTTCTGCACACCCAGCAGGGCGTCCCCCTTGGAGACCGAGGAGATCTCCAGGTTGGAGCGGATCATCCGGTAGGCTGTCTCGTGGAAGGTGCCGATGCGCTCCGGATTGCGGCTGGCAATGATGATGCCCTGCTCGTTCATGATGTTGATGTTGTAGTCGGTGTAGTGTGCGATGCGCTCCACAAATTTCCGGGCGAAGTCGGCATGAATCACACGGCCTGCCTCCCTCCTGTGCAGAGAACCGGCCCCCGCGGGAAGGACCGGCTTTTCCTAAAAGTATACTCATCTGCGCCCTGTTGTGCAAGGACATCTTGCGGCCAACGCAATCTCCTGTGGTACAGAACCGCAAACAGGGGGCAAAATTGACAAAAAGGGGATTATACCGTAGGATTGGATTGCACGGCGGTGCATCCGCGGCAAGGCCGGTCCTTCCGGCCATCTCACAGAAAAAGGGGTATACCAACTATGGCAGCGCTGGACAAAATCCGGGGCATCAACTTCGGCAACTGGCTGGTCCTGGAAAAATGGATTTCGCCGGACGCCTTTGGGGATTCCCCCGAGGAGGACGAAACCTGGCTGGCCCGCACCCTGCCCCCCGAAGAATTACAGGCGCGGATGACCCGCCACCGCACCAGCTACATCACCGAGGAGGACTTCCGTCTGGTGGCGCAGCACGGGTACAACCTGGTGCGCCTGCCGGTGCCCTACTTCGTCTTCGGCGACCGCCCGCCTTTCCTGGGCTGCGTGGACTGCCTGGACAACGCCTTCACCTGGGCCGAGCGGTACGGTCTGCAAATCCTTCTGGACCTGCACACCGTGCCGGGCGGACAGAACGGCTACGACAACGGCGGCCTGGTGGGGGTGTGCAAGTGGCACAAGGACCCCGGAGAGGTGAATTTTGCCCTCTCGGTGCTGGAGCGGCTGGCCCGGCGGTACGGCACGCGGCCGGGGCTCTACGGCATCGAGGTGCTCAACGAGCCCATCAGCTTCCTGGTCTACCGCACCTCCAGCACCACCGGCAAGGCCAAGGACAAGCAGGAGGCCAGGGGCTCCGGGCATGTGCCGCTGTCCTTTTTGAAGGAGTTCTACCGCCGTGCCTACCGCACCCTGCGGGCGGTGCTGCCGGCAGACAAGGTCATTGTCTTCCACGACGGCTTCCGCCTTTCCCGCTGGAAGGACTTTTTCCGGCGGGAGGGGATGGAGAACGTCCTGCTGGACACCCACATCTACCTGTTTGCCATGGAATATTTCCTGCCGGTGTCCTTCCCCTGGATCTACCGGCTGTATGTGGCCCTGGAAAAGCACAAAATTGAAAAAGCCGCCCGCTGGACCCCCGTGGTGGTGGGGAGTGGTGCATCGAGTGCCGCTATCCCTTTGACCGCGCCGACCGCAAGGGCCGCGATGACACCGAAAAACAGGCCATCTGCCGGCAGGAATACCGCCGGGTGGCCGCGTTGCAGCGGCAGGCCTGGGAGACTTCCCAAGGGTGGATCTACTGGACCTACCAGATGGACCGGGACCCCGACGGCCCCATGCGTCTGAACCAGTTCGGCCACAAGTGCATGGAGGCCTGGTCGATGCGCCAGCTGTGGAAACACGGCTGGTGGCCGGAGGAATCCGACGCTCAGTCCTGAACCCCCTGCCAACATAAAAAAATCCGTGCCCCGGATGGATTGAACCTTCGGCGGTCAGCGGGGGAATTTTTTGTGCCAAGAGGGAATGAAGCAGGTCAAATGGAAAAGTAATGCGCAAAGTGCAATAAAATATTTCACAAAATGTTTGCATTCTGCACAGTATTGTGCTATACTGAAACCAGTTTTATAAAAGTTGGTACGAGGGGGCTGTTATGAGTGCTCACAGACCATTATCCACAGTAGAGCTGCGTAAACAGAACCGTAACCGTGTCTACCGCTATCTCATCGGGCAGTGGAAGCCCGTCACCAAGCAGGAACTGGCCTTTCAGCTGTCCATGAGCCTGCCCACGCTGACCCAGAACCTGAACGAACTGACCGAGATGGGGCTCATCGACCGGTCCATCACCACCGACTCCACCGGCGGCCGGCGGCCGCGGCTCATTGTGCCGCTGCCCAACGCCCGGTTTGCCCTGGGCATCGAGCTGACCAACCGGGACCTGCGCATTGTGGCCATCAATCTGCGCAAGGAGACGCTGGCCAGTCGGCGGGTGGCGCTGCCCTTTGCCAACGACGAAACCTACGGCGAAGAACTGGCCGGGCTGATCGAACAATTCCTGGACAACAACCAGTTGGACCGGGACCGGCTGCTGGGGGTGGCCATGACGCTGCCCGGCATCGTCGGCCCCGACCAGAAGACCATCGAGTATGCCCCCACCATCGGGGTGGATACCTCCACGCCCTGCCGGTTCCTGGACCGGATCCCCTACCGGGTCCTGCTGGACAACGACGCCACCTGCGGCGGCTTCGGGGAGTGGTGGAACCGCACCGACCAGCCCAGCATGGTCTATCTGTCGCTGAACCGGGGCGTGGGCGGCGCCATCCTGGTGGACGGCAAGCTCTACGACGGCGTGGACCACCGGGCGGCGGAATTCGGCCATATCTGCCTGCATCCCGGCGGACGGCCCTGCCAGTGCGGCCGCAAGGGCTGTCTCGAAGCCTACTGTTCCACCGCCCGCCTGTCGGATGACCTGGACATCAGCCTGGAGGTCTTCTTCCAGCGGCTGGAGGACGGGGACATCCAGTGTCAGGCCCTGTGGGACAGCTACCTGAAGGACCTGGCCCACGGCATCATGATCATCCATACCATACTGGACTGCCCCATCATGATCGGCGGGCAGATGTCCCAGTATCTGCCGGCCTACCGTTCCCGGCTCCAGTGGCTGGTGCGGGACCTGTGCTCGCCCGGTGACCGGGTGGATTTCCTCGCCTTCTGCCCCAGTTCGGGCCATTCGGTGTGCATCGGCGCCGCCACCCGGCTGCTGTATGAATTCGTCAAACAACTTTGAACAAAAACGTCGCTGTCTGCCAGACAGCGACGTTTTCTGCTTGCCAAATTGCATAAAATGAAAGAAGCGTTTTGTGAAAGCTGCTAAATGTATGACAGAGTTATGAAAATGCACAAAAAAGTATTGACATGCTGGATTGTTTTGGTGTATTCTATGAATGAAAACGGAAAGAATATTTACAAAAGTTCTTTCCCTAACTGCGGAGGTAGTCGAACACATTCGACACAAATTATATTAAAAGGGAGCGATTCACAATGAAAAAGCGTATTTTGGCTGCTGCACTGTCTGCGACGATGATCGTCTCGCTGGCCGGCTGCTCCAGCGGCGGGGCAAGTTCTTCCGCCGCAGCCAGCACCGATGCAGCCAGCACCGACGCAGCCAGCACCGAGTCCACCGCGGAGACCGGTTCTGAGGGCGGCTCCACCGGTGGCCAGAAGGTCGGCCTGTCCATGCCCACCCAGTCGCTGGAACGCTGGAACCGCGACGGTTCCTACCTGGACCAGCAGTTCAAGGATGCCGGTTATGAGACCGTCATCACCTACTCGGACAACGACACCAACCGTCAGGTCAGCGACATCCAGAACATGATCGCTGACGGCGTCGACCTGCTGGTCGTGGCCGCCATCGACGGCGAGGCGCTGAACACCGTCATGAACGAAGCTGGTGAGGCCGGCATCCCGGTCATCGCTTACGACCGTCTGATCATGAACGACAACGCCTCCTACTACGTATCCTTCGATAACTACACCGTCGGTACGCTGCAGGGCCAGTACATCGTGGACACCCTGGATCTGGACAACGCGGCCGGTCCCTTCAACATGGAGATCACCGCCGGTGACCCCGCCGACAACAACGCTACTTACTTCTATCAGGGCGCCATGGATGTCCTGCAGCCCTACATTGACTCCGGCAAGCTGGTCGTCGTCTCCGGTCAGACCGATTTCGACACCGTAGCCACCGCCCAGTGGGATTCCCAGACCGCCATGGAGCGTGCTCAGAACGTGCTGGCTTCCTACTACGCCGACGGCACCCAGGTTGATGTCTGGCTGTGCTCCAACGACTCCACCGCGCTGGGCGTTTCCCAGGCCATCCAGTCTGACTACGCCGGCTCCAACCAGCCCATCATCACCGGTCAGGACGGCGACGAAGCCAACCTGAAGAACATCGTCGACGGTCTGCAGTCCATGACCGTGTACAAGGCCGTTTCCAACGAGGCCGTTGTCACGCTGGACCTTGGCAAGGCGATCCTGAACGGCGACACCATCGATGACAGCCTGATCACCAACTCCGGCTGGGATTTCGACTGCAGCTACGACACCGAATCCTACGCCACCTCCGAAGGCCACAACTGCCCGTCCTTCCTGCTGGTTCCCGACGTTGTCACCAAGGACAACATGAAGGAGAAGCTGGTCGACACCGGTTACTACACCCAGGACGCTGACGGCTACCTGCATCCGGCCGCCTGATCCGCAGTACTTACCAATCTGAATCAATTGCCGAACCGTTAATGCAATGGGCGGGGCCAGCTGCCCTGCCCATTGTATTTTGGAAGGCAAGACGAAAAGGAGGCAATCCCCTTTGTCGAAGTATATTTTGGAGATGAAAAACATCACCAAGGAATTTCCCGGCGTCAAGGCACTGGACAACGTGAATCTGCAGGTGGAACCCGGCGAGATCCACGCTCTGATCGGTGAGAACGGCGCGGGCAAATCCACGCTGATGAATGTGCTTTCCGGCACCTATCCCGCGGGCAGCTACACCGGCGAGATCTACTACGACGGGAAGCTCTGCCAGTTCAAGTCCCAGAAGGACAGCGAAGCGGTGGGCATCGTCATCATCCACCAGGAGCTGGCACTGATTCCGCTGCTCTCCATCGGTGAGAACATGTTCCTGGGCAATGAGATCCGCACCAAGATGGGTACCATCGACTGGAACAAAACCTATTATGAGGCCGAGCGTCACATGAAGCAGGTGGGCCTGCATGAGTCCGCCCAGACGCTGGTCAAGGATATCGGCACCGGCAAACAGCAGCTGGTGGAGATCGCCAAGGCCTTCTCCAAGAAGGTCAAGCTGCTGATCCTGGACGAGCCCACCTCGTCGCTGAACGACGAGGACGCCAAGATGCTGCTGGACCTCTTGATCGATTTCAAGAAGAAGGGCCTCACGTCCATCATCATCACCCACAAGCTCAACGAGATCATCTACTGCGCCGACAAGGCCACCATCATCCGCGACGGTTCCACCATCGAGACGCTGGTCAAGGGCGTGGATGAATTCAGCGAGGACCGCATCATCAAGGGCATGGTGGGTCGTCCCATGGAGGACCGCTATCCCAAGCGGAAGAGCCAGGTCCAGCCCGAAATCAGCCTGGAAGTCAAGAACTGGACCGTCCATCACCCCCTGTACCCCGAGCGCATCGTGGACGACAACGTCTCCTTCAAGGTGCACAAGGGCGAAGTGGTTGGCTTCTCCGGCCTGCAGGGCGCCGGCCGTACCGAGCTGGCCATGTCCATCTTCGGCCACAGCTACGGCAGCAAGATCACCGGTGAGCTCTATCTCAACGGCAAGAAGGTCAACCTGAAGAACACCGAGGAGGCCATCCACCACGGCCTGGCCTACGTCACCGAGGACCGCAAGACCAACGGCCTGATCCTGGGCGAGACCATCCGCTTCAACACCACCCTGGCCCGTCTGGACAAGGTCTGCCACAGCGGCGTCATCGACCGGGACAAGGAAGTCAAGGAAGCCGAGGACATGAAGACCGAGATGGGCACCAAGACGCCCACCATCGAGCAGCACATCGGCAACCTGTCGGGCGGCAACCAGCAGAAAGCCCTGCTGGGCAAGTGGATGTTCACCGAACCGGACGTGCTGATCCTGGACGAGCCCACCCGCGGCATCGATGTCAGCGCCAAGTACGATATCTACTGCCTGATCAATGACATGGTCAGCCGCGGCAAGTCGGTGGTCATGATCTCTTCGGAGCTGCCCGAACTGCTGGGCATGTGTGACCGCATCTACGTTATGAATGAAGGCCGCCTGCTGGCGGAGGTCAACGCGGCCGACGCCACCCAGGAAAGCATCATGGGCTACATCATCCGCGATACCGTACGCGAACCGGCCAAAGCTTAATCACGTTGAATAGGGAGTGTGACACTCATGAATGGAACCAAAATGAAAGTTTCCAGTTTCCTGACCAAGTATGCGATGGTCATTGCACTGGTGATCGTCTTTGTGCTGTTCGCCTACCTCACCGGCGGACGCCTGCTCTACGCCCAGAACATGTCCAACCTGCTGCTGCAGAACGGCTACGTTCTGGTTATGGCCTGCGGCATGCTGCTCTGCATCCTCACCGGCGGTAACATCGACCTGGCCGTCGGTTCGGTGATCTGCCTGGTGGGCGGTCTGGCCGCCGTCATGATCACCAACCTGTCCATCAACCCCGTCCTCACCATCGTGGTCTGCCTGGTGGCCGGCCTGCTGGTGGGCATCTGGCAGGGCTACTGGATCGGTTATGTGCGCATCCCGCCCTTCATCACCACCCTGGGCGGCATGTTCATCTTCCGCGGCATCGGCCGTCTGATCCTCGACAACAAGACCGTGGCAGTCCAGGACTCCACCTTCCTGAATATCTTCACCATGTACATCAAGGTCCCCGGCCTGGACGACGGTGACACCGTCTACTCCGCCCTCATCGTGGGTGTTGTGGCCGCCGTGCTGGTCCTCCTCAACACCGTGCGCACCCGCCGCGACCGCGCCAAGAACGGCTACCGCCAGAACAGTGCCGTCAGCGACTATGTCAAGTCCGGCCTCATCGCCGCCCTCATCCTCTACTACTGCTACCTGCTGAGCCAGTACAACGGCATCTCGGTCATGCTGGTCTGGGTGCTGGCTGTCTGCCTGATCTACAACTTCATCACTGCTGAAACCGCGTTCGGCCGTTACTTCTACGCCGTGGGCGGCAACGAGAAAGCCACCAAGCTCTCCGGTATCAACACCGACAAGATCTACTTCATCGCTTACGCCAACATGGGCCTGCTGGCCGGTCTGTGCGGCCTGCTCAACGCGGCCCGCGTGGGTTCCGTCAACGGTTCCACCGGTACCTCCTTTGAGATGGACGCCATCGGTGCCTGCTTCATCGGCGGCGCTTCCGCCTACGGCGGCAGCGGCACGGTGGGCGGCGTCGTCATCGGCGCTCTGCTGCTGGGCGTTATCAACATGGGCATGTCCATCATGGGCATCGGCGACTCCTGGCAGTACGTGGTCAAGGGCGGCGTGCTTCTGGTCGCTGTCATCTTCGACGTGGTCACCAGCCGCAAGTCCGGCAAGTAATCTTCACCCCGGCGGTGACTTTTGGAGGAAACTATGCTGTACATAGGAATTGACCTGGGCACCTCGGCCGTCAAGCTGCTGCTGATGGACGAGGAGGGCCACATCAAAAATACCATTTCCAAGGAGTATCCCCTGGAGTTCCCCCAGCCCGGCTGGAGCCAGCAGAACCCCGAGGACTGGAAGAAGGCGGTGCTGGGGGGCATTCCCGAACTGCTCGCCTCCTTCGACAAATCCCAGGTGGCCGGCATCGGCGCCGGCGGCCAGATGCATGGCCTGGTGGTGCTGGATGAGAACGATCAGGTGATCCGTCCGGCCATCCTGTGGAACGACGGCCGCACGGCCAGTGAGGTGGAATACCTCAACGAGGAGATCGGGCGGGAGAAGCTCTCTGCCCTCACCGCCAACATCGCCTTTGCGGGGTTCACCGCCCCCAAGATCCTGTGGATGAAGAAAAACGAGCCGGAAAACTTCGCCCGCATCCGCAAGATCATGCTTCCCAAGGACTACATCAACTACATCCTCACGGGGGTGCACTGCACCGACTACTCCGACGCCAGCGGCATGCTGCTGCTGGACGTGGAGCACAAGTGCTGGAGTCAGGAGATGCTGAAACTCTGCGGCATCACCGAGGCCCAGATGCCCAAGCTGTTTGAAAGCTACGAGGCTGTGGGCACGCTGCGCCCCGAGATCGCCGCCCAGCTGGGCCTGCCCGAGACCGTCACGGTCTGCGCCGGCGCGGGAGATAACGCCGCGGCGGCCGTGGGCACCGGCACGGTGGGGGAGGGCGCCTGCAACATCAGCCTGGGCACCTCGGGCACGCTGTTCATCTCCAGCGACCACTTCGGGGTGGACCCCCACAACGCGCTGCATGCCTTCGCCCATGCGGACGGGCACTACCATCTGATGGGCTGCATGCTCTCCGCTGCCTCCTGCAACAAGTGGTGGATGGACGAGATCCTGGGCACCCAGGACTACGGCGGCGCCCAGGCGGCCATCACCGACGAGATGCTGGGCCGCAACCATGTGTATTTCCTGCCCTACCTGATGGGTGAGCGTTCGCCCATCAACGATACCAACGCCCGCAGCGTTTTCCTGGGCATGACGATGGACACCACCCGCACCGATATGACCCAGGCCGTGCTGGAAGGCGTGGCCTTCGCTATCCGGGACAGCTTCGAGGTGGCCCGTTCCCTGGGGCTGGACATTCGCCACAGCATGATCTGCGGCGGCGGCGCCAAGAGCCCCCTGTGGAAGAAGATCATCGCCAACGTGCTCAACGTGGAGCTGGACACCCCCGCTTCGGAGCAGGGCCCCGGTATGGGCGGCGCCATGCTGGCCATGGTGGCCTGCGGTGCCTATCCCAGCGTGCAGGCGGTCTGCGACAAGCTGGTCCAGGTGGCGGACACCGTCCGCCCCGACCCTGCCATCGCCGCCCGCTATGAGGAGCGCTACCGGCAGTTCTCCAAGATCTACCCCACCCTCAAAGCGCTCTATCCCCAGATGCTCTAACCGAAAGGAGCGGTTTGTATGAAGGAACAAACCCAAATGATCCTGCGCCTGGCCGTGGGCGCCTACCTGGTGTACCTGGCTTACCAGCTCATCAGCAGTCAGATGGCCGGCGGTACCGGCATGAATGATCTGCTGGCCTACGGGGCCGGCGCCGTGCTGGCACTGGGCGGACTTGCCTTCTGCGGCTATGCCGTGTGGCGGTGGCGCCGGGAGCGCGCCGCCCAGGCGGAGGCGCTGACCAAGAAGGAACCGTGAAAGGGAAAACTTTGCGGGAACTTCTGGTGCGGGTGGTGCTGCTGCTCCTGGGGCTGTGCATCGCCCACCTGGGCGTGGCACTCTTCCTTCAGACAAACCTGGGTTCGGACCCCTTCAACGTCTTCGTGCAGGGGCTGTTCCGGACTTTCCCGCAGATTGCGGGATTTCCCATGACCCATGGTCGGGTTCATCTGATCGTGTCTTTGCTCATCATGGTGGTCCTCCTGGTGGTGGACCGCAGCTATGTGGGCATCGGCACGGTGCTCTGCATGGCGCTGGGCGGCCCGATCATCGATGTCTATACCCTGTGGCTGGCGCCCTTCCTCAACGAAGGGCTGCCCCTTCCCCTTCGGGTGGGGCTGCTGGCGGTGGGGTGCGTGATCCTGGCTTTCGGCATGACCATCGTCATCCGCTCCCAGGCGGGCACCGGCCCCAACGATCTGGTGGCCGTGGTGCTCAGCGACAAGAGCGGAAAACCGTTCGGCCCGGTGCGGATCGGGGTGGACCTGGCCTTCGTGCTCATCGGCTTCGTGCTGGGGGGCGTGGTAGGCGTGGGCACCATCATCTGCGCCTTTCTGGTGGGGCCGGCCGCGCAGCTGTTCTTTCCCCTCAGCCAGAAAATCTGTACCTTTGCATTGGAACGATTCGCGGGACTTCCTTCCCGCACTTGAGGTGATACGTTATGAAAATTCAATCGGTAACGGACGCCGCCTTTGCCCCCTACGGCAAGGTGCTGGCGGGCTACGATACGGCGGCGCTGGTGCAGACCCTGCAGTCAGTGACGCCCATCCCGGAAGGTACGGACTACGTGCCCTCCCAGCCTGAACTGGAGCAGCTGCCCATCGCGGCGCAGTTCTCCGCCAACGGCTACGGCGGCATGCCGGTCCAGCTGGGCTGGTGCAACGGTCACAACACCAAGCTCAACTGCCTGGAATATCACCGGGACAGTGAGCTGAACGTCGGCGCCCAGGACTTCATCCTGCTGCTGGCCAAGGAGGACGACATCGTGGACGGCAAGCTGGACACCGCCAAGGTCCAGGCCTTCAAGGTCCCCGCCGGTGTGGTGGTGGAAGTCTACGCCACCACGCTGCACTACGCCCCCTGCTCCGCCGCCCCCGGCGCCGGATTCCAGGTGGTGGTGGTGCTGCCCCGGGGCACCAACGGCCCCAAGCCCGACATGACCCCGCTGAACGACGAGGACAAGACGCTGTGGGCCTGCAACAAGTGGCTGCTGGCCCATCCCGAATCCGCCGAAGCCGGCCAGGGCGCCGTTCAGGCCCTCACCGGTGAAAACATCGATATTGCATCCCTGCTGTAAAAATAAAGGAGGAATTCCCCATGAAATCTACGAACATTCCTGAAGTCCATCTCGGCATTATTGCCGTCAGCCGTGACTGCTTCCCCATCGCCCTGTCCACCCAGCGCCGCGAGAACATCGTGGCGGCCTGCAAGGCCAAGGGCACCGAGATCTACCAGTGCCCCGTCACCGTGGAGAACGAGGCCGACATGGAGAAGGCCGTGGCCGACGTGCAGGCCGCGGGCTGCAACGCCCTGACGGTCTTCCTGGGCAACTTCGGCCCCGAAACTCCCGAAACCCTGATTGCCAAATACTTCGACGGCCCCGTCATGTACGTGGCGGCTGCCGAGGGTGACGGCGACATGATCAACGGCCGCGGCGACGCCTACTGCGGCATGCTGAACTGTTCCTACAACCTGGGCATGCGCCATCTGAGCGCCTACATCCCCGAGTACCCCGTGGGCACCGCCGAGGAGCTGGCCGACAAGATCGCCGAGTTCGTTCCCATCGCCCGCACCATCCTGGGCGTCAAGAACCTGAAGATCATCTCCTTCGGCCCCCGTCCCCAGGACTTCTTCGCCTGCAACGCCCCCATCAAGGGTCTGTACGAGCTGGGCGTGGAGATCGAGGAAAACTCCGAGCTGGACCTGCTGGTGTCCTACAAGGCCCATGCCAACGATCCCCGCATCGCCGATGTCTGCGCCGACATGGCCGCCGAGATGGGCGAGGGCAAGTACTATCCCGACCTGCTGGCCCGCATGGCGCAGTTTGAGCTGACCCTGCTGGATTGGGCCGACGCCCACAAGGGCAGCAAGAAGTATGTGGCCTTCGCCGACAAGTGCTGGCCGGCCTTCCCGTCCCAGTTCGGCTTTGAGCCCTGCTTCGTCAACTCCCGCCTGGTCAGCCGCGGCATCCCCGTCTCCTGCGAGGTGGATATCTACGGTGCCCTGTCCGAGTACATCGGCATGTGCGTCACCGGCGACACCGTCACCCTGCTGGACATCAACAACAGCGTGCCCAAGTACATCTACGACGAGGAGATCGCCGGCAAGTTCCCCTACACCCTCACCGATACCTTCATGGGCTTCCACTGCGGCAACACGCCGTCCTGCAAGATGTGCGCCGACCGTGCCGTCAAGTATCAGCTGATCCAGCATCGTCTGCTGGAGCCGGCGGGCAGCGAGCCCGACTTCACCCGCGGCACGCTGGAAGGCGACATCGCGGCTTCCGACATCACCTTCTACCGCCTGCAGTGCGACAGCGAGGGCAACCTCCGCGCCTACATCGCCCAGGGCGAGGTCCTGCCTGTGGCCACCCGTTCCTTCGGCGGCATCGGCATCTTCGCCATCCCCGAAATGGGCCGCTTCTACCGCCATGTGCTGGTCCAGAAGCGCTACCCGCATCACGGCGCCGTGGCCTTCGCTCACTGCGGCAAGGCCCTGTTCGAGGTCTTCAAGTATCTGGGCATCGGCGACATCGCCTACAACCAGCCCAAGGCCCTGCCGTACCCCACCGAGAATCCCTGGGCGTAATCATCGGAAAGGAAGTTTTCTGTCATGAAATTCTTCATTGATACCGCCAACGTGGAGGAAATCCGCAAGGCCAACGATATGGGCGTCATTGCGGGCGTCACCACCAACCCCAGCCTCATCGCCAAGGAAGGCCGTGACTACGCCGAGACGCTGGCGGAGATCGCCACCATCGTGGACGGCCCCATCTCCGGTGAGGTGAAAGCCACCACCACCGACGCCGAGACTATGGTGAAGGAGGGCGAGGCCATCTACGCCCTGGATCCCAAGCACATGGTGGTCAAGATCCCCATGACCGCCGAGGGCCTCAAGGCCATCAAGGCACTGTCCGCCAAGGGCATTCCCACCAACTGCACGCTGATCTTCAGCGCCAACCAGGCGCTGCTGGCGGCCCGTGCCGGCGCCACCTATGTCAGCCCCTTCCTGGGCCGTCTGGATGACATTTCCCAGCGGGGCATCGAACTCATCGAGACCATCCACGACATGTTCCTGAACTATCCCGATATCCAGACCCAGATCATCGCCGCCAGCGTGCGCAACCCCATCCACGTGACGGACTGCGCTCTGGCCGGTGCGGATATCGCCACGGTGCCCTACAAGGTCATCGACCAGATGCTCCATCATCCGCTGACCGATTCGGGCATCGAGAAGTTCAAGGAAGACTACTGCAAGGTCTTTGGTGAATGATATGACGAAAGAAGAGCGTTTGGGGCTGCAGATTGCAGCCTGCAAGGTGCGGATGGGCATCATCGAGGCCACCCACGGGGCAAAGTCCGGTCATCCGGGCGGCAGCCTGTCGGCGGCGGATCTGTTCGCCTATCTGTACAACCAGGAGATGCGGATCGACCCCGCCAACCCGAAGTGGGAGGACCGGGACCGGTTCGTGCTCTCCAAGGGTCACACGGCGCCGGGACTGTACAGCGCGCTGGCCTACCGGGGATTTTTCCCGGTGGCCGACCTGCCCACCCTGCGTCACATCGACAGCTACCTCCAGGGTCACCCCAACATGAACACGGTGCCCGGCGTGGATATGTCCACCGGCAGCCTGGGCCAGGGCGTTTCCTGCGCCGCAGGCATGGCCAAAGCCGCCAAGTACCTGCACAAGGACGATGTTCGCGTCTACACCTTGCTGGGCGACGGCGAGATCGAGGAGGGCGAAGTGTGGGAATCCTTCCTCTTCGCCGCCAAGTACAAGCTGGACAATTTCTGCGTCATCATCGACCTGAACGGCCTGCAGATCGACGGCCCCACCAGCGAAGTCATGCCCACCGACCCGGTGGACGCCAAGCTGCGGGACTTCGGGTTCCGCACGGTGTCCATCAACGGCCATGACTTTGTCCAGATGGATGATGCCTTCCAGTACTTCCACTGGCAGACCGGCGCGCCCACCGCCATCCTGATGCATACCACCAAGGGCAAGGGCGTCAGCTATATGGAAAACCAGGTGGGCTGGCACGGCAAGGCCCCCAACGATGAGGAATACAAGATCGCCATGGAGGAGCTCAAGGCCCAGCTGGCGGGACTGGAGGCACAGCTATGAGTGAGGTCAAAAAGATAGCCACCCGGGACAGCTACGGTGCGGCGCTGGTGGAACTGGCGCAGGACCATCCCGACGTGGTGGTGCTGGATGCCGACCTGGCCGCCGCCACCAAGACCGGCGTGTTCAAGAAGGCCTACCCCGACCGTCATTTTGACTGCGGCATTGCCGAGAGCAATATGATGGCCACCGCCGCCGGCATGGCGGCCATGGGGCTTGTGCCTTTCGCCTCCAGCTTTGCCATGTTCGCCGCGGGCCGCGCCTTCGAACAGGTGCGCAACTCCATCGGTTACCCCCACCTGAACGTGAAGATCGGTGCCACCCACGGCGGCATCTCGGTGGGCGAGGACGGTGCCTCCCACCAGTGCTGCGAGGATTTCGCGCTTATGCGCTCCATCCCCGGCATGACGGTGCTTTGCCCTGCCGACGACGTGGAAGCCCGCGCCGCCGTCAAGGCCGCCTATGAGCACGAGGGCCCCGTCTACCTGCGGTTCGGCCGCCTGGCGGTGCCGGTATTCCATGACGAAGCCAGCTTCAAATTTGAGATTGGCAAGGGCGAGCAGCTCACCGAGGGCAACGACGTGGCGATTCTTGCCACCGGCCTGGAGGTGGGCGAAGCCCTCACTGCCGCCGAACATCTGAAAAACGAGGGCATCCAGGCCCGGGTCATCAACCTCTGCACCATCAAGCCGCTGGACGAGGAAATCGTCATCAAGGCGGCCAAGGAATGTGGTGCCGTCGTCACCTGCGAGGAGCACAGCATCCTGGGCGGCCTGGGCGAAGCGGTGGCCGCGGTGCTGGGCGAACAGTGCCCCACCAAGATGCGCCGTGTGGGCGTGAAGGATACCTTCGGCCATTCCGGCCCGGCGTGGGATCTGCTGGAACAGTTCGGCCTGCGTTCGGACGCCATCGTCGCGGCCGTGAAGGAGCTGGTCTGAGAGGACCGGGAAAGCCATGTTTGAACTGTGTGCTTCCATCCTGGCGGCGGATTTCGCCCATCTGTCCCGGGACGTGCAGACGGCGGAGGCGGCCGGTGTGGATGCTTTCCACATCGACATCATGGACGGCCACTTTGTGCCGGCCATCTCCTTCGGCACCGGCATGGTGCGCACCATGCGCAGCCTGACCCATAAGCCGCTGGATGTTCACCTGATGGTGGACCGCCCGCTGGATTTTGTGGCGGAACTGGCGGCGCTGGGTGCGGAACGGGTATCGGTGCACGCCGAAGTGCCGGGCGGCCCCGGCGAGGCCCTGGCGGCCATCCGGGCCGCGGGTATGCAGGCGGGCCTGGTGCTCAATCCCGAGACGCCGCTGGAGACCGCAACGCCCTATCTGCCACAGATTGGCCAGCTGCTGCTCATGACGGTGCAGCCTGGGCGGGGCGGACAGCCCTACCTGCCGGGCAGCAACGCCCGAATTGCAGCGGCCAAGGCCATGCTGGCAACCGCGCCCCACCCGGTGACCATCCAGGTGGACGGCGGCATCACGGCCAGGACCCTGCCCGGTGCTTACCAGGCAGGAGCGGGCAGCGTGGTGTCGGGCAGCGCAGTGTTTGCCGGACCCATTGCCTTCAATGTAAGAGCATTGCGGTACGCCATTTAAACTTGCGTATCGCTCCCTATTCAAAAACGTGCCGGTCCTTTTGGGCCGGCACGTTTTGTTTTGCGGCAAAAATGTCTGCCTTGACTTTGGTCCGAAATCGTACTATACTCTTGGTACGAAATCGTACCAAGGAGGCAGTTCCATGCAAGGAAAAACCCGGGCATCGTTGAACCGGTTCAACTATCTTTTGGGGGAGACCGAGGCCCTCTACCACGAGATGGCCCACGCCCTGGGCGTATCGGACAGCGCCATGAAGATCCTGTATGCGGTGTGCGACGCGGGGGAACCCTGCCCGCTCCAGGAAGTCCGCCGCCGCAGCGGCCTGACCAAACAGACGGTGAATTCGGCGCTGCGCAAATTGGAAGGGGAGGGCATCCTCTATCTGGAAAACACCCACCGCCGGGGCAAGCAGGTGCGGCTGACCGAAGCCGGGCGGGCACTGGCGGCGCGCACGGCGCTGCCGGTCATCGACATGGAGAACGATGTCTTCGGCGCCTGGTCGCCCGAGGATGTACAGACCTATCTGGCACTGACCGAACGGTTCCTCAACGATATGCGGCAGCGTGCCGCTGCACCGGGAGGGCCGTTGGCATGAAGATTCGTCTGTCGGAACATTTCGGCTATGGCCGGCTGCTGCGTTTTACGCTGCCCTCCATGGTGATGCTGGTATTTTCCTCCATCTACGGCGTGGTGGACGGCTTTTTCGTCTCCAACTTTGTGGGCAAAACCGCCTTCACGGCGGTGAATTTTATTCTGCCCTTCCTCATGATCCTGGGGTCGGTGGGGTTCATGTTCGGCACCGGCGGCGGGGCGCTCATCGCCAAAACCATGGGCGAGGGGGACGACCGCCGCGCCAATGAGCTGTTCTCCCTGGTGGTGTACAGCTCGGTGGTGTGCGGTGTGGTGCTGGCAGGACTGGGCTTTCTGCTGCTGCGCCCCCTGGCGGTGGCCCTGGGCGCCGAGGGGGAGATGCTGCAGGACTGCCTTACCTACGGCACCGTGCTGCTGCCCGCTATCCCCGTCTATGTGCTGCAGTATGAATTCCAGTGCCTTTGCGTCACGGCGGAAAAGCCCCAGCTGGGCCTGTGGGTCACGGTGGCCTCGGGGCTGACCAACATGGTGCTGGACGCCCTGCTGGTGGCGGTGCTGGGTTTCGGACTGCCGGGGGCCGCGGCGGCCACGGCGCTGAGCCAGTGCGTGGGCGGTCTGCTGCCGCTGGCCTGGTTTATCCGCTGCCGCACCGGACGCCTGCGCCTGGGTGCCGCCCGGTGGGACGGCCGGGCACTGCTCAAAACCTGCACCAACGGTTCCTCGGAACTGATGAGCAACATCTCCATGTCGCTGGTGAGCATGCTCTACAACGCCCAGCTGCTGCGCTACGCCGGGGAGGACGGCATCGCCGCCTACGGCGTGCTCATGTACGTCAGCATGATCTTCCAGGCGCTCTTTGTGGGCTACTCGGTGGGAACAGCCCCGGTGGTCAGCTACCATTTCGGCGCCGGCAACCGCACCGAGCTGCGCAGCCTGCTGCGCAAGAGCGGCATCATTCTGGGGGGCTTCGCGGCGGTGATGTTCCTGGGAGCCCGGCTGCTGGCAGGGCCGCTGTCCCGCCTGTTTGTGGGCTACGACGCCGCTTTGCTGGCCATGACCCTGCACGCCTTCGCCATCTTCTCCTTCGCCTTTGTCTTTTCGGGATTTTCCATCTTCGGGTCTTCCTTCTTCACCGCCCTCAACAACGGCCTGGTGTCGGCCGCCATCTCCTTCCTGCGCACGCTGGTGTTTCAGGTGGTCTGCGTCCTGGTCCTGCCGCTGCTGTGGCAGGTGGACGGCATCTGGGTGTCGCTGGTGGCGGCGGAGGTCATGGCGCTCTGTGTCACGCTGACCTTTCTGCGGGCCCAACAGCGGGTGTATCACTACTGAAACACCCATCCCCCGGCGGTAAAGCTACGGCCGGGGGATGGGTGCCCGGGCGGTGCTGCGCATGGGACCGTCCGGATCTATAGGATGGCGCAAAGCCTTGTGGGTTGTCTGGCCTTGACCGGGCGGTTGCCCTCGCATGGTCCAAGGCACAGTGGAAAATGGTGCGGGCGCTGCCCGCTTTGTTTCTGTTGACGATATACAGTATACCGGCCGAATGTGTGCAACCCATCAAAGGTCTTTGAACAAACCCCGAACAACTTTTAAAAAAAGTATGACGCCCCGTGCCAGGACGGTACGGGGCGTCTTGATGTTTTTACAGCGGACCGGGCCGGGGGCCGCGGCCCAGCGCCTTGTACAAAAGGTTCATCAGCTGGTCGCGCTCGTCGGGGGTCAGGTTGGAAAGGGCCTCCTCGTCCCAGTCGAAAAACACCTGGTGGCTGGCGGCAAAGGCCTGCCGGCCCTTCTCGCTCAAGGTCAGCCGGTAGACCCGGCCCTCCTTCTCCCGCACAAGAAAGCCGCTTTCCACCAGCTTCAGCACGGTGCGCTGGCTGTGCCCCCAGTCCAGGTGCAGGGCGGCGGTGAGTTCGCTCTGGGTGCAGCCGGGGTGCTTGCCCACATAGATCACAAAAAACAGCGTGCCGAAACTCAGCCCCCACTGGTGCAGCCGCTGCGAGGTGTAATGGCTGAACCGCCGGTAGAGCACCGTGCAGGCGTAGGAAAAGGTGCGGAACATAGACGGGACTCCTTTCTTGCTGTCCAACAGTATACCATCGGAAACTTGCCTTGGTCAAGTAAAAAAGCGGAACAAAAGGGGCAAATTCTCATCCCGCTCTCATTTTTTTATGGTATCATAATAAAAAAGAGGAAAGGGGACAGAACGTATGCGGATCCTTGTGGTGGAAGACCAGCCCGAGATGAACGCGCTGCTGGTCAAACAGCTGAAGGCGGCCCGGTACAGCGTGGACAGCTGCCTGACGGGCACCGACGCGCTGGATTATCTGGCGGGAGGGGAGTACGACGCGGTGGTGCTGGACATCATGCTGCCGGGGGTGGACGGGCTGGAGGTGCTGCGCCGCCGCCGGGCGGCCGGGGACAAGACGCCGGTATTGCTGCTCACCGCCCGGGACGGCATCGACGACCGGGTGAAAGGACTGGACAGCGGCGCCGACGATTACCTGGTCAAGCCCTTTGCGCTGCAGGAACTGCTGGCGCGGCTGCGGGTGCTGATCCGCCGCAGGGCCGACCAGGTCAGCGACGTGATCACGGTGGGGGACCTGCAGGTGGACTGCATCGCCCGCACGGCCGCCCGGGGCGGCCAGGGCATTGTTCTGTCGGCCAAGGAGTTTGCCGTGCTGGAATACCTGGCCCGCAACGCGGGGGTGGTGCTCTCCCGGGAGCGGATCAGCCAGGGCGTCTGGAACTATGACTACGAGGGCGGCTCCAACGTGGTGGATGTCTACATCCGCTACCTGCGCAAGAAAATCGACGAGGGGCACCCCTCCAAACTGATTCACACGGTGCGGGGCGTGGGCTACGTCCTGCGGGAGGAAGTATGAAGCGTCTTTCCATTACCCTGCGGGTCACGCTGCTTTACACCCTTTTCATGGTGCTGCTGGCGGGGCTTTCGCTGGGATTTCTGTTCCACGCAGGGGCGCAGTCGGCCCGGCAGGCCACGCTGGACCGCATGCAGACCATGGCCGAGGACAGCGGCCGCTACCTGGAAGTGAAGGACGGCCAGCTGGACATTGACCGGGACCTGGAAGCCTTCGACGACGGGGTGTATCTCTCGCTGTACGACACGGCGGGGGTGCCCCTCTACGGCTTTGTGCCCCGGGATTTCGACAACTCGGTGGTGTTTGCCGACGCCGCGCTGCGCACGGTGGAAAGCGGCGAGCGGCAGTGGTATCTCTACGACGAGCAGATCGAGGTGGAGGACTACGGCCCCGTGTGGGTGCGCAGCATCGCGGCGGCCGACGCGCTGGAATCCACCCTGGGTACTCTGTGGCGGACGGCGCTGCTGGTGCTGCCGGTCTTTGTGGTGCTGGCGGCGGTGTGCGGGTATCTGCTCACCCGGCGGGCCTTTGCCCCGGTGCGGCAGATCACCCAGACCGCCCGGGAGATCGGCGCGGGGAATGATCTTTCCCGCCGCATCGGACTGACCGGCCGCAAGGACGAAATTTACACGCTGGCCGCCGAATTCGACGCCATGTTCGCCCGGCTGGAGGAGGCCTTCGACCGGGAGAAGCAGTTCACCGACGACGCCTCCCATGAACTGCGCACCCCCACGGCGGTGATCCTCTCCCAGAGCGAGTACGCCCTGGAAAACACCGACCCCCAGGGGGAGACCCGCGCGGCGCTGGAGAGTATCCACACCCAGGCGGCGCGGATGGCGTCGCTGCTCTCCCAGCTGCTGTTGCTGGCCCGGGCGGACAAAGGCCGCCAGGTGGTGCAGCGGGAAACGGTAGATCTGAGCGAGCTGGCTGCCATGGTGGCCGAGACCGAGGCGGAACAGGCCGCCGGGCAGAACATCACGGTGGAGACCGACCTGGAACCCGGTGTGACGGTGCAGGGGGACGAGACGCTGCTCATGCGGCTGCTCATCAACCTGACGGAAAACGCCATCCACTACGGCCGCCCCGGCGGCCATGTGAAGCTGACGCTGCGCCGCCGGGAGGGCGAAGCGGTGGGCACCGTGGAGGACGACGGCATCGGCATTGCGGCGGAAGACCAGGAGAAGATCTGGCAGCGGTTCTGGCAGGCGGACCCTGCCCGCAGCGGCGGCGGGGCCGGGCTGGGACTCTCCATGGTGCGGTGGATCGCCGCGGCCCACGGCGGCCGGGTGACGGTGCAGAGCGAACCGGGCAAGGGCAGTGTCTTTACTTTCTGGATTCCCTGCGAAAAAAATGAAAAGGTTTAATGTGGCTTTAATCTTTCCCGGGTATACTGAAAGCACAACAAAACAAACCACACCTTACCCGAAGGAGGAAATACAGATGAAAAAGTCTACCCTGTCTCTGATCGCTGCCGCCGCCCTCACCGCGCTGCTGCTCACCGGCTGCGCCGAAGCCGCCGGCTACAACGGACTGCGCCAGCAGGCCACCACCGCCAGTGAATCCACCCCCCAGGATGCCGTCAATGTGGCGCCCCAGTCTGCGGCATCCACCGCTCCCACCCCGGCGCCCACGGCCCAGGCGCCGGTGGCTGCCCCGGCCAGCGAGACCACGGCGGGCATCGCGGGCAGCGCCGACCCTAACAGCGGCTATATCTCCAAGGACACCGCCAAGGCCACGGCGCTGAACCATGCGGGCCTCACCGAAGCCGACCTGAAGGCGCTGCGCATCACGCTGGACTACGACGACGGCCGGGCGGTCTACGACGTGGAGTTCCTGAAGGACAACGCCGAGTATGACTACGAGATCGACGCCACCACCGGCGACATCCTCTCCTACGACTACGACGCCGAGAACCTGGCCGCCCAGGCGACCACCGGAAGCCCCGTGACGGCGGACCAGGCCAAGCAGATCGCCCTGAACCACGCCGGCGTGGCGGAGAGCGATACCCGGGCCATGGAACTGGAGACCGACCGGGATGACGGCCGCACGGTGTACGAATTCTCCTGGAAAGTGGGCTTCACCGAGTACGACTACGAGATCGACGCCGACACCGGCGCCATCCTGAGCTACTCCCAGGAAGAGGACTGAACCACAGCCGGAAGGCGCCCTGCAGGGCGCCTTTTTTCGTTGACAGGGCATTTCCCGGTGAGTACGATAAAATCAGAAAAATTTTTAAGCGGCGGTGAATGGATAGAGCGAGCGGATTCGTATTCCAGGTGAAAGGAACTTTTCACACACCAAAGGAGGATTACGATGAAACGAACTGCTATTATGATCGCTGCCACAGCACTTGCCTGCACGGTGGGCGCCACCGGGGTATGGGCCGCCGGGCCGGGCCGCGCGGGACTGCAGCGCGCCTGCCATACGGCACAGTGCCTTTTTACCGATGAAAACGGCGACGGGGTCTGCGACTACCATGCCGACGGCAGCTGCCGCTATGACACCGACGGGGACGGAATCTGCGACCACGCCGGGCAGGGCCGGTACTTTGTGGATGAAAACGGCGACGGCATCTGTGACAACCGGGGCACCGGCTGCAACGGAAACGGCTGGGGCTGCCGGGAGTAAAGGAAACGATGGGGGCGTGCCATGCGCAGCGAACAAGAGGTCAACCGGGCGGTGGAGCAGTACGCCGACACAGTGCGGCGCTCTCCGGCGGGGAGCCCGCCCAGAGTACCGCCGAAATCCTGGCCACCTGCGAAAGCTCCGCACCTCAAAAGGAAAACGAAAAGGAAAACGGCCACCACGGGGAGGGCCATCACGAGGAATAAACCAAAAGGCGCACAGGAAATTTATCCTGTGCGCCTTTTTGGTTCAGTTGTCCCACACAAACCGGGGCTTGTCCGCCAGGGGAAATACCCCCAGCGCCGTGCCGGTCAGGGTGTCTTCGGTCATTTTTACGGCATGGATACAGCCGCTGTCGTAGGTGTGGTAGTAGTAGACGCCTTCTTTCCCGTCGCAGCAGCAGGCGTAGGTGGTCTCGTCCAGACGGCCCTCGGGGGTCTCCACGCTGCCCCGCACCATGGAAACGGCGTCCAGAAGGTGGAAAAACTGGCTCACCTGCCCGGGGCGGTCCTCCGGGAAGGCGGCATGGTGACGCAGGAAGGCCGCCTTCACAAACCGGGACAGGGGGGAGGCATCCCCGGGCAGGCCCAGGGCGCCCAGCCCCTGGCCGTAGACCGCCAGGTCCAGGCCGGGGGCAAAGGTGTTGTCCGGTGTGCGGGGGGAGAGGTGCCGGTAGTTGTTCAGGTTGGCAAGCTGGTAGGGGTAGGGCGGGTTGTTGGTGAGCACCCCCACGGCGTCGTCGTGAAAGTGCAGCCCGTCGGCCAGGGGTTCCATCACAAAGCCGCCGTCGGGGCCGGCCACCTGCCAGTGGAGCGCCGCCAGCGGATACCCCGGCGCAAAGGGGATGGCCGCCAGCCGCACGGTGGCCAGCAGCGTCCGGGCTTCGGCCGCCGTGGCACAGCTGCCCAGCACCAGGGGGATCAGCTCATAGGGGGCCAGGTTCAGCAAGCCGGGGGCGGGCTCCTCAAAGTAGACGGCATTGCCGGGAAAGTACAGCCCCGCCATATACAGCCCCTTCTCGTTCACCGCCTCGGCGTAGAGCGGGGTGTCCCGGGCCACGCTGGCCATGCCGATCATCCCGTAGTGGTGGCAGAGCGGCTCCCGGTGATGAAAGGTGAATTCGTGATCCCGGGGCGTGATGACCACCTGCTCCCCGAAATGGTATTCCAGATCCAGATTGCGACCGTACAGCCCGCGATCCCAAAAGGCAATGCTGGTACACATGGTATAGCCTCCTTGTTGGCTTTTCTTACAGTATACCCGCCCGGCGCGCCCCGGACAATCCCTGCATAAAAAAGTTACATTCCCCCTTGACAGAGGCCGCAAACCGGCCTATACTATACATCAAGAAATTTTGATGTGAGGTGAGCCCATGGATTCCTACGAGCAGGACGCCAAGATCTTCAAGGCGCTGTGCGACCCCAAGCGACTGGCCATCCTGGAACAGCTGCGCAGCGGCGAGAAGTGCGCCTGTAAATTGCAGGAACCCCTGGCGCTGACCCAGTCGGGGCTTTCCTACCACATGAAGATCCTCTGCGAATCGGGGCTGGTGCTGGCCCGGCAGGAGGGCAAATGGACCCACTACCGCCTCAGCGCCGAGGGTCAGGCCCGGGCCGTCCGGCGCCTGCTGGCCCTGACCACCCCCAACGCCGAGGCGCCTGCCTGCGGCTGCAGCGGGCAGTGATCTTTTGCCGCGCCCTCTCCGCGCGGCAGTTTTTACGGCCAAAACATCAAAAAATCTTGATATGACAAAAGGGGGACTTCCCAATGAATCTCTGGCTGTTTTTCCAGAATCAGGTGCTGGGCATGCAGTGGCTCAACACCCTGGTGGGCAACCTGCTCACCGCCCTGGGGCTGGACACCGCCTCCCGGCTGGGCGGCAGCGTGCAGTTCTTTCTCTATGACACCATCAAGATCACCGTCCTGCTGCTGGTGCTGATCTTCGCCATCTCCTGGGTGCAGAGCTACTTCCCGCCCGAGCGCAGCCGCCGCATCATGGGGCGGTTCCACGGTCTGGGTGCCAACACGGTGGCGGCACTGCTGGGCACCGTCACGCCCTTCTGCTCCTGCTCCTCCATCCCCATCTTCATCGGCTTCACCGGGGCGGGGCTGCCTCTGGGCGTCACCTTCTCCTTCCTGATCTCCTCCCCCATGGTGGACCTGGGCAGTCTCGTGCTGCTCACCGGCGTCTTCGGCATCAGGGTGGCCGCCGCCTATGTGGTGTTGGGTCTGGTGGTGGCGGTGGCCGGCGGCACCCTCATCGAATCCCTGCATATGGAGAAATACCTGGAACCCCTGGCCCATGCGGGGGCCGGTGCCGACCTGGATGCCCCCACCCTGACCACCGCCGATCGGCTGCAGTACGCCAAAGGACAGGCGCTGTCCACCTACCGCAAGGTGCTGCCCTACCTGCTGGTGGGCGTGGGCGTGGGTGCCGTCATCCATAACTGGATCCCCCAGGCCTGGGTGGAAACGGTGCTGGGGTCCGGCAATCCCTTCGGCGTGCTGGCGGCGGTCATCGTGGGTGTGCCCATGTACGCCGACATCTTCGGTACCATCCCGGTGGCCGAGGCGCTGCTGGCCAAGGGCGCCCAGCTGGGCACCGTCCTCTCCTTCATGATGGCAGTCACCACGCTGTCGCTGCCGTCGCTGATTCTGCTGCGCAAGGTGGTCAAACCCAGGCTGCTGGCGCTGTTTATCGCCATCTGCGTGGTGGGTATTGTACTGGTGGGCTATCTTTTCAACGCCCTGCAATTTGTTCTGATCTGATTCTGGGAGGTATACGTTATGAAACTGTTTGGTAAAAAAGAATCCGTACAAACCGAGACCGGCAACGAGGCCGTCAAGGTGCTGGGGGGCGGCTGCGCCAACTGCCATGCCCTGGAAGCCGCGGCCAAGGCGGCGCTGACCGAGCTGGGAGAACCGGCGGAAGTGGGTCACATCACCGATTTTGGCCAGATCGCGGCCTGCGGCGTGCTGCACACCCCGGCCCTGATGGTGGACGGCAAGGTGGTGTCCAGCGGCCGGGTGCTGACCAAGGAGGAGGCCAAGGACCTCATCCGGAAAGCGCGGAACCAGGCATGAGCGGCAAACCGAAAGTGGCCTTTGTCTGTGTGCACAATTCCTGCCGCAGCCAGATCGCCGAAGCCCTGGGCCGCCTGCTGGCCTCCGATACCTTTGAGAGCTACTCCGCCGGCACCGAGACCAAACCCGCCATCAACCCCGACGCCGTGCGTCTGGTGAAGGCCCGGTACGGCGTGGACATGGCGGCCACCCAGCGCAGCAAGCTGCTGGCCGAACTGCCGCCGGTGGATGTGGTCATCACCATGGGCTGCAACGTGCAGTGCCCGGTGCTGCCCTGCACCCGGCGGGAGGACTGGAGCCTGCCCGATCCCACCGGCCAGGACGACGGGGCCTTTACCGCCGTCATCGACGAGATCGAGCGCCGGGTCCTCCGGCTGCGGGCGGAACTGCGCGCCGGCGATTGACGCCGCCATCGGGGCGTGTTATACTGGATTCAATCCAAAAATCACACAAGGCAGGAAACTGCAATGCATCGTCCTATCTGAAAGATTCCCATACCGCAACAGGGCGCCGGGACCCGGCGCCTGTTTGCCGTGCGGAAAAGGAATCTTTGGGAAAGGACGATTTTTTCGTGAAACGCAATATCTATCTGCTTTACGCCATGACCTTTCTCCAGGGCATGGTCTTTTATGGTGCCATTTCCACCCTCTACCGGCAGGCCCAGGGGGTGTCCATCTTTGAGATCACCCTCATCGAGAGTATCTCCTTTGCGCTGAGCATCGCGCTGGAGGTGCCCTGGGGCGTGGTGGCGGACCGCATCGGTTACAAGCGCACGATGGTCTTCTGCTGCTGGGTGTATTTTCTGTCCAAGATCGTCTTCTGGCAGGCCTCGGATTTCGGCGGTTTCCTGGCCGAGCGGGTGCTGCTCAGCGTGGTCATCGCCGGGTTCTCCGGGGTGGATACCAGCATCCTCTATCTCTGCGCCGGGCCGGAAGAGAGCCAGCATGTCTTCGGAGTCTACAACAGCCTGGGCATGGCCGGGCTGCTCACCGCCTCGGCGGTCTACACCCTCTTCATCGGGGAAAACTACCGCCTGGCCGCCCTGCTCACCATGTTCAGCTACGGGGCGGCGGCGCTGCTCAGCCTGGGCCTTGTGGAGGTGCACCCCGCCCCCGAAAAGAAGGCGGAACGGGAACCCTTTGCCGCCACCCTGCGGGCAACGCTCGCCACCCCCGGCTTGCTGGCTTTCCTGCTGGCGGTGGGGCTGCTCACCGAGGTCCACCAGACCGTCACGGTCTTTCTCAACCAGCTCCAGTACGAGCGCTGCGGTATGGGCAGCACCGCCATCGGCGGGGTGTACATCGCGGCCACCCTGCTGGGGCTCTGCGGCACCTGGTCCTCCGCCGTGACCCGCCGCACCGGGGGCCGTCGGGCGGCGGTGCTCTTCAGCCTGGTCCCGGCGCTGGCCTGCGCCGTGCTGGCCCTCACCGACCGGGCGATGCTCTCGGTGGGCAGCGTGCTGCTCCTGCGGGTGTCGGACAGTCTGTTCCAGCCCTTCCAGGCCCAGCTGCAGAACCGCCAGGTGCACACCGCCAACCGCGCCACTGCATTGAGCATCCACGCCATGCTGCTGGACGCCGTGGCCATCGGCAGCAACCTGACCTTCGGCGCACTGGCCCAGTGGGATCTGCGGCTGGCCTTCGGCTACGGGGGGGCGGCAGGGCTGGTAGCCCTGGGACTGCTGACCTACTGGCGGCGCAAAACAAAACTTGTATAATCGACGCAGCAGGGACAAAAATTTGCCCCTGTTTTTTGTTGACAGAATTGGTCTATTGTGATAGACTAAAAGTGACGAAAGACTAACCATCGAAAGGGGGAAGTACCATGTCTGTACAGGAACCGCTGCGCCTGGCGGAGGGCGAATACCGTTTTGCCTGCCTGGTGTGGGACCACGAGCCGCTGCCCAGCGGCGAGCTGGTGAAGCTGGCGGCCGGGGCGCTGGGCTGGAAGAAGAGCACCACCTACACGGTGCTGAAAAAACTCTGTGAGCGGGGCGTGCTGCAGAATACGGACGGCACGGTGACCAGCCGGGTGGCCAAGCAGGCCGTCCAGTGTGCCGAGAGCGCCGCCGTGGTGGACAAGACCTTCGGGGGGAGTCTGCCCCGGTTTGTGGCGGCGTTTTTGAGCGCCAAGCCCATCAGCGACGACGAGGCGGCGGAGATCCGCGCCCTGCTGGATGCCGCCCACGACAAGGAGGGGTGACCCATGGGTGAACTGGTACTCCGCTTTTTGCTGCTCAGCCTGTGGGGCGGAGCGGCCACGCTGGGGGCGCTGGCTGTCAGCGGGGTGCTGCGCCGTCTGCACATTCCCAGCCGGCTGCTCTGCTGGCTGTGGCTGGCGGTGGGGCTGCGTTTCGCCCTGCCCTGGGGTATTCCGCTGACGCTGCCCCGGCCCCGGAATGAAAATCTGGCCCAGGCGGCCGACACAGTCCAGGCCCTGGCCGAAGGCCCCGCCCCGGTGGTGCTGCCCGCGGTGCAGGCTCCGGCGGTGACGGCAGCCGCTGCGGCCCCCTGGTATACCCGGCTGACGGTCTGGCATCTGCTGGCCGTCGTCTGGGCGGTGGGGGTGCTGGTGCTGGCGGTGCGGGCGGTGGCCGGATATCTCCGGCTGCGCCGCACGGTGGCCCTGGCCTGCAAAACCGAGGACGGCTGCTACAGCGGCAGCTGCGTGCCCGCGCCCTTCACACTGGGCATCTTTCGGCCGCGCATCTACCTGCCCGCAGCCCTCACGGGGGCGGCCCGGCAGGCGGTGGTGCTCCACGAGCGCACCCATCTGCGCCGCCACGACCCCCAGACCAAGCCGCTCTACTATGCGGTGGTCTGCCTGCACTGGTTCAACCCCCTGGCCTGGCTGGCCTTCCGCCAGCTGGAGCGGGAGATGGAATCCGCCTGTGACGAGGCGGCCGTCCGGGGCTGCGACGCTGCCGCCCGCAACGCCTACTGCGAGAGCATCCTGCAGTACGCTTTGCAGGGCCGGATGGCGCCGGGCTCCCTGGCCTTCGGGCAGGGCAGCGTAAAGGCCCGCATTGTGCATCTTCTGCACTACCGCAAAATTGGCGCAGGGGCGCTGCTGGTCTGTGCGGCGGCGGTGGGCCTCAGCGTCACCGCCTGCATGATGCAGCCCCAGGTGGAGGAGGCTACCCCCGAGACGGCGCAGCCTGCCACGACGGAAGCCACCGCCGAGACGCCGGACACCCCCGAGACGGCGGTGACCTTCACGGCCAACACGGCGGGGCTGCCCAACCTGGACGACCCCGAAAACAGCCCGCGGTTCCTCTGCCCGGTGGACTATGAGTATGTCACGGTTTACATGAATGAGGGCCACCGGGGGGATGATCTGGCGGCGGACATCGGTACGCCGGTCTATGCGGCCCAGGACGGGCTGGTGACCTATGCAGCGTACCACCAAAGCTACGGCAACTGTGTGGTTCTGGACCACGGTGCCGGGCCGGACGGCAACCTCTGGACCACCCTGTACGCCCACATGGACGATTACACGGTGGAGGCGGGGCAGACCGTCAAGGCCGGCGACCTCATCGGCCATGTGGGGACCACCGGGTATTCCACCGGTCCGCATCTGCATTTTGAGATAACTCTCAACGGCATCGTCACCCAGCCCCGGTATTTTACCGATTACCGGGCGGCGGACAGCAAACCCCTGAATGCCGAAAATGTGCAGATGCTGCGGGAGGAAGCGGAAACAAACGCTGCACTCTACGCCGCGCAGAGCAACTACGACATCCTGCAGGAGCAGCTGGACCAGCTGACGACCCGTCGGGAAGAGATGCAGACCTCCCTGGATACCCTGGACCAGTCGACCTCCGGCACCGAGGCGGAGCGGCGGCAGCAGCGGCAGGATATGGAAGATGCCATCCAGGTCATGGATGAGCAGATCCGTGTGTTGGAGGATCAGATTGGGACAGCCCTGCAGCAGGTGGAAGAGCAGACTGTCCAGAAACAGCTGAACCAGGAGCAGGCCAAGGAGTCCGCCCAGTCCGCCCAGTCCCAGCTCCAGCAGCAGATCGAAGCCGCCCAGTCCTCCGGCAGCACCACCGACCCGGCGCTGCAAGCCGGGGAGGAGGAAGCCCGCCGGAATCTGGAGCAGGCCCAGAGCCAGCTGGACAGCTATCTGGGCACGGGTTCCGCCCAGAACGGATGAGGCAGGAGCAAGTTGCTCGATACCTCAAAAATTTGACATTTTTGCCGCCCCGGTATATCCTTGTATAGGATAAGGAGTGGCAAAAAGGCAACAGACAAAACAACATACAGTCGCCCGCTGGGGGTTCTATCTGCTGGGCATGGTGCTGCTGGGCGTGGGCCTGGGCACCCTCATCTCCATGGTGGGTGTGGGCCGGGCCATCGCCGGGTTCAACTTCCTGTGCAAGCGTCCGCTGCTGCGCGTCACCGGTATGGACCGGCGGTAAAACATACACAAAAACAAACCGGGAGACACCCCCTTGCGGAGTGTCTCCCGGTTCTGGTTATACGCCCCGGCGGCGCCAGATGCATTCCACCGCATAGCGCACGGCGTCGATGTGGTGGTTGTTCACGTCGGGATACCCGGGCAGCACCTCGCCGGTGCGGGGGTCCCGCTGGTACTCGTACTCGCTGAACTCCGCCGCCGTGGCGGGGCACCGGGCCGGGTCAATGACGATGGACGCCAGCCCCTGCAACCACTTCATGCTCTCCCGCACGCTGCCGGGGCCCTTCACGGCCGCCCGGCAGGGCAGACCCGCCGCCCGGTAATCGGCGCAGGATTTGGGCTCGGCGGCATCGGCGGTGAGCAGCCCGCCGTCGTCCCCGCCCACGCCCCGCTCCACCAGCAGCCGGGCGGTGTCCCGGTTGGGGGTGCGGGTGCGGGTCAGCTCGTCAAAAACGATCAGCGTGCGCCGGGCGGCGTCGTAGGTCACGGCGTTGTAGGCCCAGGGGTCGGGGTACCAACCCCAGTCCACCCCGTGGTACAGCCGGTCAAAGGAGGCAATCTCCTCGTCGGAGACCGCCCGCAGCGAAAGGTTGTCAAACACCGCCGCGCCGCTGCCCACCACCTCGCCGCCGTACTCGTGGCGGTAGGCCTCGGGGTTGGTGTTGCGCAGATGCTCGGCATCCGCCCAGAACCGCTCCCCCAAAAACTGCCGCGGCAGGTCCCGGTAGGTGGAATGGTGCACCAGCTTGCCTGGCCGGGGTTCCAGCACATAGCGGTTGACCCAGCTGCGGGCCATGGCCGGCGGGTTGAAACTTTTCAGGGTCAGCGTCCAGTCGCCGCCCCGCAGGATGCTCTGCTCCACGCTGCGCACCTCCTCCGGCCCGTCGAACTGGTCAAGCTCTTCAAACCAACAAAGTCCCACAGCACCGAACGGTACTTTCAAACTCTTGAGCTTGCCCGCGTCGTCCAGGCCGAAGAAGAGGATCTTCTGGCCGGTGGGCAGATAGGTGCATTCCATGGGGCTGACGGTGCAGCGGAAATACCTCGTACACCCCAGCGCGCCGATGGCCCACACGATCTGGCTGTACACGCTGTTGCGCAGCGTGCCCGCCACCTTGCGCAGCACCACGGCGTGGCAGCCGGGATGGCGCAGCAGCTGGTAGACCAGCTCCAGCGAAAGATAGCTGGACTTGCCCGACCCGCGGCCGCCCTTGGCCACCACCTCCTGGACGGTGCCCCGGCGGATGGCCGTATGTACCGGCCAGAACACCGCAGGAATGACTTTTTTCAACTGTACCCGCACAGTCCTGCCTCCTTTATCCCTCGTCTACAATGACCACCCCCTCTGTGGTCTGGCCTTCGCCCAGCCCCAGGTGCTTGTAGAGCAGTTCCAGCGCCCGCAGTTTGTCGGCCACCTTGATGGCCTGGGCACCCCGCTCCCCACCGGGTTCGGCAAAGGCGATGGCCGCCAGTTCGCCCAGCACCCGTTCCGGCGTGAGCTCATCCACGCATGGCATCCCTCCTTCCGGCCAACCGGCGCCCGCGCACAGGGTACCGGCCGCAACGGGGCCCCGGTTGTCCCTTTATTTTACTACCATAGGTTGTGAAATACAATGAAGTTTTGGGAAAACCTTGCCGGACAAAATTTTTTTTACCAGGGTGTTGCACCAGCGCCCGGCAGGCGGTACACTGGATACAAAGGGGCCGTTGGCAAACGGCCCCTACCCATACCGAAAGGAGTTTCCCCATGAAGACAACGCAACCGGAACTCCGCTGGCTGACCGACCCGCGGGTGTTCGCGGTCAACCGGCTGGCGGCCCATTCCGATCATATCTGTTACCGCACGGCGCAGGAAGCTGATGCCCGCCGCACCAGCCTGCGCCAGAGCCTGGACGGCAGCTGGAAGTTCTGCTGGAGCCCCAACCCCGCCGCCCGCCCGGCGGATTTCTGGCGGGAGGACGCCGACCTGTCGGCCTTCGGCACGATCCAGGTGCCGGGGCACATCGAGCTGCAGGGCTACGGCGAACTGCAGTACACCAACACCCTCTATCCCTGGGACGGCCGGGCCGGCCTGCGCCCGCCGGAGATCGACTGGGACCATGCCCCGGTGGGCAGCTACGTGACGGAATTCACGCTGGACGAGGGGCTGCAGGGCCAGCGGGTCTGCGTCAGCTTCCAGGGCGTGGAGCAGGCTATGTACCTGTGGTGCAACGGCGTCTTTGTGGGCTATGCCGAGGACAGCTTCACCCCGTCGGAGTTTGAGCTCACCGAGTGCCTGCGGCCGGGGAGGAACCGCCTCTGCGTGGAGGTGCACAAGCGGTGCAGCGCCTCCTGGATCGAGGACCAGGACTTTTTCCGCTTCTCCGGCATCTTCCGATCGGTCTACCTCTACGCCAAGCCGAAAGTGCACCTGGAGGACCTGTGGCTGCAGACGGGGCTGGAAAAGGACAACCTCACCGGTACGCTGACGCCCCGGGTGAAGCTGGAGGGGGAGACCCAGGGCGCCGCCGTCACGCTGCGCCTCACCGACAGCGAGGGCTATGCCCTCTATGACGGCCCCGTCACGGGGGATACCATCGAACTGCAGGGCATCCAGCCCTGGAGCCACACCACCCCCACCCTCTACCACGCCCTGCTGACCGTCACCGACGGGGCGGGCACCGTGCAGGAGGTCGTGCCTTACGATATCGGCTTCCGCCGGTTCGAGATGGTGGACGGCATCATGCAGCTCAACGGGGAGCGGGTGGTCTTCAACGGGGTGAACCGCCACGAGTGGAGTGCTGAGCGGGGCCGCGCTATCGGGCCCGACGATATGGACGCCGCCATGGCGGTGTTCCGGCACAACAACATCAATGCGGTGCGCACCTGCCACTATCCCAACCAGAGCCGGTGGTACGACCTGTGCGACCGCAACGGCATCTATATGATCGACGAGACCAACCTGGAAAGCCATGGCAGCTGGCAGAAGCTGGGTGCGGTGGAACCCAGCTGGAACGTGCCGGGCAGCCTGCCGGAGTGGAAGGACTGCGTGGTGGACCGGGCCCGCAGCATGTTTGAGCGGGACAAGAACCACACGGCCATCCTGATCTGGTCCTGCGGCAACGAGAGCTACGCCGGGGAGGACATCCTGGCCATGACGGAGTTCTTCCATGAGCAGGACCCCGGGCGGCTGGTGCACTACGAGGGCGTTTTCCACAACCGCGCCTTTGATGAGATCAGCGACATGGAGAGCCGGATGTACGAAAAGCCCTGGAACATCCGGGAGTATCTGGAATCCAAGCCCGCCAAGCCTTTCATTCTCTGCGAGTACATGCACGATATGGGCAACAGCCTGGGCGGCATGGAGAGTTACATCCGCCTGGCGGAGGAGTATCCCCAGTACCAGGGCGGCTTTATCTGGGATTACATGGACCAGGCCCTCTGGCACACCGACGCCCTGGGACGGCGGGTGCTGGGCTACGGCGGCGACTTCGGCGAGCGCACCACCGACTACAACTTCAGCGGCAACGGCATCGTCTACGCCGACGGCGCCGAGAAGCCCGCCATGGAGGAGGTCCGCTACTGGTACTCTGGCGCCTCCGACCGGGCGGCCCACGATGCCCGCAACGCCGCGGCGGCCAGGGCGGCGGATGAGGCGCTGGCAGCGGCCTGGCAGGCCCGTGGCGTCAGTCCCCTCACCGTCACCGAGGGGGACGGCAACCTGGGCGTACGGGGTGAGGGCTTCGAGATCCTCTTCTCCTACACCGAGGGAGGTCCCGCCTCCCTGCGGCTGGGCGACACCGAATGGCTGTGGCGCGCCCCGCGCCCGGCGGTCTGGCGGGCTGCCACCGACAATGACCGCGGCTGCGGTTTTCCCCAGCGCAGCGGCGCCTGGCTGGCGGCGGACGCACTGTCCCGCAGCGGCAAGCCGGAAGTGGTGGTGGAATCCCCCGACGGGGTGACGGTCTCCTACCGGTTCGACCTGGTGGGGGTGCCGGGCGCCCAGGCGATTTTGACCTACACGGTGACCGGCCAGGGTGCTCTCGAGGTGGAAGCCACCTACCACGGCACGGCCCAGGCCCCCGAACTGCCCTGCTTCGGCGTGCAGTTCCAGACGGCGGCCCCGGTGGCCGCCACCCGGTGGACCGGCCTTTCGGGGGAGACCTACCCCGACCGGTACAAGGGCGCCGCCTTCGGCTGCTTTGAGGAAGTACCCCACATCGAACCCCACCTGGTGCCCCAGACCTGTGGACTGCACTGGCAGACCCGGCAGGCGGTGCTCCAGCAGCGGGACGCCCGGGGCCGCACAACCGCGTCGCTGACGCTGGAAAGCTGCGGCGAGCCCTTCGGCTTCAGCGCCCTGCCCAACACGGCGGAGGAACTGGAAGCGGCCCAGCATCCCTGCGAGCTGCCCGATACCGGCCGCACCAGCGTGACGGTGCTGGGCGCCTGCCGGGGCGTGGGCGGCATCGACAGCTGGGGCACCGACGTGGAGGACGCCTACCGGCTGGACGGCAGCAAGGACTACGCAGTCCGGTTCCGCATCCTGCTGCGCTGAAAAAAATTAAATACACAAAAGGAGCGCACCCCGCGGGGTGCGCTCCTTTTTGTATAGAGAATGGCGGTGAATCAGTCTTCTTCGGTGTGCAGGAACCAGGCGAAGCCGTAGGGGTAGAGTTCCACGTCCCGCAGGTTTTCCCGGTGGCCGCCGTACATCAGCTCGTCGTAGGGGCCCTTCTCCCCGGAGGAGACATGCAAAAATTCCGGGCTGAAGTTAAAGAAGGCGATGAGCTTGTGGCCCTTGTACCAGCGGCCCACGCCCAGCACGTGGTTGCTGCCGGTGTCGAAGGTCCACACATCGGCCCTGGCGTCAAAGGCCTGTTCCCCGGCGCGGATGGTCTCCAGCCGGCGCAGTCCCTCGAACTGCTTGCCCTGGCGGGTGGCGGGGTCGTGGCGCAGTTCGGCCAGATCCCAACGGAAATTGCCCCGGTGGAGGTAACGGCTGTCGTCCCATTTTTCGGGGTCGTCGTGGTAGGTGTAGTCGTTGAGCTGGCCGATCTCGTCGCCGCTGTACAGCACCGGGATGCCGCTCTGCACCAGCATCCAGGCGTGGAGCATCAGGTCACAGGCGATGGCCCGCTCCATCTTGAAGGGATCCTTCTCGAAGTCGGCGGCCTCCACGCCGCACAGCGAGGCGGTGGTGCCGCACAGCCGGGCGTCGCCCAGGGTGGGGTCGTCGTTGTACAGCTCACCGCGGCTGTCGCTGCCCGGCCATTTGCCGGTGAACCAGTCGTTGAGGTACTTCTTGTGGGCCACCTCGTTGGTGCCGAACCGGGCACCCAGCCAGGGGTAATCCAGGCCCCAGCCGATGTCGTCGTGGCAGCGCAGATAGTTGAGGAAGAGGAAATCCTTGGGCAGGGCGCAGACAGTGTCCATCTGGTGGCGCAGCAGCGAGATATCCGCCGTGGCCAGGGAATTCCAGGTGGTGGCCATGGTGGTGACGTTGTAGAGCATGTGGCATTCCGGCTTCTCCGGGGTGCCGAAGTAGGGCACCACTTTGGCGGGCTCCATGACCACCTCGCCCAGCAGCAGCACGCTGGGGCAGACGATCTCGCAGACCATCCGCATCATCCGCACCAGGGTATGTACCTGGGGCAGGTTGCGGCAGGAGGTGCCCAGTTCCTTCCAGATGTAGGGCACCGCGTCCAGCCGGATGACATCAATGCCACGGTTGGTCAGGTAGAGCAGGTTTTCCGTCATGTCGTTGAACACCACGGGGTTGGCGTAGTTCAGGTCCCACTGGTAGGGGTAGAAGTTGGTCATCACCACCTGCTGGCAGTCCTCCAGCCAGGTGAAGCTGCCCGGCGCCGTGGTGGGGAATACCTGGGGCACCGTCTTCTCGAACTCGTTGGGAATGTCCCAGTTGTCATAGAAGAAGTAGCGGTCCCGGTAGCCCGGCACACCGGCCCGGGCCTTTTTGGCCCACTCGTGGTCCTCGCTGGTGTGGTTCATCACAAAGTCCAGGCAGAGGCTCATACCCTTCTCCCGGCAGGCGTCGGCCAGGTGCTCCAGGTCCTCCATGGTGCCCAGCTCCGGCTCCACCGTGCGGAAATCCGCCACGGCGTAGCCGCCGTCGCTGCGGCCCTTGGGGCTTTGCAGCAGCGGCATCAGGTGCAGGTAGTTGACCCCGCACTCCTGGATGTAGGGCAGCTTCTCCTCCACACCCTTCAGGGTGCCGGCAAAAGCACCCGTGTACATCATCATGCCCAGCAGATCCCGGCGGCGGTACCAGTCGGGATTGGCCTCCCGGGCGGCGTCCTGGGCCCGCAGGGCCGGTTTGCGGTCCGCCCAGGCCCGGCGCAGCATCTCCACGCAGTAGTCAAAGGCCTGCATGTCGCCGTGGTACAGCTCACAGTACAGCCATTTCAGCTCGTCGTAGTGGCGGGCCAGACGGCGCTCGAAGTCGGCGTTGTCCCGGGTGGCGGCAGCCGGCGCGGCCTTCAGGGCCTCCTTCTTGGGGGCGGCTTTCAGCTTCTCCGGCTGGGGCGCGGCTTTCAGGGCCTCTTTTTTGGGGGCTGCCTTGAGTTTTTCCTGCTTGGGAGCGGCCTTCAGCTTCTCCGGCTGGGGCGCGGCCTTCAGGGCTTCCTTCTTGGGGGCGGCCTTCAGCTTTTCCGGCTGGGGAGCGGCCTTCAGGGCTTCCTGCTTGGGAGCAGCCTTCAGCTTTTCCGGCTGGGGCGCAGCTTTCAGGGCCTCTTTTTTGGGGGCCGCTTTCAGGGCGGGCTGGGTTTCGGTTTTGGCAGGCTCCGTCCGGGCCGGGGCGTGCTTTTTCTTCCGGTTGGATTTCATACAGGATGCCTCCTTCAATCACACACGTACCAGATGAAGCTGCACACTGGGGAAGTCTCCCGCCAGCTGGGGCAGGGTATATCCGGCATACATCAGGGTGCTGCCGCTGTAGACAGCGCCCAGCAAACGGTCGGTGACGGCGTCGCTGCGCTCCGGCGTGGCGGTGGTGCCGTAGAGATGCAGGCTTTCCACCCGGTAGAGAGCGTCCTCCTCCAGACCCCGCAGGCAGATGTGCAGCGGGCGGGCGTTGGCCTCCGGGTGGGTCAGTACCAGGCTGACCAGGGATTCCTTATGGGTGACGGTCTGCCAGGCGGTGTAGCGCGGTTCCCGGGCAGGGTCGCTCAGGCGGTAGTACCGGCCGTTCTGCACCACGTCGTACAGCTTTTTGAAGGTCTCGATCTGCTGGCGGACCTGCTGGCATTCCTCGTCGCTGAGTTTGCCCAGGTCCAGCTCATAGCCGAAGGTGCCGCTCATGGCCACCACGGCGCGGGTCCACAGCGGGGTGGTGCGGCCGGTCTGGTGGTTGGGGCAGGCCGACACATGGGCGCCCATGGCCGACACCGGATACCCGAAGGAGGTGCCGTGCTGGATGGTCAGCCGCTCGATGGCGTCGGTGTCGTCGCTGCACCAGATCTGGGGGAAGTAGGCCAGCATGCCGGCGTCAAAGCGGCCGCCGCCGCCGGCGCAGCCCTCGAAGAGCACGTCGGGGAAGGCGGTGGTCAGCCGGTCCAGCAGCCGGTAGACGCCCAGCATGTAGCGGTGGGCCACCTCGCCCTGGCGTTCGGGGGGCAGGGCCCGGCTGTAAACGTCCGACATGTTGCGGTTCATGTCCCACTTGATATATTCGATGTGGTGGTTGCGCAAAAGGTCGCTGAGCACATCGGTGAGGTAGTCCACCACCTCGTCCCGGCCGAAGTCCAGCACCAGCTGGTCGCGGCCCATGGCGGGGTCGCGGCCGGGCAGCGTCAGGGCCCAGTCGTGGTGGGCGCGGTAGAGGTCGGAATCCTCGCTGATCATCTCGGGTTCGATCCACAGGCCGAACTTCATGCCCAGGGCGTTGACCCGCTCAATCAGCGGGTCCAGACCGCCGGGCAGCTTCTTCTCGTTGACGTACCAGTCGCCCAGGCCGCTGTTGTCGTCGTCCCGCTTGCCGAACCAGCCGTCGTCCAGCACCATCATCTCCACGCCCAGGCTGGCGGCCTTCTCGGCGATCTGGCAGATGGTGTCGGTGGTGAACTGGAAGTAGGTGGCCTCCCAGTTGTTGATGAGCACCGGGCGGCGGGTATAGCGGAAGGGGCTGCGGCAGATGTTGCGGCGGATAAACTGCTGATAGTGCTGGGACAGGGCGGTCAGGCCGTCGGGGGCGCAGGCCAGCAGCACCTCGGGGGTGGTGAAGGCGGCGCCGGGGTCCAGCTTCCAGCTGAACCGCTCGTCGTGGATGCCCGAGACAATGCGGGTGGAACCGTTCTGGTCCACCTCGATGTCGGTGCGGTGGCTGCCGGAATAGACCAGCATGACGCCGTAGCACAGCCCGGCGGTCTCGGTGGCGCCCCGGTCACAGAGGATGACAAAGGGGTTGTGGTGGTGGCTGGAGGCGCCGCGGGTGGAGGAAACGGTCTGGATGGCGTTGGCCAGCGGGGTGCGCTGCATCTGGCGTTCCATGGCGTGACGGCCGTGGAAGTGGATCAGGTCCCACTGGCCGAAGGGCAGGTCCAGGCAGAGGGAGGCAGCCTTTTCCAGCCGCAGCGTGTGGGTGCCGTTGTTGCGCAGCCGCGCCGCCCGGGTGATGATATCCTGGTCGGCGAAGACGCCGTAGTAGAGGTCCAGTTCCAGCCCGGTGACAAAATCCCGCATCGTGATGACCAGCGTTTCGGCGTCGCCGTCCTCCTCGTGGGCGCAGGGCAGGCCCTCCAGGGCATACTTGCCGCTCTCGATGCGGTGGGACACATAGACAAAGTCGGCACCGGCGGCACCGGTCTCATCCCGGACCACCACACAGGACAGCCGGAAATCTCCCACATTGCAGCCGGTGTACTCCTGGGGGAGCACATCGGGGGAGACGCCGCGCTGCCGGCGGCAGGCGTAGTAATCGGGGGAAAAGCCGTGGTCGGCGGGGGGATACAAGGCGGAAAGATCGCCCCGGCCGATGCGGCGGCCGTAGTACAGGTGCAGAAGATGCCCCCGCTCGTCCACCTGCATGTGGTAGCTGGTGCGGGCGGTTTCCAGCGTGAAGACGCCTGTGTCGGTATGGTATTGAATGCCCATAAAAGGACCTCCTGAAAAATTATATAGTACAGTGTCGGAGCAGGACGGTGGAAAACTCCGGACACACTGTTTTCCCAATAAGCAGCAGGCGGGCGGACCGGAACTGCCGGTCGTCCGCCTGCTGCTGGAATGCCTGGATTCAGGCTGTATGATGCGATGGTACGGCTTATTTGCCGCCGGTCATCGCGATGCCCTGGATGAACTGTTTCTGGAACAGCAGATACAGGATGACCATGGGGATCATGGCCAGCAGGCTGCCGGCCATCAGGACCGGGAAGTTGGTGGTGTACTGGCCGTTCAGGGTGGACAGGCCGGCGGAAAGGGTCATCATGTTCAGGTCGGTGTTGCAGATCAGCGGCCACATCAGGTCGGAGTAGGCGAACACCGCGGTGAAGATGGCCAGGGCGGCGCAGCTGGAACCGGTGAGGGGGAACATGACCTTGGTGAAGGTCTGCCACTTGTTGCAGCCGTCCAGATAGGCGGCCTCGGCGATTTCATTGGGGATGCCCAGGTAGGTCTGCCGCAAAAAGAAGGTGCCGAAGGCGGAGACCAGGCCGGGGAAGACCAGCGCGAAGATGGTGTTGGTCAGGCCCATGCGGGCGAGCATCAGGTACTGGGGGGTGATGAAGATCTGGCTGGGCAGCATCATCTGGATCAGCACGATGCTGAACAGCAGGTTCTTGCAGGGGAACTGCAGTTTGGCGAAGGCATAGCCGGCCATGGAGCTGAACAGCACGGCGCAGACCACCCGGAAGACGATGAGCAGACCGGTGTTGACGTAGAGGTTCAGGAAGGGAAGGCTCGCCAGGGCGGTGACGAAGTTGTCGAAGTTCCACTGGGCGGGCAGGATCTGGGGCGGAATGGCCATCGACTCGGCCTGGGTCTTGAAGCTGGTCAGGAGCATCCACACGAAGGGGAAGATCATGAGGATGCTGCCCAGCACCAGAACCACATAGGTCAGCGTGGTGGTCAGCCGCTTGCTGCTTTTCATACTGGTATTCATACTTTACACCTCGTAATTGACCCACTTTTTCTGGCCCCAGAACTGGATGAGGGTGACCACACCGATCAGCAGAACGGTCCAGACGACGATGGCGGACGCATAGCCCTTGTCGCCGGCGATGAAGCTCTGGCGGTAGAACAGGGACATCAGGCTCTGTGCGTCGTTGAGGGCGGGGTTGGCGTCGTCCACCATCATGTAGATCAGGTCGAAGACCTTCAGGGAGGACATCAGACGCATGATCATGACCACGAACAGGGTGGGCGAGACCATCGGCAGCGTGATGGAGAAGAACTGCTTGACCTTGGACGCGCCGTCCAGGTCGGCAGCCTCGTACAGCGTAGCCGACACATTCTGCAGGCCAGCCAGGAGCAGCACGGCGTCATAGCCGATGTTGGACCAGATCTGGACCACAGCGCAGGTGAAAAGTACGAAGCGGGAGTCGGTCAGCCAACCGACATTGGCGCCCAGTACCGAATTAATAATACCATATTGTGTGTTAAAAATCCACTTCCAGACCATGGCAACGGCGGCGGGGGCCACGACCATGGGCAGGAAGAAGATGGCGCGGAAGGTGGTGCGGCCGCGGATCTTGCTGTTGAGCAGCACGGCCACGATGAGCGCCAGGAAGATACCCACCGGCACCGTCAGGATGCAGAACAGGATGGTGTTCCAGGTAGCCTTCCAGAACTCGGCGTTCTGGAACATCTCCACGTAGTTGTCGATGCCCTCAAACTCGAACATGCCGAAGGGCAGCGACTTGGAAAAGCTCATGTAGATGGCCTGGACAAAGGGCCAGATATTCAGTACCAGCAATCCGATGATGGTGGGCGCCACCATGATGAGGCCCCACTTGGCACCGTCGCGGGCAAGCTTGGACGTATTTTGCATTACGCATCCTCCTCCGGGTAGTATTCGGCGCTGGCCTCATCCACGATCTCCTGCATGGTCTGCAGACCGGTGTCGATGTCCAGCTGGCCGGTGTAGATCTTCAGCAGCGTGTCGCTGACCGGGGTCTTCCACTCGGGGCGGGCGGCGTTGTTGACGCTCTGGACGCAGTAGTCGAACATGTCGATGAAGGACTGCACGTCGATGGGGTATTCGTCAAAGACGCCCACCCAGGTTTCCTCCAGGCCTTCGTAGGCGGGGATGGCGGCGCCGCTCTCGCCCTGGATGCGCTGGCCTTCCTCGCTGCCGAAGAACTTCAGCACGTCCTTGACGATGTCCAGGTGCTTGTTGGTGGCGCTGGTGGCGTAGCTCAGGCCGTTGGAGATGGTGGCCCGGCCGTCGCCGTTCATGGGATTGGGGCACTTGGGCAGCACGGCCACATCCCACTTGCCCACCATCTCGGGGTAGTTCTGCAGCTCGCTGAGGATGTTCCAGTCGCCCTCAAAGAACATGGCGCCCTTCTCGGAGAAGAAGGCCGTGCCGGGAGCCGTCTCGGCGAAGTAGTTCTGGTCGGGGCACCAGTCGTTCTTCTGCAGGTTGATGTAGAACTCCATGCCCATCTTGGTGGCGGGGTCGGTGAAGTTGGCCCGGGTCTTGTCCTCGGTCAGGATGCTGCCGCCCGCCTGGTACACGAAGTTCCAGTAGCCCAGCTGGTCGTCGCCGTAGGCCATGTAGCCGTACTTGCCGGTGGCGTCGTAGATCTTCTGGGAGGCCTCGCACAGGTCATCCCAGGTCCAGCTCTCGTCGGGGTAGGCCACGCCCGCGGCGTCAAACATCTCCTTGTTGTACACCAGGCCCACGGTGTCCTTGTCCTTCGGCACGGCATAGAGCTTGCCGTCCGAACCGCTGGCGTTGGCCAGCGAAATGTCGGAAAAATGCTCGGTTTCCACAATGTCGGAGCAGTCCGCCAGCTTGCCGTAGTCGGCATACTTCAGGATCTCGTTGGTGTGCATCCAGAAGATGTCCGGCATCTGGTTGGAGATGGCGGCCGCCTCCAGCTTGGTCCAGTACTCGTCCCAGCTGGTGACCTGCACTTCGATGTGCACGTTGGGGTGCTGCGCCGTGTAGGCATCGCACATGGCCTGCATACCGTCGCGCTGCGCCACGTCCCAGATCTGGAATGTCAGGTTCACCGTGCCGTCGGCACTGTCCGATCCGCAGGCGGTCAGTCCGGTGGCTAATCCGGCAGTCAGGCAGGTGGCCATCAACCCGGCAACCAGCTTCCGTTTGATGTTCATAAGATGTTTTCCTCCTGTTGTTGGTTTGCAGTGGTTCGCTGCCGCCCGGCCGGTCCGGCAGTGGGAGAACGGGGTTTTCGCCAATTTGATGAAATTTCGTGGGAAAATTTGTACAATGTGCACTATGCACAAAATCTTTCCTGAATTAGCAACTTTATTATACAATTTGCGCATCTTTCCGAGAATATCATGCTGCCACTTTTTATATCTCAATTTGTAGGATTTCTATGATTTTTATTGAAGTATAGACGCATTATGGTATATAATAATAAAAAACAGCAGGGGAGGCCGTTGTATGGTCCGTCAGAAGGATGTAAAGACCGAAAACAAGCTCAAATTTCATGTGTTCCAGGACGAACGGTTTGTGGATCTGACCATCTACCAGTACGGGTGGGAGCGCACCGAGCCGCTGCATGCCTACGGCCCCCACAAGCGGAATCACTACCTGTTCCACTATGTGATCGCGGGGCGGGGAACGCTGTATGCCAACGACCAGGCCTACCCCATCGAGGCGGGGCACGGCTTCCTGATCGTGCCGGACCAGACCACCACCTACATGGCGGATGAGAAAGACCCCTGGGAGTATACCTGGATCGAGATCGACGGCCTGCGGGTGAGTGAAAGCCTGAGCCTGGCGGGGCTGAGCCAGGCCCGGCCGGTCTACACGCCCCAGAACCGGGAGGCGGGCCGGGCGCTGCAGGACCAGATGCTCTACATCGTCAACCATCCCGAGGACAGTCCCGTGCGGCAGATCGGGGAGTGCTTTTTGTTCCTCGACCAGCTGGTGCAGTCCTCGGCGGCCAGGCGGGCGCCCAGCCAGCGCCGTCTGCGGGACTTTTACATGAAGGAGGCGCTCTCCTTCATTGAACAGAATTACCAGCGGGATATCTCCATCGAGGACATCGCCGCCTTCTGCGGGCTGAACCGCAGCTATTTCGGCAAGGTGTTCCGGGATTCCATGGGGGAGAGCCCCCAGGCCTTCCTGCTGCACTACCGGATGGCCCGGGCGGCCCAGATGCTCAAGGAGACCGCCCTGCCCATCGGCACCATCAGCGCCATGGTGGGCTACGCCAACCAGCTGCACTTTTCCCGGGCGTTCAAGGCGGTGTACGGCATGGCGCCCCGCAGCTACCGCCAGACCCATTTTATTCGGGAACCCGGCCCGGCGGAGAAAATCGGCATTTGACAGCGCCGCCCATTTCGTTTATGCTGATGGCAGGAGGAAAACGGCCATGGAATTTTCGGAATACTTTCCCGTATGGGATAAACTGACCCCCGACCAGCAGCGGATGCTGGCGGATAACGCCGCGCTGCGCACCGTACCCAAGGGCACGGTGGTGCACAACGGTTCGGCGGACTGCATCGGTTTTTTGCTGGTGCGCACCGGCCAGCTGCGGGTGTACATCCTGTCCGACGAGGGACGGGAGGTGACGCTTTACCGGCAGTTTCCCCGGGATCTCTGTGTGATGTCGGCTTCCTGCATGCTGCGGGGGCTGCAGTACGATGTGACGGTGGAGGCCGAGAAGGACACGGAATTCTGGCAGATTCCGGCCCGGGCCTACAAGGAACTGATGGAGGCGTCGGCGCCGGTGGCCAACTACACCAACGAGGTGATGGCCTCCCACTTTTCCGATGTGATGTGGCTCATCGAGCAGATCCTGTGGAAAAGTTTTGACAAGCGGCTGGCGGCCTTCCTGCTGGAGGAGAGCGCCCTGGAGGACAGCCCCACCCTGAAGACCACCCACGAGACCATCGGCCACCATCTGGGTTCCCCCCGGGAGGTGGTGACCCGGATGCTGCGGTATTTCCAGGACGAGGGCCTGGTGAAGCTGTCCCGGGGCAGCGTGACCCTGGTGGACACCGCCCGGCTGCAGGCGCTGGCGGGGGACTGAACCAAAAAAACCGCCGACGGAACAATCCGTCGGCGGTTTTGGTATTGGGGTTATCGTTCCACCGGGCCGTGGTAGCTGATGATGCCGCCAATGTTGGTGACCCGGGTGTAGCCGCTGCCCTGCAGCAGGCGGGCGGCCTGACCCGACCGGGCGCCGCTGCGGCAGTAGAGGAAAAGGGGCGTGTCCCTGGCGGGGGCCACGGCGTCGATGCCGTCCAGCGCCTGGAGGGGCAGGTTCCGGGCGCCGGGAATGTGGCCCTCGGCGTACTCGGCGGGGGTGCGCACATCCAGCAGCAGGGCGCCGGGGGTCTGGCGGCACTGCTCCACACCGCCGTCCATGTCCGGCCCGCGCAGGAAGTCCAGGAATCCCATGGTTCAGCCCTCCTGGACCAGCGCCAGGATCTGGTTCTTGGGCCGCGCGCCCACGGTGCGCTGGGTGACCTGGCCGTTCTTCACCACCATCAGGGTGGGGATGCTCATGACCTGGAACTGGCTGGCCAGCTCGGGCTGCTCATCCACGTTAATCTTGCCCACCTTGATCTCGGGATGCTCGGCGGCGATCTCATCCACCAGAGGGCTCACCATGCGGCAGGGGCCGCACCAGCTGGCCCAGAAGTCCACCAGCACCGGGCGATCGGAGTTCAGCACTTCGTTGACGAAATTTTCTTTGGTAATATGCAGCACAGACATTGTTTTGTCCTCCTTTGGTGTCTTGTTTGTTTTGTTGTGGCTATAGTATACCCCGTCCGGCCCGGCTTTTCTGTGATGAGGTCACCAAAGGCGCCGCCCCTTGACGGAAAAGCCTTTCCCGTACTATAATAGTTCAGTCAGCATTGCCCGGGTGTGGCGAAGCTTGGTATCGCGCCTGGTTTGGGACCAGGAGATTTCGCAGGTTCGAATCCTGTCACCCGGACTGGTACAAGTCGCATGGCCGCCGTTTTGGGGGCTGTGCGGCTTTTCTTTTTTGGAAAAAGTCGGATTTTGGTACAACTCCGATACAAAGGGGTGTCATACTGAAGGCAAGAACCTATCGGAGAAGGAGGAACTGCCCCATGAAACGATCCCTGCTCACCCTGCTGGCCCTGGCTTTCTGCCTGTCCGCCTGCGCCCCGGCGGCTTCCGCCCCGCAGAGCGAAGCGCCCGCTGCCGTCACCACTGAAACAGCCCCGGCGGAGGAATCCGGCCAGACGGCTGCAGCCGCCTGCGCCGGAAACATCCGGGGCAACGGCGATCTGCAGCAGGACGGCGCGCTGCGCTACAGCATCGGCTACACCGACCCTTCGGAGGGGGAACAGAAGTTCCGGGTGCTGGTGCTGGACTGTGACACCGGTAAGCAGACCAGTCTGTACACGCTGGAGGAACCGGCCCAGACGGTGAGCAAACCCTTTGTGGTGAACGGTACGGTCTACGTCTTTACCGACAAGACGATGTATCAGATCCCCGCGGCGGGGGGCGAAGCCCGGAAAGTGGATCTTTCGGCGTTCTTCTACCCCACCAGCATGGACGACACCGCCGGATACAGCTTTTCCTATGATGATTCGGTGAACAATTTCCGATGCACCCGTCTGGACCTGCAGACCGGGGAACTCAGCCAGGTGAATCTGCCGGCCCAGACCCAGGAGATCTGGGCGTTGAATGAGCCGCGGATCTTCCTCTGCCGCCTGGTCACCGAGGTCCCGCTGCCCAGCGTGGAGGAGGAGGAGATCTATGCCGCCGCCATGCAGAATGCCATCTGCGAATACGGCTGGTATGACCTGGCGACCGGGGATTTCCAGAAGGTGGCGGAAGAACCCTACTACGGCGCCGAGCAGTCCGACGGTACCAAGCGCCGGCGGGAGTTCAAGGGCCTGGCCGGGGGGCGGCTCTATTTTGTCTGGCGGATGGTGGATGAAGAGAGCGTGACCCGGAGTGCCGGCATTGAATCCTGCGCCCTGGACGGCACCGACTGGCAGTCCGCGACCGATCTGCCCGCGGGCAGCGATGCGGTGTGGACGCTGGAACAGAACGACGCCCTGCGCTGGATCGTGGGCGGAAGCAGCAACCTGTGGGTGTATGATGTGGCGGACGGCCAGACCTATACCGACTGCGCGGTCAGCCAGACGGACGGCTGGGTCTATGCGTTGACCGGTAACGACCGGGTGCTGCTCAGCCTGGACCCCGATCTGTACGGCGATCAATACCCCGGCGGCTATGCCATGGAGGATATGGACGATTTCCTGGCCGGCCGTACCGACTGGATGCCGCTGGAACTCTGCGGGGAGCAGATCGGGGCGGGAACGATCTGAGAAAGGAACGGCGTATGAAAAAGAAAATTTCTTTTCCGGTACTGCTTTCCCTGGCTTTCTGTCTGTCCGCCTGCACCCCGGCGGCCTCCGCCCCGCAGGGCGAAGCGCCCGCCCGGGCCACCGCCGAGGCGGCCACGGCCCAGGCCACGGCGGAGACTGCCCTGGTGCAGGGGACCCTCTGCAACATCGAGGACTGCGAAAACACCGGCAAAGCCCTCTATCAGTGGCAGGTGGAAGCCCAGGCGGATGGCACCACGCTGGGCAACCTGGTGGAGCTGGACTATGCCACGGCTCAGCAGCGCCGGGTGCTGGACACCGGGATGCCCTCCTACCGGCTGGGCAGCTGCTTTGCCCGGGGGAATACCATCTATTACACCACCTTTGAGGAGGATGGCCGCACGCTGCACAGTATTGACCGGGCGAGCGGCACCGAAAAAACCATGCCGGTGGTGGACGGCTATGGCGTGGGATTTATAGATGACCGGGCCCTCTACCTGTTTGTGCAGCGGTCATGGGGCTATGCGTCCATGCAGCGGGTGGACCTGAAGACCGGCACGGCCCAGACCATTCCGATGCCGGCCCAGACCATCCGGGTCTGCGACGGGGCGGAGGGACGTTTTCTCATCACCCGGCTGATCGGCGAGGTATCGCTGTCCTCCCTGCAGGACGAGGAACAGCGGGCCGCGGCGCTGCAGACCGCTACGGCGGAATACGCCTGGTGGGACCCCGACGACGGCTCGGTGGAGCCGCTTTTTCAGGAACCCTATACCGGCGAACTGGCGCAGAGCGGCTGGCCCCGGGAACGGGTCTACCTGGGCAAGGCGGACGGAATGTTCTATTTTTACCGGGCGGAGTGGACCGAAACCACCCAGGAGAACTGCCGGGTGGAGCGCTGCGCCCCGGACGGCAGCGGCGCCGAGACGGTGCTGACCATGGAGGACGGCCAGGGCCTGCCCGGCGTATTGCGGTCAGAAGGGGAGATCCGCTGGCTGGTCCAGGGCAGCGGCAACGGGGTGGTGGTCTACCAGCCCGCCGACGGCAGCACCCGGCATGTGGAGAACCCCTCGGGCGGGGACACACCCTGGCCCCTGGCGCTGACCGACGACGGCCGGCTGCTGCTGTACAACTTCTACGCCGCCCACCCGGAGGATTCCATCTACTGTCTGGTGCGGCAGGAGGACTACCTGGCGAGTAATTTCACCGGCACCAACGTGGCCCCGGTGACGGAAGAAACAGAGGAGGCGTAAAAGGATGAAACGATTTTTGGCTGTGTTATTGGGACTGGCGGTGAGCCTGACTGCCTGTGCCCCGGCGGCGTCCGAAACCACCAGTGAAGCCCCGGCCACGGTGGAAACCGCCCCGGCGGAAGCTGCGGAGGAAACCGCTGCCTTCCCGGTAGGGCAGCTGCGGTTTGTGTCGTATCAGGAATCTACAGCGGATGCGGTGTACAATACGGTATTTGCCTCGCCGGAGGGGGATATTCCCGTTCTCCGGCTGCTGAAGACGGACCTTGCTACCGCACGGCGCAGCACCCTGTTCTCGATCGAGGTGCCGAGTCGGGTACATTCTGACGTGATGTCTTATGGGGACAGCATCTGTGTTTTTGCCAACGATGCCATGTATCAGGTTCCGCAAAACGGCGGCGAAGCCCGGGTAGTACCGTTGGGCTTTGACTTTGTGCCGGATTGTGCAGACGAGTACAGCGCCTATGATTTTGATTACACCTACCCCGATAGCCACAACAATGGGGTGCGCCTGGATCTGGCAACCGGTGAATGCACATCGCTGGCGCTGCCCGATCAGACCCAGAGCATCTACGCTGTGGGCACAGAGCGTTTTCTGCTGCGGCGTGTAATCTCCGATGTGCCGCTGCCCGATCCCGAGGAGTGGGAGCAGTTCGAAGCGGTGCTGCAAAATGCCGTGTTGGAATATGACTGGTATGACCCGGTTACCGGTGCGGTGGAAAAAATCTATTCCGAACCCTACTACGGTCAGGCGCAGGCGGACGGCACCCGCAAGCAGCGGAGCTTTCTGGGAATGGCCAGGGACCGGCTGTATTTCGACTGGTTTGCGGGGGATGGCTCTGTCGGCGGGACTGAAAGCTGTGCCGCCGACGGCAGCGACTGGCAGGCCGTACCCGGCAAACCGGGCAATCAGCGGTGCAACTGGACTTATACCCAAAACGGCAGCCTGCGCTGGCTCATGGGCGGCCGCGTTGGCAGCGTGTGGATCTATGATCTGGCGGACGGTAAGGTGTACGATATGCCCCATATTACCGAGGCCAATGGCTGGCCCGAGATGCTGGTGGGGCAGGAGCAGGTGATGGTGTCTGTCGGCACGGAACCGAGCGTTGTCAGCGGGTTTGCCGTAATCTCCCTACAGGATTATCTGGCCGGTTCCACTGCCTGGACGCCCATTCAGGGTGCCCAGGCGGAACCTTCGGCATGACGTGCAGCGTCCGAAAAGTGCCTTGCCAAGCTATAAATGCAGCAGCACCCCCGGCCATCCGGCCGGGGGTGTTATGGTTTTGTCGTCATCGGCGGCGCAGCCGCTGAATCCGAACCTCCTCTTTGATTGCTTAAAGGAACAATCAGCCCTTGCTCTTCTTGCTGGCGGCCTTCATGCGCAGGTCATGGTCCAGGATCCGCTTGCGGATGCGCAGATTCTCGGGGGTGACTTCCAGCAGTTCGTCGGGGGCCAGGAATTCCAGGCAGCCCTCCAGGCTGAACTTGCTCACCGGCACCAGACGCAGGGCGTCGTCGCTGCCGGAAGCACGGGTGTTGGTCAGGTGCTTGGTCTTGCAGACGTTGACCGTGATGTCCTCGCCCGTGGGGGTGTAGCCAACGACCTCACCGGCATAGACCTTTTCACCGGCGTTGACCAGCAGCATACCGCGCTGCTGGGCGTTGAACAGGCCGTAGGTCACGGCGTCGCCGGTCTCGAAGCTGATCAGGGAGCCGGTGGAACGGGTCTGGATATCGCCGCACCACTCTTCGTAACCGTCGAAGATGGTGTTCATGATGCCTTCACCGTGAGTATCGGTGAGGAACTGGCTGCGGTAACCGAACAGACCGCGGCTGGGCATACGGAACTCCAGACGGGAACGGCTGTTCATCATCTGCATGTTCATCAGAATACCCTTGCGTGCGCCCAGCGCCGTCATGACGGCGCCCTGGTAGGTCTCGGGCACGTCGATGACAACGCGCTCCATGGGTTCCATCGTCTTGCCGTTCTCCTCGTGGGTCAGCACGTGCGGGGGAGAAACCTGCAGCTCATAGCCTTCGCGGCGCATCGTCTCAATGAGGATGGACAGATGCATCTCGCCGCGGCCCATGACCCGGAAGGAATCGTTGGTGGCGGAATCCTCCACCTTCAGGGCCACGTCCTTCAGCAGTTCGCGCTGCAGACGGTCGCGGATCTGGCGGGAGGTGACGTACTTGCCCTCCTTGCCGGCGAAGGGAGAATCGTTCACCGAGAAGGTCATCTCCACGGTGGGGTCGTTGATCTTCACGAAGGGCAGCGGCTGCACCTTGCTGGGATCGCACACCGTGTTGCCGATGGTGATGTCGGGCAGACCCGCAAAGGCGACGATATCGCCGGCGGAAGCCTGCTCGATGGGCTCACGGCCGTTGGCCTTGAAGTCGAACAGCTTGGTGATGCGGCCGGTCATATGCACGTCGGGGTTGTGCCAGTCGCAGACCTGCACGGGAGAACCCACCTTGATGACGCCGTTCTGCACGCGGCCCACGCCCATGCGGCCCACGAACTCGTTGTAGTCCACACTGGACACCAGCATCTGCAGGGGCTCGTCGGGCTCGCCCTCCGGCGGCTGGACGTACTTCAGGATGGTGTCGAACAGCGGCTTCAGGTCGGTGCCGTTCTCGGGATGGGTCCAGTCATAGCTGGCGGTGCCGTTGCGGCCGGAGCAGAACACCATGGGGCTGTCCAGCTGCTCGTCGGTGGCGCCCAGGTCCATCAGCAGTTCCAGGATCTCGTCGATGACTTCCTTGATGCGGGCGTCGGGGCGGTCGATCTTGTTCACCGCGATCACCAGCGACAGGTTCTGCTGCAGCGCCTTCTGCAGCACGAAGCGGGTCTGGGGCATGCAGCCCTCGGCGGCGTCCACCAGCAGCAGCACGCCGTTGACCATCTTCAGCACGCGCTCCACCTCGCCGCCGAAGTCGGCGTGGCCCGGGGTGTCCACGATGTTGATCTTGACGCCGTTGTACACGCAGGAGCAGTTCTTGGCAAGAATGGTGATGCCGCGCTCACGCTCGATGGCACCGGAGTCCATCACGCGCTCAGCCACCTGCTGGTTGGCGCGGAAGGCACCAGACTGCTTGAGCATCTGGTCCACCAGCGTCGTCTTGCCGTGGTCAACGTGGGCAATGATGGCGACGTTGCGAATATTTTCCTGAATCATATCCGTTCCCTCTCTATTTGACTTGCATTGAAGGGGGCAAACCCCCAATATCCACATACAGGTTCTATTTTACGCTGTAATGCAGTTATTGTCAAGAATCGCCAACGGCAAAAAAGTGTGGTATAATAGAAAATGTCATAGAGTGCGAAGAGAGAACTTTTGGTTATTTTGCGGGCACCGAGGGATTCGCCCGCGCCACTTCCCAGGGAAAAGAGGAAACCGACATGTCAACTGAAAATGTGCGCCATATCAACATCATCGGCCACCAGAACCCCGATACCGACTCCATCTGTTCGGCGCTGTCCTACGCCTGGCTGAAAAACGGCGGCAGCCTGACAGGCAAGTATGAGGCACGCCGGGCCGGGCATGTGAACCGGGAGACCCAGTTTGTGCTCAAGCATTTCGGCATGGAGCCGCCGCGGCTCTGCACCGACGTGAGCCCCCAGATCAAGGATATCGACATCCGCCACCAGCCGGGCATCGACGCCGAGCTGAGCGTGCGCGCGGCCTGGAACATGATGCGCGACGTGGAAATCGACACGCTGTGCATCACCGATGGGGAGGACGAGCTGCAGGGGCTTATCACCATCAAGGACATTGCCGACGCCAACATGGACCTGTTTGACACCGGCGTGCTGGCGGCGGCCAACACCAGCTACCACAACCTGCTGGAGACGCTGGAGGCGGAACTCATCGTGGGCGACGCCGACGCCCGCATCACCCAGGGGCATATCTGCATCGGCACCAGCCCCGAGATCATGGAGGAGCTGGTGAAGCCCGGCGACCTGGTGCTGGTTTCCAACCGGTACGAGACCCAGATGTGCGCCATCGACTGCGGCGCGGCAGCCATTGTGGTCTGCTGCGGTTCGGCGGTGCCCCGCACCATCGTGGCCCGCGCCCAGGAGAAGGGCTGTGCGGTGCTGGCCACCCCCTACGACACCTACGCGGCGGGGCGGCTGGTGACCACGGCGGCCCCGGTGCGCCACTTCATGCGCACCCACGACCTGATGAAGTTCAGCGTCAACACCCCCATTGAGGATGCCCGCAAGATCATGGCCAGCGTGCGCCACCGGTATTTCCCCATTCTGGACGAAAACGGCAAATACTGCGGTGTGGTCAGCCGCCGGAACCTGCTGAACCTGCACCGCAAGCGGGTGATTCTGGTGGACCACAACGAGCGCACCCAGGCGGTGGACGGTCTGGAGCAGGCCGAAATTCTGGAGATCATCGACCACCACCGCATCGGCAATCTGGAGACCAGCGGCCCGGTGTATTTCCGCAATGTGCCGGTGGGCTGCACGGCCACCATCCTTTATCAGATGTACCAGGAGCAGGGCGTCACGCCGGCCAAGCCCATTGCGGGGCTGCTGCTGTCGGCCATTCTGTCCGACACGCTGATGTTCCGTTCGCCCACCTCCACGCCCCAGGACGAAGCCACCGCCAAGGCGCTGGCCGAGATCGCCGGGGAGGACATTCCCAGCTACGCCGAGCAGATGTTCGAGGCGGGCGCCGATCTCACCGGCCGGGACGCCGAGGATGTCTTCCGCTCTGACTTCAAGGCGTTCAGCCGCGGTGACGCCAAGTTCGGCGTGGGCCAGTCCATCTATATGACCGACAAATCCCGTGCCGCCGCCGAAGCGCTGGTGGGACCCTTCCTGCCGGAAGCGGGGCGCCGGGAAGGTCTGCCCATGATCTTCTATATGTTCACCGACATGAAGACCCAGAGCACCGACCTGATGTACTGGGGCGACCATACCGGGGAGATCATCCGGGATGCCTTCGGGGTGGAGCCCAAGGACGGGGTGGCGGTGTTGCCCGGGGTGGTCAGCCGCAAGAAGCAGCTGCTGCCGCCGCTGCTGGCAGCGCTGCAGGCCCGCCAGGGGGAGTAACCGCCCGGAAAACAGACCGTTTGGGTTCCAAAATCTGAAAATTTTACACTTGACTAAAAAACGCGCGTCTGCACGAAGAAAACTTCGAGGCAAACGGGCGTTTTTTGTTAGAAATAGAACTTTGTTTACAGAATGTTTGTTTGACACCCTTTGCCGGAACGGATATAATAGGCAGTATACGAACTGTACAAAAAACGGGTGAGAGATAGGAAAAAAATCAAACGAACCATCAAAAGTGTCGGAAAAGGAGGGTCTTCCAATGAGCGATTACGCAGCCATTGAAAAAGAGGCGCGCGTCTTTACCGAGGAGTGCGTCACCAACAACCGGGTGGACCCGGCGCTGTTTGCCCGGTATCACATCAAGCGGGGTCTGCGCGACCAGGACGGCAAGGGTGTGCTGGCGGGCATCACCAACATTTCCCGCATTGATGCCTTCGAGGAGCGCGACGGCAAGCAGGTACCCTGCGACGGCAAGCTGTGGTATCGCGGCTACAACGTCTATGACCTGATCAGGGGGCTGCGGGGCAAGCGCTATGCCTTCGAGGAGGCGGCCTATCTGCTGCTGTTGGGGGATCTGCCCAACGAAGCCCAGCTGGAATCCTTCAAGGATTGTCTGGCCAAATGCCGGGACCTGCCCACCAACTTTGTGCGGGATGTCATCATGAAGGCACCCAGCAAGGATCTGATGAATTCCCTGACCCGCAGTGTGCTGACCCTGGCCAGCTATGACGACGATATCGGCAAGAGCGATCTGCAGACCCAGCTGGAGCAGTGCATCAAGCTGATCAGTGTTTTCCCCATGCTGGCGGTCTACGGATACCATGCCTACCATTATTACGAGTGCGACGGCAGCATGTACATTCACCGGCCGCGGCCCGAGCTTTCCACCGCCGAGAACCTGCTCCAGATGCTGCGTCCTGACCGGCAGTACACCGATCTGGAAGCCCACGTGCTGGACATTGCCCTGTTGCTGCACATGGAGCACGGCGGCGGCAACAACTCCACCTTCACCACCCGCGTGGTGACTTCTTCGGGGTCGGACACCTACTCGGTCATTGCGGCGGCCCTTTCCAGTCTGAAGGGACCCAAGCATGGCGGCGCCAACATCAAGGTCATGCACATGATGGACGATGTCCGCGCCCATGTGGCCGATCCCACCGACGAGGATGCCATGCGGGAGTATCTGCGCAAGATCGTGGACCGGCAGGCCTTCGACCAGAAGGGCCTGATCTACGGCATGGGACATGCGGTGTATTCTCTCAGCGATCCCCGCGCCGTGGTGTTCAAGAACTTTGTGCATCAGCTGGCCGACGCCAAGGGCCGGGACCGTGATTTTGAGTATTACAACACCATCGAGCGGCTGGCGCCCCAGGTCATTGCCGAGAAGCGGCATATCTACAAGGGCGTTTCGGCCAACGTGGACTTCTATTCGGGATTTGTCTATGATATGCTTGGCATTCCGGTGGAGCTGTACACACCCATCTTCGCGGTGGCGCGTATCGTGGGCTGGTCGGCGCACCGGATGGAGGAGCTGGTCAACATGGACAAGATCATCCGCCCGGCCTACCAGAGCATTATGGTGCCCCGTGAGTATGTGCCCCTCCAGGACCGCTGACCTACTTTCTTGTAAGAAAGTAGGCAAAGAACTTTCAATGGGTCACCCCGTGAAAGGGTAGTAACGGGAGCATACGGGAACGCTGTAGTATTCCTAAAGAAAGTAACCAAAGAACTTTCAACGGACCACCCTGTGAAAGGGTGGTAACGGGAGTATGCGGGCGCGCAGAAGCCTGGCCTTTTTGCCGGTAACAGCCACACAAAACAAAAATCCGCCCCGCCGCAGATTCTGCGGCGGGGCGGTTGTCATTTCAGAAGGATCACTGGTCCATCATGACCTCATGGCCGGTGGGGGTGTGCTCGGTCTGGTACTGGAGCGCAGCCGCCACAAAGCCCTTGAAGAGGGGATGGGCGCGGTTGGGACGACTCTTGAACTCGGGATGGAACTGCACGCCCACATGGAAGGGACGCTCGGTGAGTTCCACGGCCTCCACCAGACGGCCGTCGGGGCTGGTGCCGGCGATGGTCAGGCCCTTCTCCTCGAACTCGGCGCGGTAGTCGTTGTTGAACTCATAGCGGTGACGATGGCGCTCGTCGATCTCCAGCTTGCCGTAGCAGCGGGCCAT